>JAQVTR010000091.1 GCA_028699915.1 Fidelibacterota bacterium
AGCCGCTTTTCGCGCGATCAGCCTCAGCAATCCGGGACGGTTCCGCGTTGTGATGTGTTCATGGTAAATATTCAGGGTCATATAAAGGACCCAGCTGAGTTCCAGCGGATAATCGCAGGATAAATGCATATCGGAAGGCGGATCTTCGTTCCCGCGCGGCGTAACCCGGACACCGTCCATATTGAAAAAAGTATCGGCAACGGGAATAACTTCGGAAAATATATTTCCAATGATAAAGTCGATGAAATGACTGTTCATAGGGTTTCTCCGCAATTTGGGGGTTTTAAACTTGCTGGAATATAGAAATTTTAGAGGCTGTTTAAAAGAATAATTATTGGTGATTAAGATCCCGGGCACTGGACCAGATCATTTTACCTTTTTCAAACACAATCAGCTCACCGTTTTTCATTCTTTCCCAGCGCTCATCAGTCAGGGGTTTTGTTGCGATCACATATCCGTGTTCGCCGGGATCTTTGATATAGCCAAGGTCAACTTCCCAGTCACTATCGAGCAGCCGGGCACGGTGAAAAGGCGGCCGGCGTTCTGTATAATACAGACCGTTATAGCCGTGCCGGTCGAAATAAGCAAAGAGCCGTTCACCGTCCGAAAACAGACAGTTGAATTTGCCGGTGGCATTGATATGGCGGAAAATGTCCAGCAATTGTTCATAGGATTCCGCTTTGCTGAAATTCAGATTTTCCCGGTTGAGCTGATCCATCAGGTAGCAAAAGACCCATTCGGAATCCGTTTTGCCCCAGGGAAAGAAAGATTTCAGAGGCAAATAAGATTGGTATCCCGACAGTGTACCGTTATGAGCAAAGAGATGATCTTTCCCGTTCAGATCCCGCTGAAAAGGATGGGTGTTTTCCAACAGTCTCTCGCCTCTTGACATCATGCGGACATGACCGATATAGATCTCCGATCTGTTGTTTAGATCGGATGCAAGCGCCTTGGAACGCTCGCTCCAGGCCGCTTCGGCCGCTTCTTTTACAACGTGGGCTTTCCCCTCTGCATCGTAAGATCCCAGTCCCCAGCCGTCCCGGTGAATGCGTCCGCGTTCCCGGAAACCGGTAAAACTGATCTGAATATCAACGGGTTTGTTGAATGAAAGACCCAGGAGTTCGCACATGATGATTACCTCTTTTAGTAATGATGGTCAACGGTAAATACACAAAACAATAATCGCTGAAACACCCCTGCAGCAGCTACAGCCGATACTCCCCTTCCCCGTCCGCTGCCAGAGGCAGGGCTTCCGGCATGTCGTAAACAGTGATCTGTTCGCTCATGAGTTCGGCCTGCTTCAGGACCAGCTCCAGAGCGGTTTTCTGGCCTTCGGGCGGGTATTTGTATTTTTTGAGCAGGCGCTTGATCATGGAGCGCATGCGCGCACGGGCAGAGTCCTTGAGCTGCCAGTCGATGGTCCGGTTCTTGCGCAGCTGTTCGGTGAGTTCGTGGGTCATTTCTTTGAGCTGCTCGTTGGTATAAAAATCCTTGATGTTTTCAGGCCTGGTAATGGCGTCGTAAAAGGCGAGTTCTTCGGCGCTGAGTCCGAGTTCGTTGCCTTCTTTGTGCGCTTCACGGATGTCTTCGGCCATTTTCATGAGCTCGGCAATGACTTCCGCGTTGGTGATCAGACTGTTGCGGTACCGGCGCATGAGCGCTTCCATCTTTTCGGAGAAAAGCTGCGATTTAACCAGGTTGCTGCGTTTGTAAACACGAATTTCATCCGCCAGCAGTTTCTGCAGCATTTCCACGGCGAGGTTTTTCTGCTCCATTTTGCGGATCTTTTCCAGATACTCGGGATCGAAGATGGAGAATTCCTTATGCCCGGCAAAGACATTGATCACGCCCTCGCTTTTGATACTGGCTTTGAGCAGTTCGTTGATGCGTTCGTTGATCTCGCGCACACTGAGTTTTCCCGAGCCGGTCACTTTCGAGACCCCGGCGCGCACAGCGTCGAAAAAGGCGGAGGTGATACGCTCTTTTTCACTCAGCAGCGAACGGCACAGCGTCTCGGCCTGTTTGAGTGCGGTGGCTTCACGCAGGTAGATGTTCTTTTTTTCTTCATCCGCCAGAATAAAATCGATGCCGTTGGCAATGCAGCGCGCCCGCGCCAGATCGCTGTGTCCGTAAAAGGCGGAATAATCCAGTCCGTGCATCAGATCGCTGCAGATCTCCAGCTTTTCTCGGAATTTGGGCAGAGCGCTCTCGCCGATATCGTTGCTCTCCAGCTGGCTCCGATCGCGCTGCGTATAATCTTTCATCGCCTGCTTCAGTGCGGATGCCAGGCCGACATAATCGACGATCAGACCGCCTTCCTTGTCCTTGTACACGCGGTTGACGCGAGCGATGGCCTGCATGAGCGTGTGATCCTGCATGGGTTTGTACACGTACATGGTGTTCAGACAGGGAATATCGAATCCGGTCAGCCACATATCGACCACAATGCAGATCTTCAGCCTGTCTTCCGGATCCTTGAAGCGCAAGGCAAGCTTTTCGCGCCCGCGTTTTTCCGGAATAATGTCGTACCATTCCTCGGGATCCTGATTGCCGCGGGTCATCACAATGGCCAGCTTTTCTTTCCAGTCCGGACGCAGCGCCAGTAATTTTTTGTAGATTTTCATACCAATCGGCCGCGAATAAGCCACGATCATGGCCTTGCCCGCCAGGATATGCCGGCGGTCGTTATAATGCCCGACAATATCCTTGCAGAGTTCTTCAATGGTTTCGGGTGCGCCGAGAATGGATTCCATTTTCCCGAGTTCCCGCTGGGAGCGGGCGATATGGTGCGGTTCGGCTTCGGCGGCCATAGCGGCGTATTCGGCATCGATCTTGTCCAGAATATGTTTTTTCAGTTTCAGCTGCATCACGCGGCTTTCGTAAAAGATGGGACGCGTGGCCTCGTCTTCCACGGCCTGCGTCATGTCGTACACATCGATATATTCGCCGAAGATCTCCTGCGTGGAGCGGTCGCGGGAATCGATGGGCGTGCCGGTAAAGCCGATGAAGGAGGCATTGGGCAGGGCGTCGCGGACGTATTTTGCCATGCCGTAGCGCAAACGGCCGCTTTCGCTGTCCACCCGGGCTTCCAGTCCGTACTGCGAACGGTGCGCCTCGTCCGCCATGACAATGATATTGCGCCGGTCGGAGAGCATGTCGGTATCTTCTTCGAACTTCTGCAGGGTGGTAAAAATAATGCCGCCGGCTTTCCGGCCCGCAAGCAGATCTTTCAGGTGTGCGCGGCTGTCTGCCTGCACGGGGATCTGCCGCAAATGCGCGGCCGCCTTCGAAAAGGTGTCGAAAAGCTGATCATCCAGATCGTTGCGGTCGGTAATGACCACGATGGTGGGATTGTTCAGGGGTTTCCCCAGCAGGGCAGTGTAAAAGACCATGGACAGCGATTTGCCGCTGCCCTGGGTATGCCAGAAGACGCCGGCCTTGCCGTCGGACTGCACGGCCTGCAGGGTGGATTGCACGGCTTTGTTGACGGCATAATACTGATGATAGGCGGAAAGGATCTTGATCGGCTTGTCCTTTGCCGTGCCGAGAAATAAAATAAAATGCTGAAGGATGTTCAGCAGGCGTTCTTTGTCGAAAATGCCCCGAAACAGGGTTTCAAAATCGATATTGCGTGTCTCTTCGCGCGAACCGTCCACGCTTTTCCATCGCATAAAGCGGTCCTCGTCGGCCGTGATCGTGCCGGCCTTGGATTCCACCATATCGGAGATGATGCAAAGGCTGTTGTAGGTGAACAAAGAAGGAATGGCCTGCAGATAATTGCGGATCTGTTTATAGGCGGATAAGCTGTCCGCCTGTTCGCGGGAACAGCTTTTCAGTTCCATGAGCACCAGGGGCAGTCCGTTGATAAAAATGATAATGTCCGGCCGTTTTTCCGCGCGGTCCAGGACCGTGAA
>JAQVTR010000041.1 GCA_028699915.1 Fidelibacterota bacterium
TCCGATCGCCATGGAAAAAGAGCTGCGTTTCGCGATCCGCGAAGGCGGCCGTACCGTTGGCGCGGGCGTAGTAACCGAGATCATTGAATAAAGGCAGAAAGCATTATGGCAGGACAAAAAATACGCATTGCGCTTAAATCCTACGATCACAATTTGCTGGACAAATCCACAGAAAAGATCGTACAGCGTGCAAAAGCGACAGGGGCTGTGATTTCAGGTCCCATTCCGTTACCGACAAAACGTTCTGTCGTAACGGTGA
Organism: Fidelibacterota bacterium; assembly: GCA_028699915.1. Classification (GTDB taxonomy): domain Bacteria; phylum Fidelibacterota; class Fidelibacteria; order Fidelibacterales; family Fidelibacteraceae; genus M50B103. The sequence goes on from JAQVTR010000041.1 coordinate 260, forward strand.
ACCGCTCGCCCTTTGTGAACAAAAAATCGCGTGAGCAGTTTCAGATCAAGGTGCATAAGCGCATTATTGAAATCCTGAATACCACGACCAAGACCATTGATGAGTTGATGAAACTCGATTTGCCTGCCGGCGTGGATATTGAAATCAAGGTTTAAGACAAACCCAAAACATCATGGGCGTTTCCGGGTTCAGGGAGCGTTCTTGTGAATAGAAAAGGTTAAAACTGTGAACGGAATCATAGGAAAGAAAATAGGCATGACCCGCATTTTCGATGAACGCGGCCGGAATATACCGGTTACCGTCATCGAAGCCGGTCCCTGCTATGTAACACAGATCAAAACGGCGGAGACCGACGGTTATACGGCGGTCCAGATCGGTTTTGAAGAAGTTCGGGAAAAAGTGGTCAGCAAACCCGAACTGGGTCATCTGAAGGCAGCCGGGAAGGTTTTACGGAACCTGAAGGAATTCCGCGTTGAAACTGTTGACGATCTCAAGGTCGGCGACGAGATCCATGTGGATATCTTTAAAAAAGGTGACATTATTTCCGTGACCGGAAGATCCAAAGGAAAAGGCTTTCAGGGCACGGTCCGCCGCCACAATTTCAACGGCGGTCCCAAGTCCCACGGCCAGAAAGACCGTTTACGCGCTCCCGGTTCCATCGGGGCCAGTTCATCGCCTTCCCGAGTTATGAAGGGAATGCGCATGGCGGGCCACATGGGCGACGAAACCGTTACGGTCAGTAACATTGAAGTTGTTGAAATTCGCCCGGACAAGAACATCCTTTTACTGAAAGGCAGTGTTCCAGGATCCCGAAACGGCATCATCCAAATTGTTAAATCGGGAGATGAGTCATGAAGTTAGACGTCTATAAAAGCAGCGGCGAAAAACTCAGCAAAAAGGTTGAGCTGGCGCAGGAAGTATTCGGTATCGAGCCCAATGAGCATACCTTATATCTTGCTGTAAAAGCTGAACTTGCCAACATGCGTCAGGGAACGCACAAGACCAAGACCCGCGGTGAAGTGCGGGGCGGCGGTGCAAAGCCCTGGCGTCAGAAGGGGCGCGGAACCGCCCGTTCCGGATCCCGTCGTTCTCCCGTTTGGGTCGGCGGCGGCCGGGCTTTCGGTCCCGAACCGCACCTCTACACGACAAGACTGCCCAAGAAGGTAAAGCGCCTTGCCCGCCGCTCTGCCTTGTCGCAGAAAGTGAATGAAAAAGCGGTCCTGATCGTTGATGATTTCAAGCTGGCAGAAGCCAAGACCCGTGACTTTGCCGCGATCCTGAGTAATCTTGGTCTTAGCGGAAAGAAACTGACGGTTCTGGTTGTCGGATTCACGGAGGAACTCTACCTGGCCGCGCGAAATATTCCCAATGTATATATCGTGCCGGCCGAACGTGCTTCCACCTATGAAATCATGGATTGCGACACTCTTGTCATTGAACAGTCCGCCGTTGAGATCCTCAACGAAGCGCTTAAATAAGGGAATCGCGAGCAGATGAAGAAGCAAATCATAGTCAAGCCGATATTGACCGAGAAGATGAGCATCATGGGTGAAGAGATGGGCAAATACGCTTTTATCGTATCACCGGATGCCAATAAAATCGAGATCAAAAAGGCGATAGAAGATCGTTTCAACGTTCGTGTTACGGATGTGGCGACGATGAATCGTAAAGGAAAAGAGAAATCAATGACCATTCGCAGCGGCGGACGGGTTATCCGGACGGCAGGAAGACGCTCCAACTGGAAAAAGGCGATCGTAACCCTTGCCGAAGGGAACCGAATTGATTTCTTTGAAGGCGAAACTGCTGTTTAAGGAATAGGAAAGATATGGCTTTAAAGAGCTACAAACCGCACACTCCGGGTCAGCGTTATAAAACCACACTGGTTTTTGACAAACTGACAAAAAAAGAACCGGAAAAGAATCTGATCAAGACCAGTCCCGGAAGCGGCGGTCGGAATAATAACGGGCGCATCACCATGCGCAGGCGCGGAGGCGCCCAGAAGCGTTTTTATCGTATTGTGGATTTCAAACGCGATAAATTCAATATTCCCGCACGGGTTGATGCGATCGAATACGATCCCAACCGTTCCGCCAACCTTGCCCTTCTGGTTTACGCTGACGGCGAAAAACGCTATATCGTCTGTCCGGACGGCGTTGCTGTCGGAGACGTGTTGCTCTCCGGACCGGAAGCCCCGGTAAAGCGCGGGAACGCGCTGCCGCTGAAGGATATCCCGGCCGGTACGCAGGTCCACAATATTGAAATGAAGCCCGGCAAGGGTGCACAGATCGCCCGCGGAGCCGGTGCATCTGCACAGATCATGGCAAAAGAAGGGAAATATGTGACCATCAAGCTTCCTTCCGGGGAAATGCGGATGATCCTGGAAAACTGCCTCGCCACGATCGGCGAAGTGGGCAACAAGGATTATTCCAATGTAACCATCGGGAAAGCGGGCCGCAACCGCTGGCTGGGCAAACGCCCGAAAGTCCGCGGTGTTGCCATGAACCCTATTGACCATCCCATGGGCGGCGGTGAGGGCAAAACCTCCGGTGGCGGACATCCGTCAACGCCCTGGGGCAAGCCGACCAAAGGTTACAAAACCCGTAAGAAAAAAAATCCGAGCAACAAATACATTGTTGCGCGCCGGAAGAAAAAGTAAAGGTGAGAACATATGCCCAGGTCATTAAAAAAAGGTCCTTATGTCAACGAATCGCTGCAGAAAAAAGTGAATGAAATGATGCAGTCCGGTAAAAAGAAGGTCATCAAAACCTGGTCCCGCCAGTCGACCATCACGCCGGATTTTGTCGGATTTACCTTTGCCGTGCATAACGGAACAAAGTTCATTCCCGTTTATGTCACCGAGAACATGGTCGGCCACAGGCTTGGCGAATTCTCACCGACACGCACTTTCCGCGGACATAAGTCATAAATCAAGAGTAGGTAAAGAATGAAAGCTCGAGCAGTTAACAAGTACATTCGGCAAAGCGCCAAAAAAATGAAACCCGTTTTGGACATGGTCCGCGGTAAACAGGTCACCAGTGCACTGAACATGCTGTCCTTCATGCCGAAGAAATCAGCAAAGTTCATCGAACTGACAACCCGTTCGGCGGTATCCAATCTGTTGAATTCGGAAGCGGGAGCCAAAGTCAATCCCGATGAACTCGTTATTCGGGAAGCCTTTGTCGACCAGGGTCCGGTCATGAAGCGCATTCGTCCCCGTTCTATGGGGCGCGCCTTTATGATCCGGAAACGCAGTTGCCATTTAACCATCGTTGTTGGCACTCCGACAGACGATGGTAAAAACGATACGAAAGAGAAGGAGTAAACCTTGGGTCAGAAAACACATCCTTACGGTTTCCGTCTTGGAATTACAAGGGAATGGCTCTCCAATTGGTATGATGAGCGTAATTTTGCGGCAAAGCTGAACGAAGATCTGATGCTTCGCAAATACCTGAATAAGCGCTTATCCAATGCCGGTATCGCAAAGATCGAAATTGAACGTACGTCAAAGGCGATCTCCATCACCATTCACACCTCGCGCCCCGGCGTAGTGATCGGTGCGAAGGGCAAGGAGGTTGATCAGCTGCGCGAAGAGATCCGCAAACTGACCCAGTTCGATGTCAACGTCAATGTCGTCGAAATTAAGAAACCGGAACTGAACGCATATCTTGTCGGCGAGAACATTGCCCAGCAGCTGGTCAAAAAAATGCCTTTCCGCCGGATTTTAAAACGCAGTATCCAGAACACCATGCGCCAGGGAGCGGAGGGAATCCGCATTCAGCTGGCCGGCCGTCTCGGCGGCGCGGAAATGGCGCGGAGAGAGACCGTTCGTGAAGGCCGCGTTCCGCTTCACACCTTACGTTCCGATATTGATTACGCGGATGTCACGGCATTTACGACCTATGGTTGTATCGGTATCAAGGTTTGGATCTGTAACGGCGAAGTATCGACAATCTAAGGGGAATGGAGTTTAGCTATGTTAATGCCAAGAAAGGTAAAATACAGAAAACAGCACCGCGGACGCAGACAAGGCCTGGCCTTTCGCGGTTCAACGGTCAGTTACGGTGATTTCGGATTAAAGGCGATGGAAGAGGCCTGGATTACCAGCCGCCAGATTGAAGCCGCACGTGTGGCTATCTCGCGTGTTGTCCGGAAGCACGGAAAAATGTGGATCCGCATCTTCCCGGACAAGCCGGTTTCCAAAAAGCCGGCCGAAACCCGTATGGGCAAGGGAAAGGGCGGTCCGGAATTCTGGGTGGCGGTTGTCAAACCCGGTCGCGTTCTTTTCGAGGTCGAAGGCATTTCCGCCGAGATGGCCCGCGAAGCGTTCCGTCTGGCAGCCCACAAGCTTCCCATCAAGGCAAAAATGGTCGCCCGGCGCGAAATTGGAGGATAAAGGCATGTTATCAAAGACCGAGATCAAGGAATTGACAAAAGAAGAAGTCATCGTCAAATTGCGCGATGACGAAGATGCGTTAATGAATCTGCGCTTTCAGCATGCCCTGCAGCAACTGGAAAACCCGGTCCGGCTTCGTTATCTGAAGCGGGAGGTCGCCCAGTTGAAGACCATCCTCCAGGAATATGAATGCGGTTTGCGCAAATAACAGGAAGAAATCAAATGACGTATACAAATCGTAAAGAAAAAATCGGCGTTGTTGTCAGCGACAAGATGGACAAAACGGTCACCGTTCTGGTCAGTCAGCGGATCAAACATCCCGCCTACGGCAAGTACATCAATCGCAGCCGGAAATTCATGGCTCATGACGAGCAGAACGCCTGTCATGTCGGTGATACCATTTCCATTGTCGAGACAAGGCCGATGAGCCGAAATAAGCGCTGGCGGGTAAAAGAGATCCTGTCTCATGCACCGAGCGCGAAATAAGCATCAAAGTTGAAAGGCAGATGAACGATGATTCAAGTTGAAACGAAATTAAGGGTTGCTGACAACACAGGTGCAAAAGTTGTGCAATGCATTAAGGTATTGGGCGGAGCCGGTCGCCGCTATGCCAGCCTTGGCGATGTGATCGTTGTTGCTGTCAAACAGGCGATACCGGGCGGAACGGCAAAAAAGAGCGATGTTTCCAAAGCCGTTATCGTTCGTACGAAAAAAGAAGTAGGACGTTCCGACGGATCCTACATTCGTTTTGATGAAAATGCCGTTGTTTTGATCAATGCGCAGGGGGAGCCCCTCGGAACCCGTATCTTTGGACCGGTAGCCCGGGAGCTCCGCGAAAAGCGCTATATGAAGATCATTTCCATGGCACCTGAAGTATTGTAAGGAGAAACACTGTGCATATCAAAAAAGGTGACATTGTAAAAGTCATAACGGGCAAGTATAAAGGCAAGGAAGGCAAGATCCTGAAAGTGTTCCCCCTCGCCCGGCGTGTGATCATTGAGGGTGTTAACCTGGTCAAGCGCCATACGCGTCCCAGTCAGCAAAACCCCCAGGGCGGTATCGTCGAGAAAGAAGCCGCTGTACACGTATCAAATGTTATGTTAGTTGTCAACGGCAAAGCGACCCGTACCGGAACCCGGATTCTGAAAGACGGTTCCCGTGTGCGCTATGCAAAGAAAACCGGCGAAACCATGGCGGAAGGAAAGTAAACAGCTATGAAGAAGGTAGTACCCGTTTTACAGAAAAAGTATAAAGAAGAGATCGCCGCGCATCTCATGAAAACCTTCGGGTATAAGAATGTGATGCAGGTTCCCCGGCTCTCTAAAATTACATTGAGCATCGGTCTCGGCAATGCCCGCGACGATAAATCAAAACTCGATCATGCCGTGGAAGATCTCACCATTATCGCCGGCCAGAAACCGGTCGTTACCTATGCGAAAAAAGCGATCAGCAATTTCAAGATCCGCAAGGGCGATCCCGTCGGTGTTATGGTAACGCTGCGCGATGCGAACATGTACGAATTTCTTATTCGTTTCATCAACATAGCACTGCCGCGCGTGCGCGACTTTAACGGTGTGTCGGACAAAGCGTTCGACGGACAGGGAAATTACTCTCTCGGCATTACCGAGCAGGTCATTTTCCCCGAAATTGATTACGATAAGGTGGACGTTGTTCGCGGCATGAACATTACATTCACAACCACAGCAAAGACCGACCGTGAAGCCTATGAACTTTTAAAGGAGTTCGGCTTTCCCTTTGTGCGGCGTAACGAAAAATAAGGATTGCATGCATTATGGCAAAGAAATCATTAATAGCAAAAGCAAAGCGCGAACCCAAATTCTCAACCCGAGCCTATACGCGGTGTTCCCGTTGCGGGCGGCCGAAATCGGTCTACCGCAAATTCGGGCTCTGCCGTATTTGTTTTCGCGAACTGGCTTTAAAGGGTGAAATCCCCGGCGTAACAAAAGCAAGTTGGTAAAAAGAGGTAACACATGTTCACAGATCCTATTGCAGATTTTTTAACACGCATTCGAAACGCGTGTAAGGCAGGACATCCCTGGGTGGAGATCCCGGCAAGCAAATTGAAAGCCAGGATATCTCTCGTGCTCCGGGAAAAAGGTTACATCAAGGATTTTATCCTGATTGAAGACGGAAAACAGGGAACGCTGCGTCTCTTTCTGAAATACCAGGAAGACGGACGTCCGGTCATCTATGAACTGGAACGCATCAGCAAGCCCGGCCGCAGAATTTATGTAAAAAGTACAGATATTCCCCGCGTTAACAACGGTCTGGGTATCGGCATTATTTCGACGTCCCACGGTGTGATCACGGACATCGAAGCCCGCAAAATGCAGCTCGGCGGTGAATACCTGTGTAAGATATGGTAAGCGAGGATTAATATGTCAAGAGTCGGTAAAAAACCCATTCCCGTTCCCGCAGGCGTTACGGTAGCCATTAAAGATAACGTGATCTCCGTAAAAGGTCCCAAGGGAGAGCTGACCAATACATTCCGCGAAGGTATCAGCGTTAAAGCCGCTGACGGTCACATTCAGGTCGAACGCGGCGCGGACGACAGCAAATCCCGCGCTTTTCACGGACTGACCCGCGCTCTGATCAACAACATGATCACCGGCGTAACCGAAGGTTATGAGATTGCCCTGCAGATCATCGGCGTGGGCTATCAGGGTGAAGTGAAAAACAACAAACGCCTTTTGCTTTCGCTGGGCTATTCCCATCAGATCCTTCTGGACGCCCCGGAAGGCATCAGTTTCAATGTCACGCGCGATATCATCAAGGTATCCGGGATCGACAAGCAGAAGGTAGGCGAGGTCGCGGCACAGATCCGCAAATTGCGCAAACCCGAACCTTACAAGGGTAAAGGAATCCGTTATGTGGGCGAAACCGTCCAGCGCAAGGTCGGTAAAACAGCCGGCAGTAAATAATGCGGCGTAGTGTGAGAATACGAAAAAGGATCAGTCATGAAAGATAAAAGCAAACAAAAACATGAAGCCCGGTTCAAGAAAAAGGCCCGGATCCGCAAACGGCTTTCCGGAACCGCCGAACGCCCCCGGCTCGTTGTTTTCCGCAGCAATATGCACATCAGCGCACAAATCATCGATGACGATAAACATGAGGTCATCTGTTCCGCCAGCTCTTACGCCAAGGAACTGCGTGCGGCGCTGAAGGACAAGAAAAAGACCGAGCTCAGCGTCAGTGTTGGTAAGGCTATCGCCGAAAAGGCGAAAGAAAAAGGTGTTAAATCGGTGGTGTTTGACCGGAACGGATTTATCTATCACGGTCGCGTCAAGGCGCTTGCGGACGCATGCCGTGAAGCCGGTTTGGAATTCTAATAAAGGAGTAGGGCATTGAGATCAATCAATCCGTCAGAACTCGAACTGAGTGAAGGCAAATTAATAAAGCTGAATCGTGTAGCCAAGGTGGTTACGGGCGGTCGCCGTTTTCGTTTTAATGCCATCGTTGCCGTCGGCGACGGGAAAGGCCACGTCGGGATCGGACTCGGCAAATCCAACCAGGTTACCGATGCGATCAACAAAGGTCGCGAAGACGCAAAAAAGAACATTATCCGCATACCCGTATTGAACGGAACCATCCCTTTTGAGGTCACCGCCAAATACGGAGCGGCAAAGGTCATGCTCAAACCGGCCTCGCCGGGTACCGGAATTATTGCCGGTGGTGCGGTCCGCGCGATCATGGAACAGATCGGCGTAAAAGATATCCTTGCAAAATCACTGGGCAGCGCCAACTCGCACAATGTGGTCAAAGCCACCATGGCGGCACTGTTGAAGCTTGAAGACGCCTATACGGTCGCCAAACGCCGCGGTGTGACGCTCCAGGAGGTCTTTAATTAAAATGGAAAAGAAACAACTGAAAATCACACAGATCAAAAGTACGATCGGATACCGCAGACAAACGCACCAGATCATTGAGTCCCTCGGTCTCGGAAAGATCCGGAAGACCGTTGTTTTACCCGACAATCCCGCCGTTCGCGGTATGATCGCCAAAGTTCCGCATCTCTTACTTGTCGAGGAGGTATCATGAGCCTGAAAAAATTGACTCCCGCCTTGGGATCGGTAAAAAAGGATACAAAACGCCGCGGACGCGGACCCGCCTCGGGGCAGGGTACCACTTCCGGCCGTGGAAATAAAGGACAGAAAGCCCGTACGGGCGCAAAACATCATCCTTGGTTTGAAGGCGGTCAGATGCCGCTGCAGCGCCGGGTGCCCAAACGCGGCTTCTCCAATAAACGCTTCCGTCAGGAATATCAGATCATCAATGTTCACGACCTGAACCTTCTGGAAGAAGTCAGCAACGTGAACGCAGATAAACTGTTTGAATTCGGACTGATCAAAAAATTGAACAAACCTGTCAAGGTTCTCGGCTACGGTGAGATGACCCGGGCAATGGAAGTAACTGTTGACGCATTCAGCGACACCGCAAAAGAGAAAATTGAAAAAGCAGGTGGAAAGGCGCTAGTATTATGATGCAGAGTATTCGTTCCATGTTCAAGATCCAGGAATTAAGACAACGCTTGCTTTTTACGCTGTTTGTCTTGTTCCTCAGCCGCGTCGGCGCGCACGTGCCCCTTCCGGGTATTGACGCAAAATTGCTCGCTGTGGCTGCATCCGGAATGGACAATACGCTGCTGGGGCTTTGGGATATGTTTGCCGGCGGCGCGCTGAGCAAAGCCACGGTCTTTGCACTGGGTATCATGCCCTACATCAGTACCAGCATTATCATTACTCTCTTGGGCAGTGTGTTCCCGTATTTCCAGCGCCTGCGGAACGAAGGGGAGGCCGGCCGGCGCAAGATCACGCAGATCACGCGTTACGGAACGGTATTCCTGGCCGCCATGCAAGCCTGGGCGGTAGCAAAATATCTCCTTAATCTACAGGTGAATTATCAGTCTGTGGTTGCCTATCCCGGTTTCAGCTTTGTGCTGATGACCATGATCTCTCTGATCACCGGAACCATTCTGCTGATGTGGCTGGGTGAACAGATCACGGACCGCGGCATCGGGAACGGGATCTCCCTGATCATTATGATCAACATTATTTCCCGCCTGCCCGCCACCATCGCCAGCGAAGTTTCCATGCTGCGAGCCGGTGCCCGCGATCTGCTGGTCGAGATCATCCTTATTCTGATCCTTGTAATTGCGATCGGATTTGTCGTTTACCTTACCCAAGGTACCCGCAAGATCCCCGTCCAATATGCAAAAAAGGTCGTAGGGCGAAAGATCTACGGCGGTCAGTCCACCTATATACCTCTGCGCGTGAACAGTTCCGGCGTTATGCCCATCATCTTTGCGCAGACCATCGTGTTCATTCCGAATTCCATCGGCATGCTGTTTAGCAACGTGGAATGGCTGAACCGTGGCTGGTTTTCTGTGGACAACTGGCCTTACTGGCTGATCTACTCGGTGATCATTGTGCTCTTCGCGTATTTTTATACCGCGATCGCCTTCAATCCCACCGAAGTGGCTGACAATATGAAAAAGAACGGCGGTTTTATTCCGGGTATCCGTCCCGGCAAAAAGACCGCGGAGTATCTGGATAATATTATTACGCGCATTACGCTTCCGGGCGCCATTATGCTGGCCCTGGTAGCTATCTTGCCTTACATTCTGATGAAGATCTTCGGTATCGATTACAATCTTGCAAGTTTCTTCGGCGGAACCTCCATCATCATTCTGGTGGGCGTTGCCCTGGACACCCTGCAGCAGATCGAATCGCACCTGATCTCGCGTCATTACGACGGGTTCATGAAAAAGGGCAAGATCAAAGGCAGAAGCCGTTTTTAGTTCTTTGAGAAGCAGGAAAGAATGATTTATTACAAGACAGCCGAACAAATCGAGCAGATGCGCCTTGCCGGCAGCATCGTTTGCAGGACTCTGAATATGCTGGAAGCCTGGATAAAACCGGGTGTCAGCAGCGCAAAGCTTGACCGGCTGGCTGAAACCTTTATACGCGACAACGGCGCTACGCCCTCCTTCAAAGGCTACGGAGGTTTCCCTGCCACACTTTGTATCTCACGCAACGAAGAAGTGGTGCACGGGATCCCCTCCGAAAAGGTCTTCTTGCAGGATGGCGACATTGTCAGCCTCGATTGTGGCGTATACTTGAACGGTTATCATGGCGATCATGCCCGCAGCTACGCAGTAGGAAATGTATCGCCGGATAAACAGAAGCTGATGGATGTGACCAAGTGCTGTCTGGAGCTGGGAATCGAACAGGCCCGGGCAGGCAATCATCTGTCAGATATCGGCCATGCCATCCAGAGCTATGCGGAATCGCAGGGATTCTCTGTGGTCCGCGAGCTGGTGGGACACGGTATCGGCCGGCGGCTGCACGAAGATCCGCAGGTCCCGAACTACGGAAAAAAGGGACAGGGGATCATTTTGAAAGAGGGACTCGTGATCGCCATCGAACCGATGGTCAACATGGGCAAAGCCGGGGTATTGACCCTGGCGGACGGCTGGACCGTGGTAACGCGGGACCGGAAACCGTCCGCTCATTTTGAGCATACCGTCGTCGTTGGCAGTGAGGGTCCGGAAATTTTAACGAACAAGTGATATGGCGAAACAAAAGTCGATCAAAGTGGATGGCAGCATCCTGGAAACATTGCCCAACGCATCCTTCCGTGTCAAGCTGGAGAACGGCCACGAGGTGCTGGCGCATATTTCGGGAAAGATGCGGATGCATTACATCAAGATACTTCCCGGAGACAAGGTTTCCCTGGAACTGTCACCCTATGATCTGTCACGCGGTCGTATAGTGTACCGCTACAAATAAGTGCCGGGATGTGCGAAACGCAACGGATAATGAAAGGATAGAATCGTGAAAGTGAGAGCATCAGTCAAGAAGATGTGTGATAAATGCAAGATCATTCGCCGAAAAGGCGTTGTCCGTGTGATTTGTCCCAACAGTAAACATAAACAAAGACAAGGTTGATCAGGAGGTAAACATTGGCTCGTATAGCAGGTGTAGATTTACCAAAGGATAAGAAAGTCAAAGTTGGCTTAACCTATATTTTTGGTATCGGACGATCGGTTGCGATCGAGATCCTCAGCAAGGCGCAGGTTGATACCGAGATCCGCGTGAAGGACCTCAATGATGATCAGGTCGCCGCAATCCGCAAGGTCATCGCAGATGATTATAAGGTCGAAGGTGCGCTGCGGACGGAAGTGACCATGAACATCAAACGTTTGATGGACATTGGCTGCTACCGGGGATATCGCCATCGCCGCGGCCTTCCGGTTCGCGGACAAAATACCAAGAACAATGCGCGGACCCGTAAAGGCAAGAAAAAAGCCGCCGTTAAGAAAAAACGTAAAGTATAAGCGAAAGCCTTAGGAGGTTGATTTGGCAACGAAACCACAAGTAAAACGGAAGAAAAGAAAGGTAAAGGTAGACCCCGAGGGTATCGCCTTTATCAAAGCTTCCTACAATAATACCGTTATAACACTCGCAGACCAGTACGGAAATACGATTTCCTGGGCAACTGCCGGCCGCGTCGGTTTTAAGGGTTCCCGCAAAAGTACGCCGTTTGCAGCCGGTCAGGCAGCAGAAGTCGCTGCCCGCGAAGCGATCGACGCCGGACTTTCCCGCGTTGAAGTCAGGGTTAAAGGTCCCGGCGGCGGACGTGAAATGGCGATTCGCGCGCTGGCTTTGGCCGGATTGCAGGTCACTGCGATCAAAGATGTAACCCCGATCCCGCATAACGGGTGCAGACCACCCAAACGTCGTAGAGTTTAGGAGAATTTTCATGGCAAGATTTAATGGCCCCCGAGGCAAAGTCTGTCGTCGTCTGGATTATCCCTGTTTTGAATCCCCCAAGTTTTCGCGGATGAAAAAAACCTATCCGCCCGGAGAACACGGACCCACATCCCACAGGCGTTTGTCTGATTACGGTATCCAGATGCGCGAGAAACAACGTATTAAACAAACCTACGGCATTCTGGAAAAACAGTTCAGGAATTACTTTAAAAAAGCCGATACCAAAGAAGGTATTACCGGCCATATTCTGATCCAGATGCTGGAATCCCGCCTTGATAACGTCGTTTATCGCATGGGATTCGCCCCGACCCGCCGCGCTGCCCGCCAGCTGGTGACCCACGGACATTTCCTGGTCAACAACCGGAAAGTGAATATCCCCTCATTCATGCTAAAACCAAACTCCGAGATCCGTGTTTGCGAAAAAAGCAAACGCATCGCCCTGATCCTGGACTCCGTTAAACGCATCAAAGGCGATCACACCCTGCCTTGGTTGAGCATCGATAAAGCCAAACTGGTCGGTGAATTTATGAAAGTTCCGGAACGCAACGAAATTCCGGAAGAGTTCAATGAACAGCTGGTTGTTGAGTTGTATTCGAAATAATCTAAAAAAAGAGGAATTGAAATAATGCCTAACTTTCAAATTCCGGATAAGATCAAAGTCGATCGTGAGTCTTATTCCGACAGCTACGGAATGTTCACGATTGAACCGCTTGAACGCGGATTCGGGACAACCGTAGGAAGCGCTTTACGGCGGATCATGTTGTCAGCTATTCCGGGCTGCGCGATCACAGCTGTCCGCTTTGACAGCGTGCTTCACGAATTTTCTACCATTGAAGGTGTTTTGGAAGATGTCAGCACCATTATTCTGAACCTGAAACAGGTTAAACTGGATCTGCTGGATTCCAAACCCGCCAAGGTCACGCTGAAACTGCAGGGCCCCAAGGAGATCAAAGCCAAGGACCTGAACGCCGAAAACCCGAACATCAAGATCATGAACCCGAATTTTCACATTATGAACATTCAGGAAGAAAAAACCATTGATTTGATGATCTGGTTCGGACGCGGTCGCGGCTACTCGCCGGCAGAAAAGAACCGTACGCCGGACGCTCCGGTTGACACTATCCCCGTGGATTCGATCTTTTCACCAATCCTTAAAGTCAATTTTAAAGTGGAAAAACTGCAGTCCGGTATCAAGGAAGATCTGGAAAAACTCATCTTCGAGATCTTTACGGATCACTCCATGTCTCCCGACAACGCGCTGTCCTATGCCGCCGACATGATGTTGAACCACATCAAGCCGTTCTCGGAACTGAAGACCAAGAATATCATCGAACCCGAAGAACAGGTTGACGAAGAAGTCCTCCGCATCCGCAAACAGCTGCTACGCAGTATCGACGAACTCGAACTTTCGGTCCGTTCCTACAATTGCCTGCAGGCCGCGGATATCCGGACCATAATGGACCTGGTAGTCAAAGAAGAGCAGGAAATGCTGCGATATAAAAACTTTGGCCGCAAATCCCTCAATGAACTGGTTGCAAAACTGGATGATCTTGGTTTACGTTTCGGCATGGACATCACCCCGTACACCAAAGACATGAAATAATAAGGAATGCAGATAAATGAGACATCAAAAACGAGGCAATAAGCTCGGCCGCAGTGCCAGCCACCGCAAAGCGATGCTTTCCAATATGGCCATTTCCGTGTTTACGCACAAGCAGATCAAAACAACGGAAGCCAAAGCTAAGGAAGCCCGTAAACTGGTGGAACGGCTTATTACGCATGCGAAAACAGACAGCACACATAAACGGCGTCTGGTCTTTTCCATCTTGCGCGATAAAAAGATCACGGCCTTGCTGTTTGACGAAATTGCACCGGTTTACGCAAACCGTAACGGCGGTTACACCCGTTTGATCAAACTGGGTTACCGCCCCAATGACAGTGCCCGCGTGGTGCTGCTGCAGCTGGTGGACTTCTTTAGCGAAGAAAACGCAAAAGAAGGCAAAAAAGCCGCTACAAAGAAGAGCGGCGCCAAGACGGCAGCTAAAAAAACGGGTAAATCCGAAAAACCCGCGGAAAAAGAACAGGCTCCGCAGATTGAAGAAGCAGCGGCAGCCGAAGTCGAAGCGGTTACGGAAGAAAACGCGGAAACCGAAGCGGAAAAAAATGAAGCCGCCGCCGAAAGCGCTGCGGAAGAAAAATCCGAAGAAAAATAATGACGGGGCAATGCGCCGTCTGAATTGATATGACGATCCTCTCTGTTTCAGGGAGGATCGTTCCGTTTTGAGCGGTATTGGCGGGAGTCCGGAACGGGAATTCGGCTCTTTGCTATTTACTTGAACGAAACCGTTTTTATCGCTATATTTGTTTGAATTTTTAAAAATGCCGGGTATATGAACAAAAGCAACAAAAGCGCAAATCTATTTAACCGGGTTGTCCATTTCTTTTTTGTCCGCGATCTGAATAAAACGACCGCTTTCCGGCGCTTTCTTCAGAAAAGCCTGTGGCTGTTCTATCTGACCTTTAAAGATTTCCTCGGCAATATGTGCCTGGTACATTCGGGCAGTCTGGCCTATGTGACTATTCTTTCAATGATCCCCATGGCGGTGCTGATCTTCAGTATTGCGGGCCTTTACGGACTCGGGGATCTGGTGATCAATTACACCGAGAACAACATTTTTCCTTATCTGGTGCCGGAATTGCACGAACAGCTTTCGATGTGGCTGGAGAACAATGTCTCCCGTGACGCTTTCCGTCTTTCGGGGAGTACCGGACTGATCAATATCATTGCGATCGCGGGACTGATCTTTGCGGGTTCCGCCATTCTGGTGATATCGGAGCGTGTGTTCAACGAGATCTGGCGGGTGAAAAAAGGCGGCAGTTATTTCCGCAAGGTTACCGGTTTCTGGATCTTTTTTACCATAGCACCGCTGCTGATCCTGGGGAATACGCTGATCAAGAATTTTTTTATGCCCGCCGGCGGATTTATGGATATCATGATTCGCAACAATCCCTTCTTCGGTTTTCTTTATAACCGGCTGGTACCTTTCCTGATCACGCTCTTTATCATGGTCATGGTCAATATGATCATTCCCCGGGCAAAGGTCCTGTTCAAAAGTGCACTTTTCGGCGGGATATTTTCTGCCGTTCTCTGGGAATTGTCAAAGAATTTCTTTTATCTTTATGTCAGCCGCATGACCAAT
>JAQVTR010000092.1 GCA_028699915.1 Fidelibacterota bacterium
CTCCGTTTCCGGAAGACCCGTGAGGCAGAAAAAGAAGTGAAAGAAAGGGGAAAGAAACGAAGTGACCGGGTGACAAAGAGACGAAGAGACGGAAAAGACTACCGGCTTCTGCCTACTGACTTCTGACTACTGGCTTCCGGCTACTGGCTTCCGGCTACCGGCTTC
Organism: Fidelibacterota bacterium; assembly: GCA_028699915.1. Lineage (GTDB taxonomy): Bacteria > Fidelibacterota > Fidelibacteria > Fidelibacterales > Fidelibacteraceae > M50B103. The sequence continues at coordinate 166 of JAQVTR010000092.1, forward strand.
TGACTACTGGCTTCCGGCTTCTGCTCAATTATCCCGCTTCTCGAAATTTTCGGTCTTTTTGCTTTTCACGCGTTTAACAATGAAAATCACCAGCAGAACAATAACGACTAGAATTCCCAGTCCGTAAAGGCTGAAAATGATATTAATAAGGGTGTCCATGTTACGAAAGTTTTACCGCGGTACCGTAAGCCAGGATCTCCGCGGCGCCCTGCATGAGCATAGAGGTTGCCAGCCGAACACTGACGATTGCATCCGCACCGAGTTTTTCGGCATCCTCGATCATGCGCTGCAGAGCCTGTTCGCGGGATTCCGCCTGTAATTTTGTGTATTCCGAAATCTCTCCGCCTACAATATTCTTTAATCCGGCAAAAATATCATGCCCGATATTTCTTGCGCGAACGGTACTGCCGCGTGCAATGCCGAGGATCTCTGTGATTTCCCGATTCGGAATCGTTTCCGTCGTTGTCGTGATCATGTTCTTCACCTTTCGCTTAGTTAAAATTAAAGTATAATTATCATTAAAAACGAATAACGGTAATAGGCGTTCCTAAACGTTTATCGTGAGAATTTCGACAACCCGAATTCCCGGATCAGCTCCGCCGTAATTCCCCAGATCACGCCGGAAGGGGTGTTATAAACGAAAACGGGATGCCGCCGTCCTTTCCAGGGTTCTTCATAACGTTCCGGCAGCGCGTAGTCTTTCACAGGGAAAAGCTGCTCTTTTTCCCTGTTGTCGTTATAATAAAAAGGATGGATCTCAATAAGAAGGTGATGTTCTTTCGGCGGATTCTTTTTGAACCAGGACAGCGGTACCGTAAAGACCTTTTCGACTTCTGCCTTATTGATGTTCAGGTCTTTGAGCCTGCGGATATTTAGTCTCGCGAGGTAGGCTTCAACCGCAACGCCCACGGGCGCGATCAGCGTTCCCAGTTTGCCGAAGACCCGGACCTTGTTTCGGGAAATCCCCAGCTCCTCGCAACTTTCCCGGACTGCCGTAGCTTTCAGCGAGCGGTCCTTTGCCTTGTCGAAGCGTCCGCCGGGAAAGCATACTTCACTGCCCTGGATAATGTCCGCGCTGCGGCGCTCAAAGAGCAGCTGTTCTTCACCATCGATCCGGACGAGCGGGATCAGAACCGCCGCATTGAGGTATTTATAGGATTTTCCGATAATGTTATCGCCGTTTCGCGGCATATTTCCAACCTTTCCATCTCACAGGAAAATTTAGAGATCCGCAACGAAGATTACAAGCGCAATTCGACAATGAAGATGGAGGTAAAGACTGCGCTTGATGGCCAAGATCAATATTCGTGATCCGGCGATTCTGTTGTAGATCCCATCTAAAAGATGTCGGTCTCGTAAAACGTTACTGCAGAACCGCGCAGTTTGAGCCGTTTGTTGGCGACAAGCTCGCATTCCACCGTGCCCCCGCGGGGGGATGCCTGGTGCGCTGTCATTTTCTTTTTTCCGAGCTTTCCGGACCAATAGGGAGCCAGGTAACAGTGCGCGGATCCGGTCACCGGATCTTCGGGAATGCCGATAGCAGGCGCAAAAAAGCGGGAGATAAAATCGTATTGCGGATCATCCGATACCGCGGTAAGGATAAATTCTCCGGGAATGATGCTTTGAAGCGCCGAAAAATCCGGTTTAAGCTTCCGAAGCTGCAGGGCGGATGCGATCTCAATGAAGTAAAGAGCATCATTCTTTGCGACGAACAGCGGTGTGACTCCCAATGCGCTGTTTAAAGCGGAATTATTGGCGCAAGGCGAAAGATCGATCTGTGGGAAGTCGAGTTCGATCCGGGTGGCCAATTTTTTTGCCGTCAGGATGCCGGAGCGCGTTGAAAAAATGATTTGTTCTTTTTGCGGAATAACGTCATTTTCAAAGAGAATATGCGCCGCCGAAAGCGTTGCGTGGCCGCAGAGCGGAACCTCGGTTAGGGGTGTGAACCAGCGCAAAAGGATTTTTCCGTTGTCGGGGGGCAGCAGTACAAAAGCGGTCTCGGAATGCTTCAGTTCCGCCGCAATCTGTAATTTTTGCGCATCGGGGATATCCTTATAAAGGATACAGACCCCGGCCGGGTTTCCGGCGAAAAGCCTGTCCGTAAAGGCATCGACATGATAGAGTTTCATGGTATTGACCTTTTTCGCATTGTGTCAATCAAGTTTTATATATCATTGACGCAATACTTTTTATTCCGCTCCTCATTCCATGTGCAGCATGGTTTGACCGATAGGATCCTTGCCGGCCAGCACCATCCCAAAACGCTGAAGTATTTTTCCGTTCTCCGGATTGATGTCGTGCCAGCGTTCACGAAATTCTTTCAGGGTAAGCCAGGTGCGGCTGAAAGAAGAAGGATCCTCGAAAATAATGCGGTCTTTGCCGTAGCCGATCACGATCACATAATGGCCGTCGTCATTATTGTTCTTCCATTCTTCCGGAGTGAGCCGTTTGTTTGCCCATGCCTGCAGTAAAACCAGCACCGGATCACCCTGGTCAATATGGTCTTTAAGGGTTTCGATGCTCATGTTTTGCCGTGCAATTACCCGGAACCCCTGAGCTTTGGCGAAAGTGCGGATCTCATCAACGGAAGAACCGTCAACCTTAGAGGTTTTCAGTTCTTTCATCAGCACATCCTCTCGAATGTCTATGCCGTAATAGGCCAGCAAGGTCTGTAGCGCCTTCGCGCCGCAATCGTAATCGTAGGTCTGCCGCGTGACCGGTACATCCAGGATCTTACCGGCCATTCCGATATTACCGACCTTTCGCAACATGTGGTAAAGGGATTCCGCAAAAGCCCGCCGAAGCCGTTCGATCGCACAAATATTGGCGGTTCCGTCAGGATGCATGTATAGCCTCTGGTTCGTTTCCTGTAAAATAGCCGGCACCCTGTGTCCGATCCGTTTCAGGGCATTGACGGAGTGCCGGGTACAAACGTGACCGTAAACATTGAAATAACGGGACTCGTTCACGCTGATCCGAATATCGGGCAGGCGCTTTTGCAGTTCCCTGGCATAGGTTTCGACAAATACGGGCGGTGAATAATACACCGTTCCTTCGTCCAGCGGTGAGCGCTGGAAGTTCATCAGCTCTATCTGGTCGTCCGAAACACCTTTTGCCGTTACGGTGGAATGGCCGTCCAGCATAAAATTGACGCCTTTGGTAATCGTTTCACTGATCCTGTCGTGAAAAGGAATGAGGTATTTGTCCGAAATCACGCGCCGCAGCCGTTCATCGGGCTGTCGTCCGCGCCGGTACATTTTTTTACCCAGCGGATCCTTTAAAGGGACACAATCGTCCAGGATATCAGGATGCCGGTTAGCCTCGAGCAGAAGACTGCAGTAAGGGAAGTTGATCTGTTTGTTTTCCAGTATATCGCGGAAATCGTAAAGGTAATTGGTATACCAATCCACATTTTTCAGCATTTCAGGAAAATCATCCACAAGGCTGCGGGGATCGATCTCTTCAGGGATGACGATCCCGCTGTGGGGAATGACGACGAGCAGTTCTTTCAGGCGCATGCTGACACCTCATGTTAGTGTTTCCTGTGCGGCAATGCCGGCCCCGCAATTTCACAGAAAGCACATATTGTTCAAACATTTGCCGTAAGCTGAACGGGCCGGATCAGCAGCCGGGCTCTTCGCAGGCATGTGATTCCTGCTCGATCTCCATTGTCAGATGTCCGATGTTCAGTCCGGCGGCCATTTCCCTGATCCGT
>JAQVTR010000093.1 GCA_028699915.1 Fidelibacterota bacterium
CAGTAGAAGCGGCGATCTCGAACCGTTTCGCCAATTGCGTATTTTTCATAAAATCTATCTCAGCCCATCGCATATGGCCATTGGCAATCAAAGCGGCATATTCCCGCTCAAGCAGCTCTTTCGTCATCGCTTCGATCGTATTACAGGTTTCACAACGAAAGGTGGAATGCAAATAATAAACCGCCACGTGATTATCGTTGCCGGCAATTTGCGTAGAAGCCCTTTGCTCTTTGACAGAATTCTTTCCCAGCATATAACCGATGCTGATCAGCGCGAAGACAAGAAGCAGCACCTTACAAAGTGAAACGATTTTTTTTAGATCGATCTTCATTATTCGCAAGTCCGGCTTTCTTCCGTATTCCCGCAACTGCTGCAATCCGTGCAGTCATCCTGAACAACCGCGGCATTTTTTGCTTTTAGCGAATAACCGAGTTCTTTCCATTTATTCAGGATGTCGGCTTTGGAAATAAAACCCACATGCCGCCAGAGTTCCTTTCCTTCAGGATCAAAAAAGATCTGGGTCGGGATGCTTCGGATTCCGTATTTTTCCGCTGCCTGCTGATTTTCAGGTTTCCACACGTCGATGAATTCCACGTCCAGCACACCGGCGTATTCTTTTTTTAGCTCCTCAAGAATGGGTGCCATCTCTTTGCAGGGAATGCATTTATCCGCACCCAGGTCCAGGAGTTTGGGCAGGGGTTTCGGGGATTTTCCGCAAGATATAAGCATTATCATCGCAAGAACGATCATGATAACATTTCGGAATGAATATCTATTTTTACGTTTCAAGTGCAGACCTCCTCTAAGGCTTCTTTTCCATGTTTTACAACAATACCGATATGATCTTCATTTACCTCAGACTTTCCTTTGAGTAATCCAAGGTCGGACAGGCGGAGATGCCGGATCTTCCGGATCCCCGCGAGCTCAAGCGTTTTTCTGGCGCAGTCCAGAGGGCAGCCGTCGATCGCCAGGACCGCCCCGGCGGCTTCCGCTGAAAGGACGATCCCTTTAACCCGACCGCCGATCCCGGCCAGACAGGCCATGCTACCGACGCCGTCACGGGTCATTTTGCGTGCGGCCCGATCCGCGATCTCTCCGGTATCAGAGGAACCCGAACAGGAAAAGATCAGCATGGGCGCACTATCGCAATCACAATTACAGTTGCATTTTGACATGGATGGTCCTCTACTTTTTCAAAATGGTTTTGAGTTCTTCCACGCCGGGCACCTTGCCGACCAGTTTTACCTCGCCGTCAATCGCCAGCGCGGGCGTCATCATCACGCCGAAGGCCATGATGGCGTTGATATCGGTCACTTTTTCGATCTCATGTTCAATGCCGAGTTCCCCTGCGGCTTTTTCCGCATTTTCCGACAGTTTTTTACATTTCGGGCAGCCTGTGCCCAGTATTTGGATCTTCATATTTTACTCCTTGTTATGCAAAGACCGCACCGTAGATCATGCCGCTGACCGTCGCCATGACGATCACCAGCGAAATAAACACGAGTGTTTTTTTATTTCCTAGTACCGAGCGGATGACCAGCATGTTCGGCAGACTTAAAGCCGGTCCCGCCAGCAATAAGGCCAGCGCCGGACCTTTACCCATGCCATTGCCGATCAGTCCCTGCAGGATCGGGACTTCCGTCAGCGTCGCGAAATACATGAAGGCACCGGCGAAGGAGGCAAAGAAATTCGAAAGCAGAGAATTGCCGCCAACCGCTTTCGATATCCATTCCGAAGGGATCAGTCCTTCATTGCCCGGACGGCCAAGCAATGCGCCGGCAACCAGCACTCCGATCAGCAGCAGAGGCATGATCTGTTTGGCAAAGCCCCAGGAGGATTCGAACCATTCGGAGGTTTCGCCCTTATCGGTGCTGGTGAATGCAGAGATGCCAATCACACCGGCGCTAAAGGCGATGAGCGGCTGTTCCGGGAAAAAGACCGCAAGAAGCGTGACCGGCACGGCAGTGATCACGATCTTCCACCATTTCATGCCGAACCAGAAGATCAGCATCAGACCCAGTCCCAGTGAAAATCCGGCGGTCAGGAACCATTTGGCGTTGTAGATCGTCGCCCATGCGCCGCTCGCCTGATCCGGTTTTCCCCAGTTGGCAAAGAGCAGAATACCGACCAGGGATGCAAAATACAGCGCATTCTGCCACAGCGGACGTTTGACCTCCGCTTCCGGCAAGGCCATTTGCGTCTTGACTTTTACCGCTTCTTCTTTGCGGAAAAGGAACTGCATAATCAGCCCGATGATGATACTGAAAACGATGGCACCGACTGCCCTGGCGATGCCAAGTTCCGGTCCCAGCACCCGCGCGGTCAGCACGATGGCCAGAATATTAATGGCCGGTCCGGAATATAAAAAGGTCGTTGCGGGTCCCAGTCCGGCGCCCATCTTGTAAATACCCGAGAACAGCGGCAGGATGGTGCAGGAACAAACCGAAAGAATTGATCCTGATACCGAAGCGACGCCATAGGCCAGGACTTTTTTTGCTTTGGCGCCCAGATATTTCATGACCGAGGTCTGGCTGACAAATACCGCGATGGCGCCGGCGATGAAAAAGGCCGGGATCAGGCAGAGCAGCACATGCTCCTGCGCGTACCATTTGGCAAGCTGCAGAGCTTCCATGACGGCATTGTCAAAACGCGGCGTTCCTACCGGCAGATAAAAGAAAGCAAGAAAGACTGCAGCGATAACGGCAAGTATTTTCCATTCGCTTTTCCAGTTGATCATTTCCGGACTCCCGTTTCTTTTAAATAATTTTTATATGTTTATTTTATCAAATCGATCTGAGATTGCAGCTGCGCGGAGATCACGGCCTCCACGCAGGACATAGAATTCAGGATACAGGGGACTTTCAATTTATAATACACATTCAGTCCCCGTTTCTCATCCTCCACGATCCCCGCTTGTTTCAGGATATTGAGATGCTTGGAGATCGTGGAAAAATCCGCATCGATCACACGCACAAATTCACAGACACAGCGTTCGCCGCCGGCGAGTTGTTCTGCCATATACAATCTGGTAGGATGTCCCAACGCCTTAAAAACCGCCGCTTTGGCCTTGTACAGCGCTTTTTCATTTTTATTCATGCAATATCCTTTCAAAATAATGGGGTGTTTGGTAAAATAGCCAAATACTTTTTGCAGTGCAACTTTTTTTGCTGTTTTTCAGTGAAGATCCTGCATACGCAGCGATCACAGAAAAAGCATTTTCTGAAACAAATAAGGTAATACCGGCTTATGAACAGGTTTTAGGTCGCCTTGGTTTATCCGGCAGTTTTTAAGGTCACGGCGCTCAGATATCCGGCGCCGGTGTAGATAACAATTTCAAGAAGCGACATCCAGGCGAACCCGCCCGCGGTCATGAACAAAAGAGTCACGCAAACCGGGACAACGGAAACCAGCAGTCCGTTCCGGATCGCGTTGCCTCCGTGTTTTTTTGTTACGGTGCGCGAACGCCAGATAATGAACAGAAAAACCAAAACGATTAATAGAATACCCAGGAGCGTATTCCCGCTGTACATTTCGGAAATGGTCTGACTGATATCCGCACTGACCGCAGAAGGATCATTGCTTTGGGGACCGAGTGTAAAACCCATTTTAATGGAAACGATGAATCCCGGAAGCATATATACCGCAAATCCCAGAAAATAAGCGTATAGTCCATTGAACAGACTTTTTAAACAAAGGTTTTGAGAAGGGCTCTTTTCTTTTTCCATGCCGGTATTTCCTTTTTTTACGAAGAATTTCTTTTCTTATTTATTCCATATCGTTCTATAATAATTTTTTTGAAAGAATATTCATAATAAAAAATTATTGTTCCAAAAGCGATCATCCGTCT
>JAQVTR010000094.1 GCA_028699915.1 Fidelibacterota bacterium
CTTCATTATGGAACTCCCTTGGTGAATGATGGTTATCTAATGTAAAAAATTCCTATGCACACCTGACCTATTTATCGGATTATAGATAATTTCCTTCATGTTAAAATTATAGAATATTATGCTGTTGGCAAGGGGCGGGCAAAACCAGCCAGTCAGGGTCGGGTGAAAACCGGCCATTTTGAAGGGAGATGCTGTATATCAGTTCTCAAAAGGAGAACGATGATATATGGCAAACGAACTCAAGATGGCTATCGTCAATACAATCACAGGATTGCTGGAGAAAGGCTGGAAGCATCGACGGATCGCCCGGGAGCTTGGCGTCAATCGGGAAACCGTTGGCCGCTATGCCCGGCTCCGGCGTGAAATCGGTTCAAAACCAGCCAACCCGACCCCCGGCTCGGAAGGTCCGCCAGCTCCAAACCCAGCCAACCCGACCGCCGGCTTTTGCGCGGGTCCCGCCAGTCTCTGCGAGCCTTTTCGCGAAAGCATCACCCAAAAACTCGCTGGGAATCTCGAAGGTGTCCGGATCTGGCAAGATCTGGTTCAAGACGGATTTAATGGGTCGTACTCTTCGGTCAAACGCTTCCTTCGCCACCTGCGCCCCACGCAAGATCTTCCGTTCCGCAGGATGGAATGCCCTCCCGGAGAGGAAGCCCAAGTTGATTTTGGAACCGGTGCCTGGACTCTCGTAGACGGCAAGAAGCGTCGTCCCTACATTTTCCGGATCGTTCTGAGTTATTCCCGGAAAGCCTATAGTGAAGCCGTCTGGCGGCAGACGACGGAAAACTTCATCCGGTGCATCGAAAACGCATTCCGGGCTTTTGGAGGCGCTCCTAAAACACTCGTGATCGATAACTTGAGAGCCGCCGTCACTCACGCGGACTGGTTCGATCCGGAACTCAATCCCAAGATCATGGACTTCGCAAAGCATTACGGGATTGTGATCCTTCCCACCAAGCCTTACACCCCGCGGCACAAAGGCAAGGTCGAGAATAGCGTCAAATATATCAAGAATAACGCGCTTAAAGGCCGCTCCTTCGGAAGCCTTGAAGAGCAGAACGTTTTTCTCTGGCGCTGGGAATCCCAGATTGCGGACACCCGCATTCATGGCACCACGCGTCAGCAAGTCCTGAAGCTTTTCGGGATCGAGAAAACTTCATTGCAAGCGTTGCCGCTGGAAGCTTTCCCGTTTTTTAGCGAAGGGCGGCGCAGTGTTCACCGGGACGGGCATGTCGAAGTGGCCAAGGCCTATTACTCGGTGCCTCCTGAGTATCTCGGCCATGAGCTTTGGGCGCGTTGGGATTCGAAGCTGGTTCGAATTTTCGACAAGGATCTCAAGCAGGTGACGGTGCATTGTCGGGTGCTTCCCGGAAGATTCCACACTCTGCGCGAGCACCTGGATCACCGGAAAATCTCCGGAGTCGAGCGCGGCGCGGAATATCTCCTCTCCAGAGCCTTCAGGATCGGACCCTCGACAGGACGTTGGGCCAAAGCCATGTTTGATGCCCGCGGCATCGAAGGCATCCGGGTGATGCAGGGACTTCTCTCGATGGCGGCCAAGCAGCCCGTCGCAGTGCTGGAACGCGCCACGGAATACGCTCTGAATTCCGAATGCTTCCGGCTCCGGACCTTGCGGGAACTATGCCAGAGTTTTTCCAAAAAACACGCTCCCGCAGGCTTCATCCAGGAAGATCCGCTGATCCGCCCGCTTTCGGAATATCAGGATCTGCTTCATGTTTCATTCAAACCACAACCCTCAACCACAAAGGAGCTTTTTAATGCGAGCGCAACTCATTGAGAACCTCAAACGGCTGCATCTTTCCGGGATCCGCAATACTCTTGATGTCCGGATTCAGGAAGCCGCCGGTAACCAGCTCAGCCCTCTGGAGTTCCTGGAGCTTGTGCTTCAGGATGAGATCACCATGCGAAACGACCGTGCTTTCGCCAAACGAATCAAGGCGGCGCAGTTCCGCGATCTGAAAACCATCGAGGATTTTGATTTCACGTTCAACGCCTCTATCAAACGCAAACAGATCATGGATCTCGCGGCCGGTCACTTCATCCGACAGCACCAGGATGTCCTGTTGATTGGCCCTCCGGGGGTCGGGAAATCACATCTGGCGCAAGGCCTTGGATATCAGGCTTCCAAAATGGGGTTCACGGTCTTTTATCGCTCGATCTTCACGGCGGTGTCCGAGCTCATGCAGGCGGAGGCCATGAATGAAACCGCGGCCAAGCTGAAGCGATATCTCGCGCCGGAGGTTTTGATCATCGACGATATGGGACTGAAACAGCTTCCCAAGAATGCGGGAGAACATCTCTTCGAGATCATTATGCGGCGCTCCGAACTTCATTCCACGATCCTGACATCAAACAGGCCGCTCTCGGATTGGGGAAAACTTATCGGAGATATCCCCACGGCAGGGGCCATTCTCGACCGGCTCCTCAGCCGCGCGCACGTCATCGAAATCTCAGGAAGAAGCTACCGGCTCAGAGAAAAAACTTGTGGGAAGCAAAAAGATGATGATAATCAGCAATCACAACATTAACCCTGGCCGGTTTTGACCCGACCCTGACTGGCTGGTTTTAACCCGACCCGTGACATCAGAAAAACAAACTGTTTTTCAGCAGCCTGCTAGCAATATGGATACAATGCTGTTGTGAAGGAGGAACCATGCGGCGTTTTTTGATGATCGTAGCGATCCTAGTTGTAATCGTTTTGGCCGGGGGATGGTGGGTTTGGGGAAATCTTCCTGAGATCACAGGCTGGTGGATTGAGCAAAACAGTGGTGGAATAATGGACGGTCCCGTTGACATAGAAGATATCCAATGGACGGGGTCTGGTGTTCGTCTGGAGAAGATTATCGGGAAACTCAGAACCCGGCAAGGCCCGATGCCTTTTGTGGTGCATTCCGTCGCATCGATCGACCCCTTGACTTTTTTTTACAAGAAAAAACCGGTGCGGTTTTCCTTTGAAGGATTAAAACCCGAAGCATCTGATTCCCCGGGGATTTATGGAGAATTCGTTGTCTATTTTGCCAATGAGTTTCGCTTGGATCTTACGGCGAAAATGGACAAAATTTTACTTGAAGATCTGCGATGGATTGATCCTGCCAATCTTGCGGGTGCCTCCGGAGCTTTAAAAGGTGGCCTCAAGTATAGCCGGAGGGGGAACGAGTCCCCGCACTTTGAAGCGAATTTGGATTCGCCGGAGCCCGGTGGTTTTTTTCAGTCAAAGTTTTTTGATCTTTTTTTACCTTATCTCCCGGCTTCCTCGCAAAAACAACGCGTGGAACAACTTGCGAACACCGGCGAGCGGCTTGTGAAGTTTAAGACCGCGGAATTGACGGCCAGCATGCCGGACGCCAATCGTATGAAAATCTTTTTACGAATTCTGATTCTCGACTATAATCTCGACTTAAAACTCAATGTTGAAATACGAACCGATGCTGAGGACGCATTTTTTAAAATTGCTCAATGGATGGGTATGATCGAGGTTCAGTCATGATGACAAAAATTCGTAAATTTTCAGGGATTATGTTCAGCTTGGTTCTCGTGGCCGGGTGCACCGTCAAGGCCGTGGGAGATCCCGATCGACCCATCACCATCAATGCGAACGTGGTGGTGGATATTCGCGGTCTGAAAGAAACTGCGACGGGCATTGAGGACCTGGTTGCTCAAGGAGGAAAATGATGAGGCGTTCTTTTTTTATATCGATGGTTATAGTCCTGAGTGCGATCGCGATGGTGTCCCCTTCTGTTTTTGCTGGCCCCTATGATTTGAAAGAAATGACGCCGACGGTGGAACAGGCCCTTAAAAATCGTCAGGCGCGATACCTGCAGC
>JAQVTR010000008.1 GCA_028699915.1 Fidelibacterota bacterium
CGTGTGCTCTTCCGATCTTATTGAGGATCTGGGCGGAAATTCTCTGTTTGCGCTCGCCACGGAGATCTATTCCCGCGGGAACAGTTCCCAATGGTCAAAGGGATGGAACGCAAGGAAAGAAGATCTGGATAAAATGACCGGGGATTTTCGTCTGCGCAGAGCCCGTTTCCTCTATAACCAGGCTTTTTGGGCCATTGACGACGGAAACGGCACCGATGCCTGGTATTATTTGGAAGAAGCCTTGAAATACCTGCTGGAATCCAAGAAGCTTGATCAGCAAAACAAATTCCTGAATTTTTTCATTGAACAGCATTACAAAGACAGTGATTATTTTACCCGGGTTTTTCAGGATACCGGTCTGATCCCCTTTTACCGGGCTTTGGCGCCGCAGCATGAGGCCTTCTTTGATGAAGTCGAAATGACCTATAATGAGTAGGGCGATTTTCAACGGGCATCAAGATAAATAATTTCGGTCATGAAAAATTTTTCAGGGTTTAACCTTGAGAATTTCCGTAAAAGAAATGCTTCCTTCCCGCAATAAGCTGATCGAGTCATTGGCGTCGATACGTATGACGGTGCTGCCTCGCGCTTGTTGACGCCGGTCCAGTTCCGCATCTTCGATCATCAGCGTAAGCTGCCTGCCAAATTGCGCCTGAATGTCCTCAATGCGGTTCAACGCATCCTTTCCGGAAATATTGACACTGGTACTGAGTACGGGCTTTGGGTATTTTGCCGTTAATTCCCGGCAAAAGGGATGCGCAGAAATGCGAAAACCTAAAAATTGGCCTTCACTGTAGAGCTCGTCAGGAAGCGCTCCGGCATTACCCGGAAGCACCAGGGTCAGCGCTCCGGGCAAAAAGCGTCCGGCAATGGCAGCGACCAAACCGCTTACCCGTGCATAATCCTTCATCATTGTCAGATCGCGGACCAGAAGGCTGAACGGAGTTCGGGAGGGGCGTTTCTTCAGTTTCCCGATAAGCCGTATGCCCGATCCGGAACCGGCATCGGCGCCAAAACCGTAAAGCGTGTCGGTGGGATACACAAAAACTCCCCCGTTTTGCAGAATATGCAAGGCGCGCGGGACAGCCTCCTTATGTTGATAGGGCAGGATCATTTGCGCAATACCTCGTGATACAGCTGACCGCAGGCCGCATTGATCCCGCGTCCGCCGCTCAGGCGCAAAGTTACCGGGAAAACCGCAGCGCTCAATGCCCCGAGAAAACGGCTGATATCCTTTTCATCCGGTCTGCGGTAGGAAGCTCCGGTCTCATTGAAGGGTATCACATTGAGTTTACAGGGAATAGGACGAAGGAGCCGCATCAGTTCGGCGGCGTCCTTGTCACCGTTGTTGACGTCTTTGATCAAAACATATTCAAAAGTAAGGTGCCGGTTTGTCGTCTGAACATAATATTTTGCCGCGTCCAGGAGTTCTTCCAGCGGATATCGCCGGTTAACAGGCATCAGCAAATCGCGGATGCGGTTTGTCGCTGCGTTCAGAGAGATCGCCAGCTTGAACTGGTACGGGAGATGGGCGAATTCCCGTATTTTCGGCACAATTCCGGATGTCGAGAATGTGATATGGCGGGCTGCGATCTGCGGCCCTTTTTCGTGATTCAGCACAAGAGCCGCCCGCACACTTTGTTCAAAATTGTTGAAGGGCTCCCCCATCCCCATAAATACGACATTGCTGATCTTTTCCTCGCTCAGCCTTTGTACCTGCACATACTGTTCCAGTATCTCTCCGGCGCTCAGATCCCGGATAAAACCCATATCGGCCGTACGGCAAAAGGCACAGTTCATCGCACAACCGACCTGCGAGCTGACACAGAGTGTAACACGTTTCTGCGAACGGATAAGTACGCTTTCCACGGCCTTGCCGTCCAGGCACTGAAAAAGAAATTTATCCGTTCCGCCATCACCGCCGCTTTCATGTTCCAGAATATCAAGAAGACGAAGGGGACCGTATTCGGCAATGTGGCTACGTACTTCCTTCTTTATGTTCAGCATCTCCGAAGTATCTTCAGTAAAATGCCGGAACAGCCATTCAAAGATCTGCCGGCCGGTGTAAGGTGCAAACCCTGCATCGACAGCCCATTGCTGCATTTCTTCGTAACTGTGATTTTTCAGACTCCGCACCATGGACTAATTTTTCGATAAATTTCCGAACTAACAAGACAAATCCTTTCAAAAAGCCGCGATCGTGAATTTTTATCCTTAATTCTTGCATTTCCTCGAATAATCCGGTAATTTTAAATGTTTAGCCTTCAGGAGTCTTTATGAACACATCAGAATTGATCGATTATATGTCTGAAAAAACCGAACTCCCCAAGACAGAATGCCGGGAGCTTTTCGATTCTCTGACTTCGATCATGCAAAGCTACTTTGACAACGAGGCCGGCGTCCTGATCCCGGACTTCGGCACCTTCAATGTAAAAGAGAAAAAAAGCCGGCAATCTTTTAATCCCGCAACCGGAGAACACGTTCTTCTTCCCCGTAAGCTTGTGCTCGGCTTTACTCCCGCTTCGCAGTTAAAAGACGATCTTAAATAAGGATACTCACTATGGCCTCCAATAAGATCACATTTCAGGAACTGCTGGACGAATTTTCGGCAGTAACCGGACGTACCAAGGTTTTTTCGCGGAATTTTATCAAAGACGTATTCGCCACCATTCAGGAAGGACTGCGAAAAGATGAAAATGTCAATATCAAAGGACTCGGGATCTTCAAACTCCAGGAAGTCGCAGAACGCGAGACTCAAAATCCCCGCACCGGCATCCTTACCCGGATTCCCGCGCACAAGCGCATCGTCTTCCGGCCGGAAAAGGCTTTACGCGAAATGGTCAATTCCAAGTATGAAAAGCTCAAATCCAAGCCCATAAAGAAAAAAATCGCCAAGAACAGCGTCCCCGAACCGCCGCCTGTCGAAAAAGCCGAAGAAAAACCGGCGCCGAAGGAAACGGTTTTGCTCATCAAAGAAGCTCCGGCAAAAAAAAGCGCAGCACCAAAACAACAAGCCGCCACTCCCCCTCCCGTCGAAAAAAAGAAAATGCCGACCTTTATCATTGAGGAAAAAAAGAAAAAATCCGCGTGGCGCTGGATACTCCCGCTGATTCTCATCATTCTTATCTTTGTTGTTCTTTATATCGTTCCCACAAAGTATGATTCCCTGGAAAAGTTCCAGCTACGTAAAAACAGCACCCAATTAAACGATATCCCGGAAGAAAAGTCCAATATTCCCGGCAAAGCGGCGGAAGAAGCATTTGTGAAAGCACCCAAACCGCAGCCCCTGGCAATAAAAAGCCCCGCATTAAAATCCGAAGCTCCGGCATCTGTAACAGCGGATGAGGAGAAGACCTTTATTCACATCATTAAAAGCGGGAATACGCTCTGGGGACTTTCAAAGCATTATTACTCGCGTGCAACTTTGTGGCCCAATATCTACCGAAAAAATGTCGAAACCGTCCGCACTCCGGACCTGCTGATCGTCGGGAGAGCGCTGATTATCCCCGAACTGCAGGGAGATGCATACGAACTTAGCAAGGCCGATTCAGCACGGATCGCCCAGGGATATTATCTGGCATACCGGGCTTACAAAAAATACGATGCGGCCGCGGCCGCGGATTATCTTCGGGTTGCCAGACAATTCAGTACCGTCAACGAATAGTTACCGTTTCCTTATTAAAAAAATGTAAATTCATCTTGTGATGAAAGGATGATTGTCCTTATATTAGCCTGCTTTTTATTCCACTCGGGATGTAGCGCAGCCCGGTTAGCGCGCTTCGTTCGGGACGAAGAGGCCGGAGGTTCAAATCCTCTCATCCCGACAAGACCTGCGGAAGCAGGTTTTTGTCTTTTAACGGGAAAATACTCACGGGCCGGAGCTTTTGTATTTCCGGAGTAAGCATTTTTCTTATAAGCGGGATAAAAATTTTAAACGAAATTCACTTTGTAAAATTATGCCGTCTTCGTATTATTTCTGGTGAATTATTTTGTTTTTTTACGCCTTATTATGGGAGTCCCGAATGTTCAAAAAAATGACGAAGAATATTGCTCTGATCCTGCTGCTTCTGTTTTTGTCCGCCTGCGGCCAGCCCCGGGCAAAATATGTTTTCGTGTTCATTGGCGACGGCATGGGGATTATCCATATGAATGCGGCAGAACGTTATCTGGCTTCAATGGAAGACAAAGGCGGCATTGTGCCGCTGGCAATGAATCAGGCACCCGTACACGGCATGATCACGACCTATTCCGCAAACCGCTATATAACCGATTCCGCAGCCGGCATTACCGCGCTTCTGAGTGGGAAAAAGACCACAAACGGAACCCTGAATATGGATCCTGAACACCGTTATCCTCTGAAAACCGTTGCAGAAACTGCAAAAGATCGCGGGATGAAGGTCGGCGTTATTACCAACGTCGGCATCGATCATGCAACCCCGGCCGGAATCTACGCACATCAGCCCAAACGCAGCAATTACATTGAAATTGCAAAACAGCTGGCCTACTCGAATTTTGATTTTTTTGCCGGCGCCGACTTTCAGGCCGAAGCGGCGGAGAGAGACAGTATTATTACTCTTGTAAAGCAGAACGGGATCATTTATATCAATAACGCCACCGCTTTTCAATATCTGGAACCGGGCGCCGGCAAGGTCCTTTTTATTCATCCGGACAGCAATCACGAAAAAGCGTTACCTTACAGCATGGACAGGAATGAGCACAGCATTACCCTTTCAGAAATGCTAATGAAAGCCATCCTAATGCTGGAAGGACCCGAGGGCTTTTTCATCCTGATCGAAGGCGGGAAGATCGACTGGGCCTGCCATGGAAACGACGCCGCGGCTTCCATCCACGAAACACTGGCACTGGATGAAGCCGTAAAAACAGCACTCGCTTTTTACGAGAAGTATCCCCAAAATACTCTGATCCTTATAACGGCGGACCATGAAACGGGCGGCATGAGCATGGGAACGAATTACGGTGACAACCGGGTTGACCTGAGCAAATTGCAGTGGCAAAAAGGGTCTTTCACCGAGCTGATACGCGAATTCGAAGATATCCGTGATTATTTGATCGAAAAAAACGGGATCGACTCTGTGATGCAGAATCCCGGCTGGGCTTTCGAATTTGTCGTTGAGCAGACCGGTCTTGGCGACCCCGAAAAAGGCCTGGGTATGAATGAGTACGAAAAGCAACACCTTGTGGCGGCATATGAACAATCATTTACTGAACGCAACTGGAGCGATCCTTATGAATATATGCTTTACGGAAGTTATAATCCTTTTATGATGGCGGTCAGCCGTACTCTGTCTCGCAAAGCAGGTATCGGCTGGACGACCTATTCGCATACCGGCGCGCCGGTTCCGGTACGGGCTTTCGGAACGGGTGCCGAACAATTCGGGAACTACTACGACAATACCGGAATTGCAGAGCGCCTTCTGAAAGTCCTGCAATGAACGCTGCATGTCTTCAGATACTGCGGGAACGCTCCAGCTTTATTTCCACCGAAAATTCATGCCCTTCCCGATGGATCAGCAATCTAACGCTGTCCCCGACCTTCAGATAGGACGTATTGATAATATCGATCACATCCTGATTGCGGCGGATTTCCTGGTCATTGACCGATAAAATGATATCGCCGACTTTCAAGCCGGCCTTATCACCGGCTTTTCCCGCCTGAACGTCGATCAGGATGACGCCCTG
The DNA here is from genome assembly GCA_028699915.1 of Fidelibacterota bacterium. Lineage (GTDB taxonomy): Bacteria > Fidelibacterota > Fidelibacteria > Fidelibacterales > Fidelibacteraceae > M50B103. The sequence goes on from JAQVTR010000008.1 coordinate 5,701, forward strand.
ATCGGTATCCAGATTATAATACTTGACAATGGACGGGGTAAGCGGCTGACCGGAGATGCCAAGGTCCCAGTTGCGTTCGATCTTCCCCTCGTTTTTAAGCTCCTGAACAATCCCCTTTACGCGGTTAATGGGAATGGCAAACCCTATTCCGACAGAACCGCCGCCGCTGCCGTTCGTACCTGTAAAAATAAAGGTGTTGATGCCGATCAGTTCACCCCGCATATTGACCAGGGCTCCCCCGCTGTTGCCGCTGTTAATGCTGGCGTCGGTCTGGATCATATCCTGATAAATGTATCCCTCATCCGTTTCACCGAAATTCATATGCAGGCTGCTGATGATACCGGCTGTTACAATGGGCTGATTACTGACGTTGAAAAGACCAAAGGGATTTCCCAGAGCCAGCACCCATTCTCCGAGCAGGATCTCATCGCTGTCTCCCATTGGTACATAGGGGATTTCTGCTGCGTCAATCTTAAGAAGGGCGATGTCCGTCAGAGGATCGGAACCGATCCGCTCCGCCTTGTAACGTTTTCCTCCTGCAAGGGTTACATAGATCTCAAGGGCGTTTTCACCCAATACGTGGCTGTTGGTGACAATATAGCCGTCCGGAGATATGATCACGCCGCTGCCCAGACTCTGGATCTTTCGGCGGTAAATGCTGTTCGGAAAAAACTGCCGGAAGAAGGGGTCGTTAAAGAATGGGTTAGTTGAATACTGTTGAATGCGTGTTACGTGAACTCCGATAATTGCAGGTGCCACCTTCTGGGTCGTGCGCGTAATGGCGGTTTCGCGCTGATAACAAAGGCTGTCTCCCGGAACTGCTTTAAGCGCTTCGGGAAGCGCAGTTTCCGGAAGTATTTTTTCAAACAGAAGCTGTCTTCGCGTATCCAAATAAAGCTGAAAGGACAGAATCAGCAGGATCACACTGACCATCAGCGCCAGCGCACTCAAAAACCCTTTTTTCATTATAACTCCTTTTCCCAGTCCAAAGGGGGATCATAGGCAACATACATCAGATATAAACCTTGCGGCGGTGCGCTTACGGCTCCGGAAATTCGGTCGCGTGCCTGCAATATCCGCAGGAATTCGCCGCTGCTGATGCGTCCCCGCGCGGCTTCGACCATTGTGCCGACCAGGGAGCGGACCATACTGTGTAAAAAACGGTTACCGTAAATATCATACACAAGGCGGTCATTTTCCCGCTTCCATTCCGAATGAAAAATAATGCAGCGCTTGTGCTCCGTTTCCGCCTGTGCGGAACAGAAAGAAGTAAAATCGTGCTCGCCGGTCAAAAAAGCCGCACAGGTCTGCAAAGTCTCAAGATCCAACGGCAGAAAGCACTGCCATGCCCTATCGCGTTCCAGTGCGGTTTCATTCTGTCGTATCACATAGCGGTAACGCCGTTCTTTGGCCGAATAGCGAGCGTGGAAGTTGCCGTCACGGCAGCAGTAGCTGCGGATGCGGATGTCCGACGGCAGCAACGAGTTCAATGCCGCTTTGGGATTGAATCTTTGCAGTTCCCGGGGCGGATCGAAATGAACAACCTGATATAAGGCATGCACGCCGGTATCGGTGCGTCCGCTGGGAATTATGCGTACCGGGGTTTGATAGATACGGGCAAGTACGTTCTCCAGCTCACCCTGTATGCTCGGCATATCCGGTTGCAGCTGAAATCCGGCATAAGCAGTTCCGTCGTACTCGATCAACAATACAATGCGGTTCATAGGATTTCTTTGTTATATCCGCGGCTGGTCATCGCGATGGAAAGATGTTCGGCGCGTTCCAGCGAGGCAACGATTGTCGGAAAAACCAGAGAGACATAGTATTTTACCCTTGCTATCAGACGCTTGGGCCGGGCGATCCCCATGATACGGTGGACTTGCTGAAGAGAACGGAATTCTTTCCGTATCAGAAGGCTGTAGCGCATCGCCAACAACAAGGGCTGCGTCAGAAATGCCGGTCCCTTCTTTTCAAGAAATATGCTGAAAGTCCGGAAAGACAATGCTGTGCCGCTTTTCAGCAAATAGCTCATCAACAGCAGAATATTACTGTTCCGCGTTGTAAAAAAAAGCGCTTTCGACCAAAGGGCTTCGGATGCAAATGCCTGCCAGTAATGTGTTTCGCCAAAACGCAAAAAAAGATGTACCGTCAAGGTAAAAAAAAGTAAAAACCAATAACGGGAGAAAAAGACAAGGATCGCCTTGCGACCCGGACTGATCAGGGAAAGCAGGAAGAGAAGGATAAACAGAAGCGACTGTGCCGGCAGTGAATTAAGAATAAATATCAGGACAAGCCCGGGAAGGGCGATCAGGTATTCCCAATGTTTTTTGTACGGATCCATTAAAAGTTCAATCCCAGTTGCAAAACTCCGCCGCCCGCCCTTGGAAGCGCAAAAGCTGAAAGCCGGAGGTTCTTGTTCTTTAAATAGCGTACGTTGATCATACTCGCAATGCGGTTTACAACCAGACCGGTTATCACAAATTCCGAACTAAGCAAGGTCAGCTCTTTCTTTCTGTACAAACTGCGGTAAATGTCCCTTGCGGTTTCCGAATCCCATTCCCAGCTGTAATCCGGGTCCCAGATATTATCGGGAGTCCGGTTTTCCAACATGCGTTCACGGTGCCGCAGATAAGTGCTGTAATTGCCGAGATCGGCCCAGTATTGATCGTTTTCGGGATATTGCTGCAGACCAGCATGTAAGAAGGAAAAACTCAGCATGTCCCGGTTTTGAATGGACGCCGAATAGCGCAGAGCCGCAAAGCCGACCCAAAGTGCGGCCTCGCTTCCCCAGAAGATATAGGCACTTTCGGAACGGTAGGAGTATTCTCCCCAACCGGGAAGAACCAGGCTTTTTAGCACCGGAAAGCGGTTATCCGCGCTTGCCGGCAAGAGTGTCAGGAGTAAGAGGAGCGGTAATAGAATGCGTCTTTTCATTATGATCCTTTTCAGCTTGATCGCACAAAAAATAATATCGCCGTAATTGCATTTAAAATCAATAAGCAAATCGAGAAATCCCACAACGACTTTCTTACGTTGGCGCTGCCGGCAGGTTCCGTCATAAATGCATCCAGGATAAAAGGTAGATCGTTGTCCTCCTTCAGCTGGATCTCACATCGGATCGAGTCCCCTTGTCGGTAAAACAGTAATTCTCCGCGATAGCGGGCGTACAGCGAATCACTGCTTAAAAGCAGATCGTGTTCGCTCAGTTTTTCCTCGATCTCCGGCAGATAGGGCGTCTCGGGCCGGAAATATACCTCACGCGAAAATGTCTCCGGCTCGGCGGAGACCTGAAGAACCAGCATCAGCAATGCCGTCAGTATTTTTTTCGTTTTAAGCATAACAGCAGTACCGGTACGGGAAATGCCAAAATACATGCCAGAACAGAAAAGGCATTCCCAAAAATTAAGTAAGGCGAACGATAGCTGACCGCCGGCAGTTCCTGATCCAGGATTCCTCGCCGGTACAGAGGCAGGAATTTCAACACGCGGCCTTTCTCGTCAATAAACATAGAAATGCCGGCATTTGCAGAACGTATCAGAGGGCGCCGGCACTCCACCGAACGCAGGATTGCCATAGCGGCGTGCTGATGCGGCCCGAGTGAGCTGCCAAACCATATGTCATTGGTTATCAAAATAATATATTTACTTCCCTGAGCGGTAAAACGCCGTGCGGTATGCGGGAAAACCGAGTCATAACAAATCATTGGGGTCAAGGCGACGCTGTCCTTGCTCATATAAAGGACATCCCGGTAATTCCTGCATTGAAAGTCGCTCTGACCATATTGCATGTTATTCATAAACGATAAAAATGATCCGCCGGGGGTATATTCTCCAAAAGGCACAAGATGGATCTTGTCATAGACCGCCGCATTGACCGAGCGGTTAAAAGGTTCAAAAATAAAAAGCGTATTCGTACTTTCATAACGATAGGACGCAGAGTCCGGATAATAGTAATCCAGGGCGCCGGTAATGAGCGTGGCCTGCATATCCGCCGCCGTGCGGTGGATGATATGCATAAAGTAGGGTGAAGAACGCAGGTAATAGGGTACGGCGGTCTCGGGCCAGACGATCACCTCCGGCGACGTTTCACTTTCGGCGCGGCTCAGGGAATCCATCATTTCGATGATCGGAATACGGTTCTCGGGTTTCCACTTTTCTTTGGCGGCAACATTGGGCTGAACGATCCTGAAACGGGTACGCCGTACTTCCTGCATCGGGGTGTTCAGGGTGATCACCCCGTAAGCGTAAGGGATCAGGATCACGGCAATCAGCGCCGCGAACATGCGTTTGTCCCGTATAAATATTAGACGGTAAAGGAAAAGATTTGCAAGTATCAGCAGAAAAGACACATAATATACGCCACCGATATCCGCGTTCTGAACAAAAACCGTATGGTATGCCTGGGAATGGCCCAGCGCCAGCCAGGGGAATCCCAAGGTTCCGAAAGAACGCAAAAATTCCACCGCGATCCAGATGAAAGGGAAAAAGACCCAGGCAAAGCGGAGGTTCCGGCGACGGATAAGCACATAGAACCAGCCGATAAGTCCGTAATTCAAAGCAAGAAAAAACGAAGCCATCAGCATTGAAAGGGTTGCCAGCCACCAATAGGTTCCGGAATTAAAGGCCAGCCAGTGAATCGAGAAAAGCGAATAGAAAAAGCCCCAGATCCAGCCGGTCAAAAAACCTTTCCTGCGCAGATCCAGGACCCGCAACAGCGGTATCAGGGCAAAAAATGCGGTGTAATATTGATTAAAAGGCGCAAAGGAAAGCTCAAGCAAAGCAGCGGAAAGCAATAAATAAAAGTAATCTTCAAGGCGAAGTTTCATTCCGTGATCCGTGTATCCAGATATTCCTGCAGGATGATGCGCGCAGCCATCTGATCGATTTTATCCTTGTTGCTGCGGATTTTAATTCCCTGTTCATGCAAGCGGTCGAGTGCCTCCATGCTTGTGTAGCGCTCATCCCATTGAAGAATGGGAATGTCCTGCAGTGAACGAAGTTTATCCATAAAACTTTCGACCCGCAGTGTCTGTGCGGTCTTGCGGCCCGAAATACCGATCGGATATCCGACAATTATGCGTTCCGGAGTGTATTCCCGGCAAATTTCCAACACCTGCGAAACCCCATCATCGAGCGAGCGAATATTCAGCGTGTTCAAAGGCGTTGCAATAATTTGCAAAGGATCGGAAACGGCAATCCCGATACGCCGCTCACCGAAATCTATTGCAAGAACTCGTCGCATACCTTTCTCCGTATCCGCTCAGTTCCGGGCTTTGGACAGAAAATCTTTGAGGATCTTTCCAGCCTTAAAATGAATCTTTTTCCGCGGAGGAACATAAATGATCTCGTTGGTCTTGGGATTCCTTGCCTGTGGTTTAGCCTTAGCGTTTTTGACTTCAAAGACGCCGAAATTCCGTATTTCGATACGGACCCGTTCAGCGGAGTCGTCCATTAAAAGTTGTATCATAGCAGAAAATATTTCATCCATGTACTTTTCGGTTTCGTAAATGCGCAAGCCCGAATTTTCACGGACACATTTTGCCACGTCCTTTTTTGTCAGCGTCTTTTTTTCCATCTTTTTCTCCTTTTAGGTTCTGTCGACGGTGAGCACACCACTGATCTTTTTAAGTTTTTGAATGATATTTTCGGCATGCCTCAGGCTTTCCACCATCACGGCGACCTGCCCGCGTGCCAGTTTCCCCTCTACAGTAAAATTGATTCCCAGCATATTGGTGTGCAGATCGTGAATGACCTGTGAAACGTCATAAATGAGGTTGGTCCTGTCTTCCCCGATAATATTGATCCGCGTTACAAAGGTACGGCCGGCCTTTACCTGCCACTTGACATCGATAAAACGATCCTTCTCCTCTTCCAGGTTCGGAATGTTCGGGCAATCATGCCGGTGCACGGTAATTCCTCTTCCGCGCGTAATAAATCCGATGATCTTGTCCCCGGGAATGGGATTGCAGCATTTGGCAAGCTGAACCAGCATATTTTCATAGCCGCTGACGCTGATACCGTTTGTGGAACGGTACTGTTTGAGTTTGGGTTCTTCCTCCTCGCTGCTTTTTTCCTCTTCTTCTTTACGGTAGAGTTCCTGAATGATGCTGCGCACGGTCAGATCACCCTTGCCGATGGCCTGATAGAAAAGATTCAGCGTTTCAAAACCCAGTTCGCCGTATTTGCTTTTAACGTCCTTGATCTTGTCACTGAACTTGGCTTTGCGCATCTCTTTTTCAAGGATCTCTTCTCCCAGTTTGATGCTCTGTTCGAATTCAAAGCGCTGCAGCCATTTCCTTATGCGGCTCTGCGCACGGCTGGTGGTGACAAAACGCAGCCAGTTATAGCTCACGTTATCATTGCTCGATGTAATGATCTCAATGCGGTCTCCGTTTGAAAGTTTCGCATTGAGGGAAACGATCTTACCGTTGACTTTGGCACCGATACAGCGGTAACCGACCTCGGTATGAACGGCAAAAGCAAAATCTAAAGCCGTCGCTCCGACAGGCAATTTGATCAGATCGCCTTTGGGAGTAAACACAAATATTTCATCGGGGTAAAGATCGATCTTGAGGGTGTTGAGGAAATCTTCGTCATCCTTGGTGTCGTTTTTCCATATTTCGATCTTTTCCCGCAGCCATTCGACGTATTTGTCCAGTTCGTCCGGTTTGCCGGCCTCCTTGTAGATCCAGTGAGCGGCAATACCGACTTCAGCGGTCTTATCCATTTCGGAAGTCCGAATCTGGATCTCGATGGGAATGCCTTTGGGACCGATCACCGTTGTATGCACCGACTTGTATCCGTTCGATTTGGGCGTTGCGATAAAATCGCGGAAGCGCTCGGTAATGGGTGTGAATTTTTGATGAACGATGCCCAGTGCGGCGTAGCATTGGGTAACGGAGTCTACGATGATACGGATGGCGAGAATATCAAAGATCTCTTCCAGCGGGCGATTTTGCCGGATCATCTTGTTGTAAATGGAATAATAGTTTTTTATGCGGCCGAAAACGCGCGCCGGGATCTGCTCCTTGGAAAGATGGTCTTTGATCAGTTCGGTAAATTCATCAATATCCTTCTGCGTCTGTCTTTGTTTGGCGGTGATCTTTTCTTTCAGTTCGGCGTAAACCTCGGGGTCCAGGAATCTGAGCGCCAGATCTTCCATTTCGCTTTTAATGGTATTGATACCCAGGCGGTGTGCTAAAGGGGCGTAAACCTCCCGCGTCTCGAGCGCGATGCGTCTGCGTTTCTTTTCCGGCAGGGCCTCCAGAGTCCGCATGTTGTGCAGACGGTCCGCAAGCTTGATCAGGATCACCCGGATGTCATCGGAAACGCTAAGGAGCATTTTGCGGAAATTCTGTGCCTGTTGCTGCTCTTCGCTTTGGAATTTGATGCCGCCGATCTTGGTAACGCCTTTGACAAAGCTTGAGATCAGCGGCGAGAACTCATTGGAAAGCGTTTCTTCGGAGATATTGGTATCTTCCAGCGTATCGTGCAAAAGTCCGGCGCAAATGGTCGCGGTATCCATTTTCAGCAAATCCGCAAGGATGTATGCGGTATGGTACAGATGCTCAAAATAGGGCTCACCGGATTGCCGGTATTGGTCTTTGTGCGCTTCCTTGGAGAATTTAAAGGCTTTCCACAACAGCGGGATATCCGCATCACAATTCTTATTGTAAGTCCGGATAATTCCGATCAGGGTCTCAAACTCCGGGGGATATGTTTCAGCTGCGCTTGTCATGGTTATTAAAAAGCCTGTTCTTCAGCTTCTTCGGCATAATTTTCAAAAGGCGCTTCAAAAAAACGGACGATATTGTCCCTGAAGGTCAGGGGTACAATGCCGGTAGGTCCGTTGCGGTGCTTGGCAATAATGATTTCGGCTTTACCTTCATCTTCAACACTTTTGGAATAATAGCTTTTGCGGTGGATAAACATGACAATATCGGCATCCTGTTCAATGGCGCCGGAATCGCGAAGATCCGAAAGCTTGGGCTCGCTGTCTTTGCCGCGCTGTTCCGGTGCACGGCTAAGCTGCGAAAGGGCAACGACGGGAATATTCATCTCTTTGGCAAGCGCTTTAAGCTGCTGGCTGATCATTGCGACTTCCTGCTGACGGCTGTCGTTACGGTTAATATTTGCTTTGGCGATCTGAAGATAATCGACGAAGATAATGTCCAGCTTGCCTACCCGGCTCTTCAGCCGCCGGGCACGGCTGCGCATATCCAGGACATTAAGGTTTGGAGTAAAATCAAAATACATGTGCGCATCGTTGATCTTGGCTGCAGCGGCGATCAGGTTCTGCCAGAGACTGCCGGGGATCTTTCCGCGGCGCAGTTTCTGATGGTCAATGGCGCTTTCCATGCTCAAGAGCCGGTTGGCGATACCTTCCTGGGACATTTCAAGCGAGAAAAAACCGACATGCACGCCATGATCCACAGCCATATTACGAAGCATCGACAGTGCCAGCGCAGTCTTTCCCATTGAAGGCCGGCCGGCAATAATGATCAGATCGGAATTCTGAAAACCGTTCGTGATGCTGTCAAATCGCGAAAATCCCGAGGGAATCCCGATCACATCTCCGTGGTGCTGTGAAAGGCTCTCGATCAGTTCAACCGCAGGATGAAGAATACTTTTAATATCAATAAAATCACGGGAAATACTGTTTTCGCGCAGTTGAAAGATCAGCTGTTGTGCGTTGTCAAGAATGATATCCGTCTCTTCGTTCTCGGAAAAAGCCTTGTCGATCATCTCGTTGGATGTTTTAATAATGGTCCGCAGAATGTATTTTTCCCGCACGATATTGGAATAATATTCGATATTGGCTGCAGAGGGCACCCGGTTGATCAGGTCCGCGATCACCGCCGCTCCTCCCGCATCATCCAGAAGTTTCATCTGCGACAACTGTTCGGTAACGGAAAGCTGATCAATGGGCTTATGTTCTTCATCCAGTTTTGCCATTGCACGGAAAATGAACTTGTGCGCATCCAGATAAAAACACTGCTCCGAAAGGATCTCTAAAGCTTTGCCGGCCGCGGCATCTTCCTGCATCATCGAACCCAGGACTGCTTTTTCCGAATCGATGGATTGCGGGGGAATACGCGTTATATCTTGATTCTCGGTCATAATTTTCCTCATTTATTTATTTGAAGTTAAGCGAAGTTTCATGAAAATAAAAGAAAATTTCAGATTAATATCTGTTTAATAACGATTTGCGCTCTCTGATTTATGCAATTCAACGGCAATATTCCCTGCGAAATATTCCGGGGTCCTGAAGCTTAGGATTTCATTTTCGGATATTTTCCGCTAAGTTCCAGAAGGCGGATCTTTTCCGAATCCTTCAAACTGTCATAGCCGTGTTCGGCAATGCGGTCCATCAGTTCTTCAAGTTCTTTTTCTTCATCTTTGGGCGCCTTTTCAGGCGGACGTGTAAAATCTTTGCTCTTGTGGTCGCGCTTAAAAAGATCAAGATTGATATGTTTGCGGATCTTGCGCCGCTGTTGATTCCAAAGCAGATACAAGTATCCGAAAACCATTCCCGAAAGATGGGTAATATGCGCAACGCCGTCCCGCAGTCCCCCGCCGCCCAGAGATGCCAGCAATTCGATCCCTGCAAAGATCATGACGAAATATTTGACCTTGATGGGAAAAAGGAAGTTGATATATACGACGCGGTTAGGATACATAATGGCAAAGGCCAGCAGAATTCCGTAGATCGCGCCGGAAGCCCCGATGATGGGAATGGAAGAGGCCGGCTGGATCACTGCGGAAAGAATGCCCGCTCCGATTCCCGATATAAAATAATATTTCAGAAAAAAGGGCGTCCCCCACTGCCGTTCCAGTTCACCGCCGAACATCCACAGCGCGAACATATTGAAAAATATATGCATAAAACCGCCGTGAAGGAACATATAGCTCAAGGGCTGCCAGATAAAGAGGCGACCCAGAAAGAGTTCCGGTACCAATCCGCCGTAAACGATCATATAGCGGTTCAATTGCGGCAGCAGGATCCCGATCAAAAAGATCAGGGCATTGCTGATCACTAAAAAGCGAATGCCGGGTGTCAGACTCCGGCGAAATTGAAAACGGTAGTAATTCATAAGACCTTTCGCAGTATTTCAACAGATTTTAGGGTCCGGCAGCTGTCAAAGCGGCTGGCAAGGGTATTCCAGACCAGGCGGTTCAATAGTGTGATATCCGCATCTGCAATTTTTTGTTTTTCCATTTGAACAACATCCGCGTGCATCATCATGTTCAGTAAAGACAAAAGCATATCCGGAAGTTCCCAGACTGGAGCATGATCCTTTTGACAATTTCCGCAGAGCATCTGTCCCATAAGCGGAAGAAAATACGCTTTTACCGGTATTCCTCCACATTGGAAGCAATGCTCCGGGTCCAGCATCAGTCCCTCGATACGCAGATAGTGCAAAATAAAATACGCGTGCATCAGGACCGCATCGGCACCCTTATCCATCGCTTCCAGGACATTTTTCAGAAGGTCAAAGAGCTGTGGGTCGGCCTGGGTATCCTGGATCTTGTACAGAATTTCCAGAATAACGGAACCGTAAAGGACAGCCGCGGGACGTTTCTTCAGGTTAGAAAAAGGATTCAGGAATTCCGCCTGCGAAAGGAACTGATAGGCGCGGCCTTTTTTTTCGTTATAATGGATATTCAAAAACGAGAAAGGCTCCAGCAGCCCTCTGAAAGCGCTTTTGGAAGAGCGGGCACCTTTGGCAATGAGAATGAGTTTTCCATAATCCCGGGAATAGGTATGAAGCAGGGCCGAACTTTCGCCCTGTTGTTTCATTTTCAGAACGATTGCCTGGGTATTTTGCATAATTTAACCGTAGTGAAGGATCAATAGGCTTTTGCCAGGATCACCCGTTTTTTTGTCTTCCGGCCCGTATAGAAGCATTCGCCCTCCGTGCCGTCCTGTTCAAAGGGAATGCAACGGATGCTTGCCTTGGTTTCTTCCTGGATCTGTTTTTCATCGTCACCGCTTCCGTCCCAGTAAGCACGGGCAAAGCCCCCTTTCCCGATGACTTCCTTCAATGCTTCATAATCCCGGATGTCAATGGTATTTTGTTCGCGGAAGCTCTTTCGCTTTTGGAACATTTCCTTTTGGATGCTTTCAAGCAGCGCCGTTACCGTGGAAAGGAAGCTGTCTTTGGATAGGCTTTTCTTTTCACCGTTATCACGGCGGGCCAGCACGACATTTCCCGTTTCCACATCGCGGGGGCCGACTTCCAGGCGCAGAGGAACGCCCTTCATTTCCCAGTCGTTGAATTTGAAACCCGGGGAAACGGTATCGCGCAAATCCACATGATAACGGACGGCGCTTTTCGCGAGGCTTTCGGAAATTTGGTTCACAAAGGACATAACAGCAGAACGGCCGGCCGCATCGCGGTAGATGGGAACGATCACAACCTGATAGGGCGCAAGGTGCGGCGGAAGGATCAGGCCTTTGTCGTCACCGTGGCTCATGATCAGCGCACCGACAAGGCGGGTGCTGACACCCCAGCTGGAAGCGTAAACATATTCAAGTTCGTTGTTTTCATTCTGAAAAGTCACATCAAAGGCTTTAGCGAAGTTCTGTCCCAAATAATGACTGGTACCCGACTGCAGTGCGCGCATATCCCCCATCATGGCTTCGATGCTATAGGTTTCCACCGCACCCGCAAATTTTTCGTTTTCCGTTTTTTTCCCGACTATGACCGGCATGGCCATATAGCTTTCCGCAAATTCACGGTATACGTCAATCATTTTATAGGCCTCTTCGCGCGCCTCCTTCTCGCTTGCATGGGCGGTGTGCCCTTCCTGCCAGAGAAATTCGGTTGTACGCAGGAAAAGCCGCGTGCGCATTTCCCAGCGGACCACATTGGCCCACTGATTGATCAGCAAAGGCAGATCCCGGTAGGAATTGATCCATTTTTTGTACATGGACCAGATGATGGTCTCGGATGTCGGCCGGATCACCAGGGGTTCTTCGAGCAGCTTGCCGCCGCCGTGGGTCACTACTGCCAGTTCAGGTGCAAAACCTTCCACATGTTCCGCTTCTCTTTTCAGAAAACTCTCCGGGATCAGCATGGGGAAATAGGCATTGACATGCCCCGTCGCCTTGAACATCGCGTCGAGCGTATTTCTTATGTTTTCCCATAAGGCATAGCCGTAAGGACGTATGACCATACAGCCCTTGACCGGAGAATAGTCGGCCAGTTCGGCTTTTTGAACAACATCGGTATACCACTTGGAATAATCTTTGGATTGCGGGGTTACGCCTTTACTCATATATATCCTTTCTTGAACGTGATCAACCGTTTCAATCTGACCGCAAAATTTAGCGGGAAAAAGTTGCAATTGCAAGTTATTGAAAGTGAATCGTTAACTTGAGCCATTTGAAAAAATTTGAAGCGGCGTAAGTTAAAGGACCTGATAAATAAACTTATCTCTTTGTTATTATTTGTTTTGTATTATAATTTTAACAGCAGCTCCTTTTCCCGGTTTATGCTTTTTTGTGATAAAATTTTTAAACATGTTTGAGAAATGTGAAGAATTTCATTGAAAAATCATTGAAAATTGTGCAAATTTGGAGGATTATTTACTAAACAGTTTTATTGGAACTATAACAGAAGGAGAGAACATGAAATTTTTACGCCGTACGGAGAAAGACGTAAAAACGTACAACAAGCTCAAAGATTTATTCCCCGACTGGAAAGAGAATGAGCGCTGGCTGTTCATTGGTCCGCACGATGACGACATCGTCCTCGGATCCGGGATCACCATGCGTGCCGCCATCGAAGCCGGTATTGAAGTCTACGCACTGGTCAGTACCGACGGAGGCATGGGTTACTGCCATCTTGAGCAGGAACATACCATCGGTCAGATCCGCCAAAAAGAAACGGTAGATTCCTTTAAAATCATCGGACTGGATGACGCGCATATTTTCTTCGCCAATTTTCCGGATTGCGACACAACCTCCTATGTCGGCCGCCGGAAAGCCAAGGCGGGCGATCCCGCAATTGAAGGATACACCGGCCTTCAGAATGCTTTTACCTATTATATCCGCAAGGTAAAACCTACCCGCATTTTTCTCCCCACGGGCGCAGACCTGCATCCCGATCATAAGATCGTCTATCAGGAAGTCCTGATCTCCATGTTCCATGCCGGTGGCAATATCTGGCCGGAACTCGGCGATCCCGCAGATACTCCCATGGCTTATGAGTTCGGCGTTTACTGCGATTTTCCCTCAGAACCCAACCTGAAGTTTGAAGCCGATCCGGAAGTTTTCCAGAAAAAGCTGGACGCCATTCTGGCATACAAATCCCAGGAACAGATCGCATCCCTGGTCGAAGGCGTCAAGCAGGGCGGTCCTCTGGAATATATCCGGGAGATATCCTTCCGTTTCTATTCGGTGAACAACTATAAAGAACTTTTCTAAAACGTTAAAAGAAGGGCGCAGTCAGCTGCGTCTTTTTTTTGGGAGTGGTTTTGGAATCGAACATTCTGCGCCAGTTCTCACAAAACGGCAGCGCTAAAATCCTGTTTTGCGGCGATGATGATATTCATCTTGCGGCGACCTATCTGGCATCGATCATCGTGCATGGCGCTTATGATCTGGATTACGTTCCTTCCGCTCTGGATTTTCCACGCGAACTGGACTTCCGGGATTATGATCTTGTAATCCTCTCGGATTATCCGAGGGAACGTTTCGAGGAAGAACAGCTTCATAAGCTAAGCCGTTGCATACGTGAAGGCGGGGCGCTGCTGATGATCGGCGGCTGGGAATCTTTTCGCGGTCTCAAAGGCGAGTACCTGAATTCTCCCCTGGAGGAACTGCTTCCGGTACGTTTGCTGGAAGTCGATGACCGGATCAACTACGATCAGGGTATTATGGTCTTTCCCGACGACAGGGCGGATGCATTGCATCAGGGACTTGACTGGGAACGTCCGCCGCTGATCGGGGGTTACAATACGTTAATTCCCCGAAAAGGCAGCCGTATCTGCCTCTGGGGAAGAAAACTGCATATCCTTTGCCGGAAAGAGCAGGAAAACTGCCGTTTTGACGACGAGAAAATTCCGCTCTGTATCAGTGCAAAGGCCGGAAAAGGCAAATGCACCGCACTGGCCTTTGATCTGGCACCTCACTGGATCGGCGGAATGGTCGATTGGGGGCGGGAAAGGCAGCGCATCGATTTTAACGGGGCCTTTATCGAGGTCGGCGATCTTTATGTCCGTTTTGTTTTGAATCTGCTTCGACATGCTTTAAGAACAAAGTAACAATAAGACAAAAGGAGTTATGCATGCTAAAGGGATATGCCCTTGTAACACAGACCGGCGGGCCGACCTCTGTGATCAATGCGAGCCTTGCAGGTGTTATTTCGCAATGTTTAAAAGAAGCGCGGATTGAAGGCATATGGGGCTGCCATTTTGGTGTTAAAGGTCTTTTGGATGAGGATTTTATTGATCTTTCCACTGCGGACCTGGAAATGTTGAAACAGACGCCGGGCTCGGCACTGGGTTCTTCGCGCATTAAACTGAAAGAAGAAGACATGCCAAAAGTGCTGGAGATCTTCAAGAAATACAATATCCGCTTCTATTTTGGCATTGGCGGCGACGATACACAACTGAATGTCCGGCAGGTTGAAAAATACTGCCGGGAACACGGATATGAAGCCTTCGGTATGGGTTGTCCGAAAACCGTGGACAATGATTTGCCGCTGACCGATCATACGCCCGGCTTTCCCTCAGCGGCCCGTTACACGGCCTTGTCGGTCTTTCAGGGCGGACGCCTTACCTGCGATATGCAGAAGGTCGATCAGTTTGTGATCTATCAGACCATTGGCCGCCGTGCCGGCTGGCTGGCGGCGGCGCCTTACGCCTTTAAGGAAAAAGAATCCGATCCGCCGCACATTATTTTACTCCCGGAAATTCCTTTCAACCTTAAAAAATTCATTTCCTATTTTAAAGAGTGTTATGAAAAATTCGGTTATGTCTCTATCATCTGCGGTGAAGGGGTCGTAGACAAAAACGGAAATCCCATTTCCGCAACGCAGACCAAGGATGATTTCGGGAATAAGGAATTCGGTGCCATGGGCGGTGCCTCGGCGGCAATGGAACTGCACAAGATCATCAGTCTGCATTTTCCGGATTTCCGCGGCGAATTCCAGATCACGGAATCACTGTCCATGTGTGCGGATGACCGCCGCGTAGCGCTGGATGTGGAAGAAGCTTTTATGCTGGGCGCTGAAGCCGCGCGGAATGCCGCCGAAGGCAATTCCGGCCGGATGACCGCATTGGTCCGTGAGCCCGGGCCCGAATACAAGATCCGTATCACAACCGTTCCCCTTGAAGATGTCGGTGGAAAACAGAAACCGATACCGGCGGAATATATTGCGGAAAACGGCATGAACATGACGCCCGCATTTAAATCCTATATTCAGCCGCTTGTGGGTCCAAAACCGCAGTACACCGATCTTGATAACTGTAAGAGAATAATCAAAAAACCCAAATAAGGAAGGTATCATGAAGTTAGAGAACCCCAAATATGCCGCGTATGCGCTATGCCGGGAAATGCTTGAAACGGTGGAAGTGATCCGGAGTTTTACAGCCCGGGATCTGAGCAAACCCGTACAATCCATGAAAAAGACCGGAAAATTGTTCCTGACCGGAGAAGGATCTTCACGGATCTTTCCGGCAAAACATACGATCGGCATTATCCAGAAAAATAATTTTCCGCTGACCGTGTATACACAGGGAAGCCGTCAGGCTGCAGAGCTGAAACTCCATGATTTTACGGTGTTCGGCGCCTCAAATTCCGGGAAAACAAACGAACTCATCAATCTGTTCAAAAACCATCCCGCAGCGGGTAAATTCGCACTCACGGCCTTTCGCGATACACCTCTCGGAGCGCTGAGCGATGACACTTTTGTATTGAGCTGCGGGAAGGAAAAGGCGGTTGCCGCGACGAAAAGCGTCATCGAGCAGGCACTGTTCTATCATCATCTCATTAAGGCATATATCGGAGCCGACTGCGATAAAAGTCTGGAAGATCTAGCGGATAAGGCGAAGGAAGTCCTTGAAATGGAAATCGATCCTTCTATGGTCGACATCATCGCCAATTCGGACATGATTTATTTTGCAGGCAGAAATAACGGCGTAGCCGAAGAAGCCACGCTTAAAACCAACGAGATCACCCGTAAAAAATCCGCATATTTGGAAGGCACCTATGCCGTGCACGGGATCGAAGAGGTCATGAGCGAGCGGGAAGTGGTCATTCTGGTGGATCCTTTCGAAGCCGAAGAACACAAATTCAAGGAAGTCCTTGTTGACGGTGTTGGCATGCCGGTGATCGCCATCGCTTCGCGGCAGACCCTCTTCCCTACCATTCGCATTCCCTCCCTGTCCTGCTACGATGCATATTTGCAGCTCCTGGCCTGCTGGAATATCCTGGTTGAAGTGGGAATGGCGGCTGCTGCGGATCTGGACCATCCGACACGCGCGAGAAAAGTCGGAAACGAATTCAAAGGTTAATTAAATAGAAGGGAACTCTATGAAGTATTATGTAGGAATTGATTTTGGCGGTACCGGTATCAAGATCGGTATCATTGATGAAAACGGAAAGATCTTGATCAAGGATTCATTTGATACGGATCCGAGCAAGCGCGGTGAAGACATTGCCCGGCATATTGCAGAATGCACCGAAAAGGTCATGAGCGACTCGGGACTTCCCCGGGAAGCCATCCAGGGTGTAGGCATCGGATCCCCGGGCCTGCTCAATCCCGAAACCGGGCAACTCAAGGTCGTTGTGAACGTTCCGAATATGAACGATGTGTTCATTACCCGAATTCTCAGTGATATTTTAGGGAAACCCGCTTTTCTTGACAATGACGTCAATGCCATGTCGCTCGGCGAATTCTATTACGGTGCCGGCAAGGGGCTGAAGCATGTGATCGCGCTGACACTGGGGACCGGGGTCGGCGGCGGCATTATCCTGAACGGTGAGTTATACCGCGGCGCATCCTTTACAGCGGGCGAATTGGGACACATGTCAATCGCACGTGACGGGAAATCCTGTCCCTGCGGGAATTCCGGTTGCCTGGAACGTTATGTGGGCCGGGACGGGATCATCGAACGCTTTATGATCGCACGCAACAAAGGGCTGGATACCAATATTGAGAAATATCTGGATAAAGGAAAGATCACCCCGAAAGCCATCGCCATGGCGGCGGAAGCCGGAGATAAACTTTCTATTAAGGTCCTTGAGGAAACCGGAGAGATCCTCGGTGCCGCTTTAGCCACCCTGGTCAACGCATTGAATCCACAGGCTATCATTATCGGCGGCGGCATTGCCAATGCCGGAGAGTTCATTCTGGGTCCCGCACGCAAAACCATGCTGCGCCTTGCCTACGCCATTCCCGCCAAGGTTGTCAAGGTTCTTAAGGCCGAACTCGGCAATGACGCCGGATTGGTCGGTTCGGCATCCCTGGTTGTGGCAAATCTCTCCTGAATGTGACTGAAATCAACAAATGAAAAAGGATGTCGGCAGACATCCTTTTTTCGTTTAATTTACCCGCAAAATGTATTAGATTAGGGCAGTTTACGAAAAACATCGGAAAGGATACCTATCATGAATCATGATGAACGGATCAAGGCATTGGAAGTTGCCATCGCGCAGATCGACCGTCAGTTTGGAAAAGGTTCGGTTATGTACATGGGCGACAATGCCCGGCCAGTCAAGATCGATGCAATTTCTACGGGATCCCTGAGTCTGGACGCGGCGCTGGGTATCGGAGGAATCCCGCGCGGCAGGATCACCGAGATCTACGGTCCGGAGTCATCGGGAAAAACCACACTGGCCCTGCACTGCATTGCCGAGGCCCAAAAATGCGGAGGAAATGCGGCCTTTATTGACGCGGAACACGCGCTGGACCTGAATTATGCCAAGAACCTCGGTATTGATACAAACCATCTTTTAGTTTCTCAGCCCGACAGCGGCGAGCAGGCGCTGGAGATTACCGAGACGCTGGTGCGCAGCAACGCTTTGGACATTATCGTCATCGATTCGGTGGCCGCCCTTGTTCCCCGTGCGGAGATCGAAGGAGAAATGGGTGACAGCCACATGGGCCTGCAGGCACGACTGATGAGCCAGGCACTGCGCAAGCTTACGGGACTGGTCAGCAAATCCAATGTTGCTATCGTATTCATCAATCAGATCCGTGAAAAGATCGGCGTGATGTTCGGGAATCCCGAAACCACTCCCGGCGGCCGGGCCCTGAAATTCTATACGACCGTCAGGATGGAAGTCCGCCGCCTTGCCGCCATTAAGGACGGTAATGATTTTACCGGCAACCGCACGATCGTAAAAGTGGTCAAGAACAAGGTGGCCCCACCTTTTAAGAATACCGAATTCGATATCATGTACGGCAAGGGGATCAGCTACATCGGCGATGTTCTGGATCTTGCCGTTACCTACAATATCGTGGAAAAATCAGGCTCCTGGTACAGCTACAACAAGGAAAAGATCGGTCAGGGACGTGAAAACAGCAAATTGTTCCTCGAAGAAAACCGCGAAGTGCTTGAAAAAATCGCTGAAGAAGTTAAAGGCGCACTTGGCCTGATCGAAAAGAAAGCCGAAGAAAAAACCTGATCCCTATGTCCAGGATCGTTCGCATAACTCAGCAAAAGCGGCATCCAAACCGTTATAATTTATTTCTGGATGACGATACGCGCATTAGCGTTACGGATGATATGATCCTGGAATTTTCCTTAAGCAGCGGTAAAGAACTCCGGGATGAAGACATCCTAAAGATATCCCTGAAGGCAGATGAGGTTTTTACCCGGGAAAAGGCCTTGGAATTGCTGTCAATGCGCGAACATTCCCGGCGCGAACTTTCCATCAAACTGCGGCAAAAAGGCTATCAGGCCGAAATTATCAGTAAAGTCCTCGACAACCTGGAATCCCGGAATTATATCAGCGACACGCGTTTTTCGGGACTTTATGCGGAAGAACTGATCCGCAGTAGACGACTGGGCCCTTTGAAGGTCCGGGAAAAACTCTTCAGCCGAGGTATTTCCGGAGACCGTATCCGAGAGATCCTAAGCGGATACGGGCAGGAGGAACAAGCGGAAAACTGCCGTTACCATTTTGAAAAGAAACGTTTGCAGATCCGTGAAGAAAATCCCGAGAAAGCAGCGGAAAAAATGATCCGTTATCTTCAGGGAAAAGGTTTCGACTGGGAGATCATCTCCCGTATTGTCCGGGAATAAACAAGGGTGACATAGCAGGAATAATTCTTTTGTGTTTGGGTTTTTCGGCGTAAATTCGCCCGTAAAAGGGAATAACATGTTTGAACAATGGAGCGACATCAGGGCATACCGCGAAGAAAAGGGCATCCGCCTGGAGCTGCTCAGCGAAAAAATGCGCGTCCCGGTGGAAAAGATCCTTTTTCTGGAGGACGGCGATTTTCAGCATGCCGATCCGGTCATTACCCGCCTGCATTTAAAGAATTATGCGCTGCAGTTGGGTCTTGACTACAGCGAATTGCTCGCACTGAGCGGTCTTGAAGAAAAAAAAGAAACTCTTACTCCCGGAATTATTGTAGAACAGGCTGCGGTAAAAAAGACCCGGAGTTACCGCGGGCGGAAAAAAAAACCCGCTAAAGCGCTCATTTACGGTCTTGTCATTGTCGCTGTCGTCGCTATGTTGTTTCTGCTGAACACCTTGTCCCGGCACTTTAACTTCAGCAACAATCTTTATGAGATGACGGAAATGCAGCGAAAGGCCCTGGATGAAAACAAAAATCCCGGCAGCGATTCTCTGCTATTCCGTCCGGTAATCCCCCAGGCGGGCAGAAAAGCCGAAGAAAAAGACGTCTATCAGGATATGG
Organism: Fidelibacterota bacterium; assembly: GCA_028699915.1. Taxonomy (GTDB): domain Bacteria; phylum Fidelibacterota; class Fidelibacteria; order Fidelibacterales; family Fidelibacteraceae; genus M50B103. Next base: position 25,580 of record JAQVTR010000008.1, read on the forward strand.
GAATAACGGCAGAATTTGAAACCCGTTTTCCGCTGGAAATAAAGGTCTTTCCGAGAAATAACATTCCCTATCGCTATGAAATTCAGGGCGAAATGCCCCAGGAAGACATAATCATGGAAAACAGTCCGCGTATCCTCGCTCTCAACAAACCCGGAAGAATGATTTTTTATAATACCATTGACACCCGTTTTGTCATTTCAGACCTGGCATTCAGAGATAAAGAATATTCATGCATTCTTGTTGATATCAATGCCGGGGGTACCGTACGATTATTCACGCGCTGTTCTTCCCCGCAATAAAAAAGGCAGGTACAACCTGCCTTTTTGCTATCTGAAGATCTCAGATCAAACAACTCCTTGTTCGACCATAGCGCGTGCAACTTTCATAAAGCCGGCGATGTTCGCACCACGAACATAATCCACATAATGGTCATCAATACGGCCATGTTGTTTGCACTGTTCGTGAATGCGGATCATGATCTGCCGCAGTTCGTTGTCTACACGTTCACGCGGCCAGGGCTGTCCCATGTAGTTCTGGGTCATTTCCAGTCCGGAGGTCGCTACGCCGCCCGCATTTGCAGCCTTTCCGGGAGCATAGAGAATGCGCGCTTTTTCAAGAAGTTCAACCGCATCCGGTGTTGAGGGCATATTGGCACCTTCAACGACGCATTTGCAGCCGTTTTTAAGCAGCATCTCCGCATCCTTTTTTTCGAGTTCATTCTGTGTGGCACAGGGCAGTGCAACATCGACGGTCTGTTCCCAGGGGCGTTTTTTCGGGAAGAACTTTGCCTTAGGAAATTCGCGGACATAGGGTTCGATAATGTCGTTATTGCTGGCACGCAGCATAAGCATATAATTGATCTTCTCATCCCGGATGCCGTCCGGATCATAGATATATCCGTCGGGCCCCGAGAGAGTAACGACTTTTCCGCCAAGATCGTTAACCTTGGTTGCAGCGCCCCAGGCAACGTTTCCGAATCCGGAAATGGCAACCACTTTGCCCTCGAGGCTCTGGCCGATATTTTTCAACATCTCATTGGCAAAGTACACCACTCCGTAACCGGTGGCCTCCGGACGTACGAGGCTTCCGCCCCAGTTCAAACCCTTGCCGGTAAGAACGCCGGTAAATTCATTCCTGATGCGTTTGTACTGACCATAGAGAAAGCCAATCTCACGTGCGCCCACGCCGATATCTCCGGCCGGGATATCGGTACGATTGCCGATATGCCGGAACAGTTCGGTCATAAAGCTCTGGCAAAACCGCATGATCTCGCCTTCCGATTTCCCCTTTGCATCAAAATCCGAACCGCCTTTGCCGCCGCCCATGGGGAGCGTTGTCAGGGCATTCTTAAAGATCTGTTCAAAACCGAGGAATTTCAGGATGGAAAGATTCACGCTGGGATGGAAACGCAAACCGCCTTTATAGGGACCTATTGCGCTGTTGAACTCAATGCGGTAACCACGGTTCACCTTTACTTCTCCGGCATCGTTTACCCAGGGAACCCGGAACATGATCGTACGTTCCGGTTCGACCAGACGTTCAAGGATGTTCGCATCCTGAAAAATGGGATTTTCTTCGTAAATTTCCCAAACCGATTCAACCACTTCCTTCACCGCCTGCAAAAACTCGGGTTGACTTGCGTTTCTTGCAGCTACACCTTCCAAAAATGCTTGTTTGGTCATGTCATTACCTCCCTGATCTTGAACCAAATCGCGATTGAATGCTTCCCGCGAACGATCGCCGGGAAGTCCGCCCGTCTTGTTTATTTTAAAACCCTAACAATTAACAGAGAATTTAAGAATAATATTTGTCAAAAGTAAAGATGAGTTTCATCTTTTATGCAAGATTTTTTCCCGAAAAACAATCGATGAAAAACAAACGATTCCAGACTTTGCAGAACAAAAATTCTGGATTTCCCGATACTGTGATATAAAATATTCGTTTTCCGGAGAATCCCCGATCGTTTTATTATTGTTGTGCAATCCGCCGTGACGGAAGAATTAAAAAAACATCCGTCTTTCAAAAAAACCTTAGCCGGGAAAGTAAATCTATCCGCCGTGAAAAAGCAATGTTGTTTGGGGCTTTTCTTATCTTTTGATATTTGAATTAATTTATTGGTTTTTCTGCTTTCATCCGTTAAATTTGACAGCTTTGCTCTTTACCGCAGTATCCGTTTTTTCATAACTGGAGCAAATCTTGATAAAAAAAAGAAGATGGAGGTTACACCCGATATGTCTAAGAAGCTGATTTGGCGCTATCTTGTTATTGTCGCCTTGCTGGGATGGGCGGTTTACACCATTATGCCCACCCTCCGCTACGAACGATTAAGCACCGAAGAAAAATCTGTTCTAAAAGAAGAAGGCAAATTGCTTGATCTGGAATCCAAGATCATCAAGCGGGGACTTGACCTTCAGGGCGGTATGCATCTTGTCCTTGAGATCAACGTCCCGGATTTCATTAAAAAGGTCGCAGATCACCAATCTGCCGCGTATTATGATTACATGGAAAAGGTGGATGCACTGTACCGCGAAAATCCCGAAAAGGATTATCTGAACATTATGTTGGAGACCGCGGAAAACGACAGCCTCCGTCTGAGCCGTTATTTTCCCGCTCCGGACCGTCGCACAGACAACAAAGCGGTTGTAGACAATCTTCAGAAAGAATGTGAACAGGCCGTGGTCCGCGCGGAAGAGATCATCCGCAATCGTATTGACCAATTCGGCGTGGCGGAGCCCGTCATTCAGCTTATCGGGAATAAACGCATCATTGTCGAACTTGCCGGCATTGACGATCCGGACCGGGCAAAGGATATCATTCACAATACCGCACTCCTGGAATTTGTGCTTCTGAAAGACCCCGAATACACCCAGGATATTATCAACCGCATCGATGCGGCGGTCAAACGTATCAATCCCGAAGAGATCACGGCAGTTGACAGCGCCGTTATTTCCGGTAAAAAGAGTGAAGATAAAGAAATATCGGTCAGTGAACTGTTGGGATTGCAGGAAAGCGACAGTACGGCGGAATCGTTGGTATTGGTTGACGAAGACCTGGCGTCGGAACATCCTTTCAGCGCGCTTTTGCGCAACCTGGGCTGGGATATCGGCGTACCCAAAGAAAATTACTATGCCGTCAACAGGATCCTGAACGATCCGGAAGTTGTACGCATTCTGCCCAACGATCTCCGTATTCTTTTTTCGGCTAAAACCCAAAAGATTGAAACGGTCCAAGGCGGAAATGCCGAATTCTATTCGCTGTATTTTATCAACCGCGAGCCCGGACTGACCGGTGATGCCGTCAAGGAAGCCAAAGCCGAACTGGGAAGCGTTTCCAGCGAACGCATGGGTCAGCCTGTCGTAAATGTCCGCATGGACGGCGAAGGCACCAAAACCTGGGCCCGCCTGACCGGTGCGAATGTCGACAAACGCCTGGCCATTGTCCTTGACAATAAGGTCCAGATGGCTCCGCGCATAGAAAGCAAAATCCCGAACGGACGCACCGTGATCGAAGGATTCGCCGGTTTGGCAGAAGCCCAGGATATCGAGATCGTGCTCAAAGCCGGTGCCCTGCCCGCCCCTATTGACATCATCGAGGAACGTACCGTCGGCGCTTCGCTGGGAGCCGACTCCGTCCGGCGCGGCGTAAACAGCGTTCTTTTCGGCCTTGCCCTGGTTGCTCTGTTCATCATTGTTTATTACCGCGGTGCCGGTACCATCGCTATCGCCACTCTGGTCCTGAATATCTTTTTTGTCCTCTCCATTCTTGCCTCCCTGCGTGCAACGCTGACATTGCCCGGCATTGCCGGTCTTGTACTGACCATGGGGATGGCGGTGGATGCCAACGTCCTGATCTTTGAGCGTATCCGGGAAGAATATTTGCGGGGAAAAACCATACGCTCATCCGTGGAAAACGGATATTCCCGCGCCCTGATCACTATTCTGGACGCCAACCTGACCACCCTGATCACCGCGCTGGTGCTCTGGCAGTACGGATCGGGACCTATCCGCGGTTTTGCCGTGGTCTTGTTCTGGGGCATTATCTTTAACTTCGTATCGGGGTATTTCATCTCCCGCACGATCTTCATGTCCTTCACGCACGGCAAAAAACCTTTAAACAAGCTCAGCATATAGGAGGTTGGTGTGTTACAGTTCTTTAAAAATACCCATTACGATGTTGTAAACAAACGCAGGATCACCTTCGGCATCTCGCTGGCCCTGATTGTTCTGAGCCTTGTTTCCCTCTTTGTCCGCGGATTAAATTACGGGATTGACTTTTCCGGCGGCGCAAAAATGCAGGTCGAGTTCTCGCAATCGATCACTGCGGAGGAACTGCGGGCCAAATTTACTGAAAAGAATCTGGGAAATCCCGAGATCAAGAGCAGCGGTCTGAATGAATATATGATCACTATTAATCCCGAGAATCTTGATGATGCGAACGGAATTTTGGAACAAGCCCTCGGCGGCACTGATTATACACTTTTACAAATTGACAAGATCGGCCCGAAGATCGGACAGGAACTCCGCTCCAATTCCCTGAAAGCGGTTGGTATCGCCCTGCTGCTGGTCCTGATTTACATCACGGTACGTTTTGAATTCCACTTTGCCGTGGGAGCCGTCGCCGCGCTCGCTCACGACGTGCTGATCACGCTGGGGCTTTTCTCCATTTTCCAGTGGGAGATCTCCATGCCGGTCCTGGCGGCTTTCCTGACCATTGTGGGCTATTCGCTGAACGATACCATTGTGATCTTTGACCGCATCCGCGAAGATCTGAAAGTGCACAAGGGAAAACCCCTCGCCGATATCATCAATTTCAGTATCAACGAATCCCTTTCCCGTACCGTCATTACCTCGCTGACGACCTTCTTTGTCGTCATCATTCTGGCGCTCTTCGGCGGTCAGGTGCTCTTTGGTTTCTCCATCGCAATGGTGATCGGTGTGATTATCGGAACTTATTCTTCTATGTTCATAGCTGCTCCTATCCTGGTGGTATGGGGGCACAAATTCAAAGAAAAAGAAAAACCGCTAGAAAAGAAAAAGTAATCCTCCGGACGGCAACGATTGCAGCCGGATCTTCTAAAATGATAAAAAAACCCGGTTCTTCCGGGTTTTTTTAGACAAAGGCTTTAAACCATGCAGCCCCTTTCATTGATCAGTGTCGAGAACCTGAATTTTTCATTTGACCGCAAACACGCCATACTCTTGGATATTAACCTGCATGTTTACGAAAACGATTATCTGGTCATTATGGGCCCAAACGGCGGCGGAAAAACGACCCTCCTTAAATGCATGCTCGGACTGCTGAAACCGGACAGCGGAAAAGTCCGTTACCACGGCGTTAAAACCGGAGATCTTGGTTATGTGCCCCAATTTACGACCTTTGACCGGCAGATGCCCCTTCGTGTATATGACTTTATCGAAAGCGGCCTTATCGGACGCTACCGGCCTTTAATGAACCGTGTGTGCGACAAAGAGCATCTGGTTGATCAGCAAATTGCCCGTTTCCATCTCGAACCCATCGCTTACTCCGTGATCAGTGAAATATCGGGAGGACAATTGCAGCGGGCCCTCCTGGCCCGGGCTCTGATCCAGGATCCGAAAATCCTCTTCCTGGATGAACCCACGACCTTTATCGACTCTGAATCCCGCGGCAACCTTTCTTCCATTCTTTTTGAATTGAACAAGAAGATCGCCATTGTCATGATCACACACGACACGTCTTCCATTGACGACCATGTCAAGAATATCGCCTGTGTTAACCGGAACCTCTACTATCACTGCAGGGATGAATATATTGCGGAATCCCTTGAAAAGGTCTACGGCTGTCCCATTGAATTGATCGCGCACGGACTTCCTCACCGAGTCCTGAAGGAGCATAAATGAGCCTTTTGCAGTATGGTTTTGTGCAGAATGCCCTGCTTGCCGGATTGCTTTTAAGCATTGCTTCAGGCATCATCGGATCGTTGATCGTGGTCAAACGCGATACGCTGCTGATCGGGGGGATCAGTCATGCATCATTTGGCGGTCTGGGATTATTTTATTATCTGGGCCTGAATCCTCTCTTGGGTGCCTTTAGCGTGGCACTTTTATCCGGTGCCGTGATCGGGTTGTCCAGTGAAAAAAAGCTGCATGCGCACAATGCCCTGATCAGCGTTATCTGGGCTTTCGGGATGGCGATCGGAATCATTTTTATCACGATCACTCCCGGTTTTGCTCCCAATCTGCTTACCTATCTCTTTGGTGATATTCTGACCGTCAGCAATGTGGATATTCTGTATATCGCCATTTATGACGCTCTTTTACTCCTGATGATATTCCTCTTTTTCAAGCCTTTGCTTGTATATCTGTTCGACAAGGAGTTCGCCGCGTTGCACGGCATCCGGGTCGGACTTTACCGCCTCTTTTTTTACCTTTTTATTTCCGTTGCGATCGTAATGATGATCCGCAGTGTTGGCATCATACTGGTACTTGCGCTGCTGACCATTCCCCCGCTGATCGCAATGCCTTTCTGCAAACGTTTTCCCTGTATCATGGCAGCCGCTGTAGTTCTTTGTCTGCTGATCTTCGTCGGCGGCTTTTTTATTGCATATTACAGCAATCTGCCTACCGGGCCCATTATCATTGTTTTAGGGACTTTCTTATTGTTCCTTTCAAAAGCAATATGCGCTGTTCGCAAAAAAAATTCCTGAAGCGGATATTCCGGCACGCTCTTCGCGAAGTACAGCCAACAGCTCTGTACCGGAAGTATCTGCATTTATTTGACAATACCTTATATTACCGCAATACTCCTATTCCCCTTCGCGGCGATGGCCGGCTGGTCCTGGCCGGTTCCGGCAAGGCATCCCGAAACATGGCCTCTGCCATACTTCCCTATCTTCCTTCCAAACCCGACCTTTCCCTGCTGATCGCTCCCGATTCCGGACGCAGTCGCAGTTTTGAAAGCTGCAGGGGAAATCATCCGCTTCCCGGCGCCGAAAGCCTGAAGTCCGGCCGGCGCATGCTGAGTTTACTGAGCGGATTAAAGGAAAACGATACCCTGGTCTATTTGCTTTCGGGGGGTTCCTCCGCAATGATGGAATTACCGGAAGCGGGACTTACGATGTCGGATTTGCAAGATGCAAACCGGGTCTTTATGCAAAAGGGACTCGATATTCATGAGATCAATATTTTACGAAGCCGGCTTTCGCGCTTGAAAGGCGGTAAATTGACCTCGCTGTGTAAAGCGCAAACTTTTGTGTTCGTGCTTTCCGATGTCGTTGGCAATGATCTTTCCACGATCGGATCCGGACCTTTTTATCCTCCCCCGTCTCCTTCAGTTCATCCACGGGAATTAATCAAAAAATGGGATCTTGCCACTACTTTGTCACCGCAGCTGATCCACGCTTTGTCGCAGGATGCTCCCCTGCCGCCTGTCGAAACGGAAATACCGCACTACCTGATAGGAAGCAATATGGACCTGCTGGAAGCAGCGGATGCTTTTTTAAGTCAAAAACATTTTCCGGTCCGAAGCTTTCCCGAGAGCCTTTGCGGTGAAGCCCGGGATGCCGGAGCCATGATCGCGGAGATGATTCGAAAGGACCGGGGCGCAAGGCCCGCTTTCCTCCTGTTCGGCGGAGAAACGACCGTCAGGCTGAACAATAAGCCGGGTAAGGGCGGCCGTTCTCAGGAATGCGCGCTCAGCGTATTGACGAAGTTGCAGGATATTGGAAATTACTGCCTTTTATGCGCAGGATCGGACGGGGTAGACGGAAATAGTGTTGCCGCGGGAGCATTCGCGGACAGACAGGTTTTTCTGTGCGCCAAGAAGCGGGATCTTTCCGCGGAAGCTTTTCTTTCCGTTCATGACAGCTACGCATTCCACCGGCAATGTAGGAGCCTGCTAACGACGGGACCCAGCGCTACCAATGTGGGCGATATCGCCATTGCATTTCTGTATTAAATCCTCTTCCGGGAGAAAATTTTTCAGGCATTTATTCGGATAGAAATTCAGGGTATATTACCTGTCGGCATCTTCGTTTTACCGTTTTTTTCAAATCATCAAAAAAGCCCCGTTTTGCGGGGCTTTTTTATTGCAGTACAGCAAATTAAACGCGTTCACGCCGCGTATATTTGGTATGAAGCAGATGATGCGATTTTTCACCCAGCGGTTTCCCGAGAAATTCTTTGTAGAGCTGGATGACTTCCGGATTCTGATGCGATTTCCGGATGACCATTTTTTCATCTTCGGTGTAGATCGCTTCCGCGCGTTTGCGACGGATCTCTGCATTGGTCGGGATCGGCTGGCCGCCGCCACCGATACAACCGCCGGGACAGGCCATGATCTCGATAAAGTGATAGGGAGAATTCCCGATCGCCACATCTTCCATGATCTGGGTCGCATTGGTCAGTCCGTGTGCAATGGCAACACGCAGTTCAATGTTTTCCAGAAAACTCCATTCGGGCAGTACATTCTCGAGTTTGACACTGGTTTCACGAATGCCTTCCATACCGCGGACCGGGGTAATCTTAAGACCGTCAAAAGGCACTTCGCGTCCGGTAACGACTTCATATGCCGTACGCAGAGCAGCTTCCATCACTCCGCCGGTCGCCCCGAAAATAACCGCAGCGCCGGTCGAATCGCCCATAAAGGGGTCGAACTTTGCATTGGGAATCTCTTTAAAGTCAATACCGGACTGACGGATCATGTGACCAAGTTCCCGGGTCGTGCAGACGAGGTCCACATCCTGGACGCCGCTGTCGTTCATTTCCATGCGGTTTGCTTCGTATTTTTTTGCCGAGCAGGGCATTACGGACACGTTCACGATGTTCTTCGGGTCCAGTCCTTTACGTTCCGCGTAGTAGGTCTTTGCGATCGCGCCGAACATTTGCTGCGGCGATTTGCAGGTAGACAAATGGTCCAGATGATCCGGATACATGTGTTCGATGAATTTGATCCAGCCCGGTGAACAGGATGTCATCATCGGCAGCGCCACATCTTCCTTATCAACGAGTTTGCGTTTGAGGCGGTCAAGTAATTCATGTCCTTCTTCCATTATGGTAAGATCCGCAGCGAAATCGGTATCCAGCACCGAGTCAAAGCCCAGATGCTTCAGGGCCGCCGCCATTTTACCGGTTACGCGGACACCCGGTTCATAGCCCAGGACTTCACCGAGGGCAACGCGAACTGCAGGAGCGGTTTGAACGATCACATGTTTCTCCGGATCGCCCAGAGCATCCCAGATCTCATCAATATAGCGCCGTTCGGTCAGGGCGCCTGTCGGGCAACGGTTTATGCACTGGCCGCAGTTCGTACAGACAACTTCACTCATAACGGTGTCAAAAAAGGTGGCGATCTTCATATTCGCACCTTTGTTGATCACATCCAGAGCATTGACCTTCTGCAGTTCGGCACAGGTACGAACGCAGCGCTGGCAGCGAATGCACTTGCTTTCATCTTTTTCAATCGCCCAGGATGTACGATCGATCGTAAAGGTCTTGTCCTTGAGCAAATTAATGTAAATTTCGTTATCAATGTTGTATTCCGCTGCCAGTTCCTGCAATTCGCAGTTGGTACTGCGGTAGCAGGTGGTACACTGTGTAGAATGTTCCGAAACCAGCAGGGCAAGAATATCGCGGCGTGATCTGCGGACCAGGGGCGAATTGGTGTAGACAACCATTCCTTCCATGGCCGGTGTCGCACAGGCGGCCGGCAGAACGCGCCAGCCTTCGACCTCTACAACACACACACGGCAGTTACCCGCGATACAAAGGTCCTGGTGATAGCAAAGCGTCGGGATCTTGACCTTTTCCAATTTGGCTGCTTCAAGGAGCGTTGTCCCTTCAGGCACGCTGATTTTCTTACCGTCTATAGTCAGATTGATCTTCTTTTCTGTCATGGTTTACCTCTTTTAATAGATCATTTCTTCTCTGAAGTTTTCAACGATCGATGCAAAGGAGTTTGCCACCGATTGGCCCAATCCGCATTTGGCGGTCAGTTTCATCGTCTCGGAAAGGCGCAACAGATCGTTCAGGTAGCGATAGCTTTTCTCTCCGCGTTTTATCGCTTCGATGCCTTTCAGCAGCTGCTGGCAGCCAACTCGGCAGGGTGTACATTGTCCGCAGGACTCTTCTTCGAAGAATTCCAAATAGTTATGCAGGACATTATACATGGAACGGGAGCTGTTGAAGATCATCATGGATCCGCCGGTAGGCAATGAAAAGCCTTTCAGGCCGCCCTGGAAGCCGATGGTGGTTTCCTTAAAGCGTTTGCGGGGGACACAGAAGCCCGAGGCACCGCCGACCTGGACGGCTTTGGTATCGCCATCGCCGAATTCCTTGACAAAATCTTCCAGGGTCATGCCCATTTCAATCTCATAGATCCCGGGTTTGTGCGTATCGCCGGAAACGGAGAAGAGTTTAGACCCGCTCGAACCCTCGATCCCCATGCCCTTGAATTCATCCGCACCGATGCGCATGATCATCATGGTATAGACCAGGGTTTCGACGTTATTGACCACCGTCGGTTTTCCCAGATAGCCCTGATTGGTGGGATACGGAGGTTTGTTACGCGGTTCGCCGCGCTTTCCTTCCATTGACTCGATCAGCGATGTTTCTTCTCCGCAGACGTAAGCACCGCTGCCGATAAACAGCTTTACCCGGAAATCCAGATCGAAATCATCCATCCATTTATGGAAGGTCTCCATCATCTTTTCCAGCTTTGGGATCAGAAAACGGTATTCGTGACGCAGATAGATAAAGCCTTCACGGGCGTCGATCACATAAGCGCAGAGGGCCATGCCGCCCAATACCTTTAACGCGACGCGGTCCAGGATCTCCCGGTCTTTGAATGTACCCGGTTCCCCTTCATCGGCATTGCAGATCACATATTTGCGGTTGCTTTTTTCAGCCGCCGCCATCTTCCATTTCAGGCCGGTCGGGAAACCCGCGCCGCCACGGCCTTTCAGTCCGGAATCGATGAGCTCCTGAATGATCTCTTCCCGGGATTTTTTCAAGGCTTCGGTTAGGATATCCTTGCAGCTACAGTCCTGACTGAATATAAGGTCAACACGTTTTAATTTTCGTTTTGCCATAATATTAACCTTTATTTATAATTTCTTGTAATATGAGTCGATAATGTCCAGCACCTTATCAGGTGTCAGTTCCGTATAAGGTTCGTCATTGATCAGCATTGCAGGACCTTTGTGGCACCAACCGATGCAATTGGTTTGCAGAAGGGTGAACTTGCCGTCACTGGTCGTCTCGCCTACTTTGATCTTCAGCGCTTCCTCAAGGGCCTGGAGAATATCTTTGGAGCCTTTCATGTAGCAGCTGATCGTTTTGCAGATCCAGATAATGTTCTGACCCCGTTCCTCCAGATCCAGAAAGTGATAAAAGGACGCCACACCGTAAACATAAGCGGATGACAGGTTCATTTCGGCGGCGATATCAGAAATATCACCGCGGGTAAGATAATTCTTGAATCGTTTGACCTCCTGTAAAATGGGGAGCAGGTTTTTCCGCTCTTTGCCGTGTTTATCAACAGCGGCTTTTACAGCGCTTTCTCTTGTTCGCATAGGCGCCTCGCTTCCTTTTTAAAAGTGTTCCAATTATTAAGAATAATCAAGGTGAAAAAATAGCACGAACAATGCATTTTTCAAACATATTTCCATTATTTTTTTCTTTGTTCCTTAACTTGACTCAAGTTTGCTTAAGCTTCACAATCGCATTGATGTTTTCAATTTGATTTTTACGTGAATTTTGTTATACTAGCTGGCAATGAATGTCAGTAACGCAAAAAAATTGCTTGAGGGAATTTCCCAGCCTGCGGATATCAAAAAACTTACGCAGGCACAACTGCCGCAATTGGCGGAAGAACTCCGGCAATATATTATTGACGTGGTCTCGGAAACCGGCGGCCATCTGGCGCCGTCTTTAGGTACCGTGGAGCTGACGATCGCCCTCTTGTACGTCTACGATCTTCCCGATGACAAGATCGTCTGGGATGTCGGTCACCAGGCCTATCCGTTCAAGGTCCTGACCGGCCGCCGCGAAGCCCTGAAAAGCATCCGCCGTTTCGGCGGCATCAGCGGTTTCCCAAAACGCAGCGAAAGTCCTTACGATGTTGTCGGCGTGGGCCATGCCTCTACCTCGATTTCGGCGGGACTCGGAATTGCGGTCGCGGAATCGCTGCGTAACTTTCACAATCACATTATCGCCGTGATCGGCGACGGTGCCCTGACCGGAGGCCTTGCCTGGGAAGGCATGAACAATGCCGGCAATCTTAAAAAACAGCTTCTGCTCATTCTGAACGATAATGAGATGTCCATTTCCAAGAATGTGGGCAGTATCCCCAAATATCTGAACCGCATCGTGACAACGCCCTTCTACAACAAAGTCAAGGATGACCTCTGGGATTTGACGGAAAACCGGAAATTCCTGCGGCGTTTTCTGCAGAATATTAAGGAATCGCTTAAAACCCTGCTTTCCCGGCCGGTGATGTTCGATGAGCTGGGGCTGCGTTATATCGGACCGGTTAACGGTCACAGTATTCCGGACCTGATACGTACGCTGAAACGCATCAAGAAATTAAATCAGCCGATTCTGCTCCATATTCTGACCAAAAAAGGCAAGGGATTGAAAGCGGCGGAAGAAAATCCGACCAAGTATCACGGGATCAAGGGCAACGGCTGCACGGCAAAAGCGCCCTGTGAATCCATTTCCTACACAGAGGTATTTGGAAAAAGTATCATCGAGCTCGCCAAAATACATCCGGATGTGGTCGCTATCAGCGCCGCAATGGCGGACGGTACCGGACTGGTCGATTTTTCCCGGCATTTCCCGGAGCGTTTTTACGATGTGGGGATTGCGGAAGCCCATGCGGTGACCTTTGCCTCCGGACTGGCGATCGGCGGCTTGCGGCCGGTAGTTGCGGTTTATTCCACCTTTATGCAGCGTGCCGTGGACAGCGTCATCCATGATGTGGTCCTTCAAAAATTGCCGGTGATCTTTTGTATGGACCGTGCCGGACTGGTCGGGGAAGACGGCCCCACGCATCACGGGGTTTTTGATCTGAGTTTTTTAAGCATGCTGCCGAATGCGGTCGTTTGCGCGCCCAAAGACGGCAATGAACTGCGGAATCTGTTACACATGGCATATGCGATCCGCGATAAAGCCGTCTTTATCCGCTATCCGCGGGCAAATACGCATTTACTCAATATTTCGGAACCGCTCGATATTCCCCTGCCGGGATCCTGGGAAATCCTGCGGCAAGGCAAACGGATCGCTCTGCTGGCTTACGGATCTATGGTCGAAAGCGCCAGAATCGTCTGTGACGGACTGGAGGCCAATGGCCACCATCCTACGTTGATCAACGCCCGTTTTATTAAACCTTATGACGCTGCATTGCTTGATCGGCTGAAGGCGGATCATGAACTTCTGATCACCATCGAAGAAGCCGCACCCCGCGGCGGATTGCGCGATACGGTCCTGCAGCATTTTCAGAATGCCGGCAATACGCCCCGTATCCATTCCTTTTCGTTGCCCGACGATTTTGTCCCCCACGGTTCACGGGAAGAACTGATGAAGGAAGTGCATCTGGATGCCGCTTATCTGCTTGAAAGCATTCTGGACCTGATCAAATAGCACTTATCATCAACAATTACGAATAAAGACTTTTCTATATCAGCCACAAGAAGGGAATGCCATCATTGAGGTGAAAGCATGAAAAGAATCGCGCAAAACCGAATCCTGATACTGCTGTGCGCGTTTACGCTGTTTCTGACAAGTTGTAAGAATAATGAACTTGACGGCGTCCGGAAGATAGCGATCAATGCCATTGACCTTTCACAGATCAGGAACGGAAATTACCGGGGTAATTTCAGCTATGGCGATTTTACTTGCGTCGTTGAAGAGTTTGTTAGCAATACGAGGATCGAAACAATCAATATTCTTGAAAACCGCGACAGCGAATATGCTAAAATGGCGGAAGGGGTTGCAGAAAAGGTCTTGCGGCGACAAGGGAACGACGTGGATGTCGTCTCGGCTGCCACCGCGACCAGCAAGGCGCTGCTGAAAGCCGTTGAAAATGCTTTGCGATCTCAATCCTATCAATGACCGGTACGGAGCATCCCATGAACAAGAAACCCTGGTACGAGTCACTTTTCGAGAACTACGGGAAAAAATATGACCGTGAGTGTTTTACGCAAGGAAGCGCGGGCGAATGTGATTTTATTGAAAAAGAGATGAATTGCAACAAATCCCTGCGTATTCTGGATATTGGCTGCGGTACCGGCCGGCATGCCATTGAACTCAGCAAACGCGGGTACGCGGTAACCGGGATCGACCTTTCCGAAAGTCAGCTTGCCCGCGCACGGCAGAAGGCGGAAGCGGCCGGACTGAAAATTCCCTTTTTGCGGTATGACGCTCGTAAACTTCCTTTCATGGCAGAATTCGATGCCGCCATTATGCTCTGCGAAGGCGGCTTCCCGCTGATGGAAAGCGATGAAATGAACTTTGCCATCCTCAAGAGCGCAAGCCGCGCTCTGAAAAGTCCCGGAAAATTCATCTTTACCACGCTGAACGGATTGTTTCCCCTTTTTCACTCCGTTGAAAAATTCTGCATGGATACGCGGGATGATGGGAATGCGGCCTACCGTAACAATTGTTTTGATTTAATGACGTTCCGGGATCACAATATCACCGAATTCGAAGATGATGACGGGAATAAAAAAACGCTTGTCTGCAACGAACGCTACTACGTTCCCTCCGAGATCAGCTGGTTGTTAAGATCGCTGGGCTATACTGACATCGGCATATACGGGGCGAAGCTGGGAGCTTTCTCCCGGGAGGATAAACTCGGTACCGAAGATTTTGAGATGCTGGTCATTGCGGAAAAATAATTTTGTGAATTGTGAATCGTGAGTGGTTAAATCGTGTATACGGAGTAATTTTTTTAGGACTTTGAAAAATAATTGATGAGAATGGGTTCTGAATTCTTAAATTTGATATAGGGTATTCCTCTGAACATTTAACAAAAAGAGAGCTTATGAAAGTCGGTATCAGTTCCTGTCTGCTCGGCAACGAGGTGCGTTATGACGGTCAGCATAAACTCGATCGTTTTTTGCGCGATGAACTCGGAAAATATGTCGAATGGTATCCGCTCTGTCCGGAAATGGAATGCGGATTGCCGATCCCGCGGGAATCCATGCGCCTGGTAGGCGACGACCCCGAAAATCCGCGTCTCCTGACCGTTAGAAGCAAGCGGGATATTACGCCTCAAATGGAAAACTATACGGTCAAACGCCTGGATCAGCTGGCAAGCGAAAAACTGCGCGGCTTTGTATTTAAGTCCAAATCCCCCACGTCCGGGATGCGCGGCGTGAAGATCTATACGGAGCAGGGACTGCCTTCCCGCAGCGGATCCGGTATTTTTGCGCGGGAATTCATGAAGCGCTTTCCCAACCTGCCCGCAGAGGACGAAGGCCGTCTGCATGATGCCGCTATCCGTGAAAATTTTATCGAAACGCTGTTTGTCTTTGACCGCTGGAGGACCTTTCTTGAAACGGATGCCTCCCCCGCCGGCTTAATAGCATTTCACAGCACCCACAAATATTTACTGATGGCGCACGCTCCCGCGGGTCTGCGGGAAGCCGGCAAGATCGTCGCGGCCGCAAAAAGACCGAAGCTTCAGGAAAGTCTGGAAAACTATGAGTCTGTTCTGATAAAAACTCTGCGCCTTCACGCAACCGTAAAAAAACATGTGAATGTTCTGCAGCACATTATGGGCTATTTTAAAGATCTGCTCAGCTCCGATGAAAAGCAGGAGCTGCTTGAAGTGATCGCACGCTATGCCAAATCTTATGTTCCTCTTATTGTACCCATTGTCTTATTGAATCATTATGTGCGAAAATATGACGAGCCCTATCTGAAGAACCAGTGGTACCTGCACCCGCATCCCGATGAACTGAAGCTTCGGAATCATGCCTGAATAACGTTGAGGGTTGAGGCTTGAGAAGAAGTTCTTATTTTTTTAAGAAATTTATTTTTTAACGATCTGACTTTTTTATTAAACAGCAAACCTTAAACGCTCTACAACGCATTATTCTTTGCGCCGGCGGTCGAAGGCGGGTTCGTGCTTTTCCAGAGCTTCCGCCATGCGCTCGTAAACCTCTGAAGAAAAAGCCCGGCGTTCATTGATATCCTGATCGTCATAATGCGGAATGACCGGCGGCAGAATATGCATTTCCAGCAGGACGGAGCGTAGCGTAAAAAAATGGAAAAAATGTTTCGGGAATGGTGTATCGTTACCCTGGGGATCCGTCGCCCAGGCAATCTCATAGCGGCGTTCCGGGGGCAACGGTTTGCCGTTGAGTTTTTTGATCACAAAAACAGCCGGCAGCAGCGGACATTTCAGGCGGTTGGCCACTACGAATAGCGCTGAAGAGAAAGGCCGCAGCCAGGTACCGTCGCTGGTGGTTTTTTCCGGAGCAAACCAGAAATTAATGCGGTTTTTCATGGCTTCACTGATCTCGTGAATATAGACCTCCGAAAGACCGCCGGTCGTACGATCGACAAAAACCGTCCCTACCGCTTTGATAACCGCTCCGATCAGAGGCCATGAAAGTATTTCATCTTTGGCCACAAAGGCCATGGGACGAATTTTGAACAGCGAGAATAATTCCACATAGCCGATATGATTGGTGGCCATTAAAAAAGCCTGCTTTCGGGGTATATGTTCTTTTCCGTAGATCTTCAGGCGGATCCCCATCAAATGATAGAGGGGAAAAGCCATAAGCGGAGTCAGGTTATGGATAAGGCGGATCGAGAATTTGTTTCCAAAAAGGCGGGTAATATTATAGAGGAGAAAAAGAGATATGACCAAAACGATAGCATAGATCAGAAAAAAGAAAAGCCGGATTGCCGCCATCAGATATTTCATTCGGGCTCCGGTGCGCCCAGGCAACCCATAAACAGAATGGCAGCGGTGTGTTTTTCCCGTATCAGGAATAGAAAGGGATGGTCTGCCCGGAAGGTGATCGGCGCACGGGGAACGGGTGGCATTGCAGTCAATCTCATAACAACACCCGTTGCGGCGGCAGCCTCGGTCTTTTTTTCATCGATTTCAATAAAGGCCTTATGGATGACCTCGGAGATCATCAGATCTTTTTTACCGGAAATCCCGCTGAAATTCGCCTGCCCGGAAAAAGCTTCTGCCATTCCCATTTCCTGTAAAATGGAACTCATTTCATAGCGTGTTTCCAGACGGAATTTCGGAAGATACAAGATCACGTCCTCCGTTTTTTTCAGACTGTCATAATCCGCAAGCATTTCCCGGTCCAGATGGGGCAGCAATTCGGTCATTTTACCTTTTTCCCTTGGCAGAACAAGCATCATCGCATAGCGCTTACCCTTGTAGTCGATCTCCAGAATTTGGAAATCTTTTGTTTCGTAATAAGGGTAATGCTGGCGCTTGTACATCATGTCAACTTGATATGCATCCCCTGTTTCCGGATAAAAGAACGCCTTTTTCGTCATGTCCTCATTGAAATGCTCATCCCACTCCGCATTGAAATAAACCGCATTCGTCAGGATCAGCCGGGTTAAAGCATCCACACTGCCCGAAGGAAGCAGATCTTTGATTCTGTCATTGGTCTGTTCGCTTACCCATTGATTGATCAAGAGACGAGAGGCTTCCGGGGCGCCGATAAAATCCATTTCTTTTGCTTCGCTTTTATAGTAATCCCTGATGAGCTGCTGGTAAGGTTTTAATAGTTTATATTGATCTTCCACCCAGATCGCATTGGCGATACTGACCTTGAGATCTTCGTCTCCGCTGTATTGCAGCGCAGCGCTTAATGTCCCGAAACACTGATGAAAAGACGAATTCGGCTGTCCGAAATACAATACCTTACGCATTTCATCCGCAGTATTTCCTGCTGCTCCGGCATAAGCCATGGCAAGTGCAGATGAAATGCTGAAAGGGGAAAAGAAAAGATTCTGAATATCATCTTCCGGGAGCAGGTGCAATACATTAAAGCCAAATTGATTGATCCCGGAAATAATCTCGGCTTCGTTCAGCGTTTCCGTATTTTTATCATCGATAGCAGCAAGTTCTTTTTTTGAACAGGAAATACAAAATATCAGCACTGCAAATAGAATTACGGGCAGTTTTTTCATGTGATCTCCTTTAAATGATGGTGTCTTTAAGGAATTTATCATCTTTTTCGGGGTAATCGGACATATTATGCAGTCCCCGGCTTTCGCTGCGGCGCAGCGCGGAACGTACGATCAGATAAGCTACTGCGCTGAGATTGCGCAGTTCCAGCAAATCCTTATTGACGCGGGTCCGTTTATAGTAATCTTCGATTTCATCATAAAGAGTGGCCATGCGCCGCAGGGCGCGGTTCAAATGGACGCCTGAGCGCACAATCCCGACATAATCCCACATAATGGTCTGCAGTTCGCTGCGGTTGTTCCGAATCAGGCGCCATTCCTGCTGGTTGGTCACATCGGTGTCATCCCAGTCGGGGATGGCGACATTCGTGTAGATATTGCGTTTTTTTTCGATCGCGCGCCGTGCGGCCCGGTGTGCAAAAACCAGGGCTTCGAGCAGACTGTTACTGGCAAGCCGATTGGCGCCGTGTACACCCGTATGTGCGGTTTCACCCGCAGCAAACAGGTTGTGCATGGAGGTCTGCCCGTTGAGATTGGTCATAATGCCGCCGCAGATATAATGCGCCGCGGGGACGACCGGAATTTGTTCGGATGTGATATCAATCCGCAACTGATCACGGCACTGCGTGGCGATGTTCGGAAAATGGGAAAGAACGTCTTGCGGAGGCAGATGCGTCATATCCAGGTAGGCACAGGCCTCACCCCGGCTTTTGCATTCGGCATCGATCGCACGGGCAACGATATCGCGGGGCGCCAGTTCCAGCCGCTTGTCGTATTTTTCCATAAAACGTTCCCCGCTGCCGTTACGCAAATAGGCGCCAAAACCCCGGCAGGCTTCCGAAATCAGGAAAGGTTCCTGCCCCGGATTGTAGAGCGCCGTCGGGTGAAACTGTACAAATTCCATATTTGCAATGCGTACGCCGGCCCGGTATGCCATGGCGATCCCGTCGCCGGTGGCAACATCGGGATTGGTAGTATGCAGGTAAACGCGGGAGGCTCCGCCGCAGGCCAGCAAGGTGTAGTCGGCGCTGAAGATCCGGACCTGCGCCTTTATTTCATCCAGCACATAAGCGCCGAAACAAATATTGAAAGCCGACTGCAGATTATTGAGCACGTGGTGATCGCTAATAAGCTCCACAGCCATATGGTCTTCGTAAATGCAAATGTTGGGATGTTCGCGGACCTTCTTTATGAGGACTTCCTGAATACTGCGCCCGGTTTCATCGGCAACATGGAGAATGCGGAAACGGCTATGCCCGCCTTCGCGCGCAAGATCAAAATCTCCGTTTCGGGTCACATCGAAGGGCACCCCGTAATCCAGAAGTTCCCGAATACGCGATGAAGCATCGCTGACCATGACGTTAACCGCATCTTCATGACAGAGTCCGGCACCGGCAACATGCGTATCGCGGACATGGGATTCAATATCGTCCTCCGCGGAGATCACCGCCGCCACCCCACCCTGAGCCAGGGCCGTATTGGTGTCATCGAGGTGTGATTTGGTAATGATATTCACCGTTCCGAATTCCGCAACCTTCAGTGCAAAGCTCAGTCCGGCAATTCCGCTGCCAATCACCAGATAATCCGATTTGATCCTGTTCATAGCATCCCATATATTTTCAAACGGAAATGTAAGGATAATTTATCTTGAAGCAAAGATTTGTATTGAAAGACAGATAAACGACGCTTAATGTGCGTCATACCAGGTATTCCCCTCTCCCATATCCACTTTCAGGGGGACCTGCAGATCCGTAGCATGTTCCATCGCGTTTTTGACAATTTTGCGAAGATCCGCTGCTTCTCCCGGTGCCAATTCAAAAACCAGTTCATCGTGGACCTGAAGGATCATCATGGATCGCATTTTTTTCTTCTTCATTTCCCTGTGGATACGGATCATCGCGATCTTGATGATATCCGCGGCGCTGCCCTGTACCGGCATATTGATCGCAGCCCGTTTTGCCGCTTCCTGCAAATTGCGGTTTTCGCTGTTGATATCTGGAATGGGACGGATCCTTCCGTACATCGTGCTGGCATAGCCCTTTTCACGGCATTCCAGTATAACACGCTCAATATACTCTCCGACACCCGTATAGCGCTCAAAATAGGCCTTGATGATGGCTCCCGCTTCGCCGTAGCCGATATTCAGTTCCTGGGCAATGCGATGCGCTCCCGCACCGTACATAATACCGAAATTGATGACCTTTGCCGTCCGCCGCATAGCGGGTGTTACCTCTTTCTCTGCAACGTTAAAAATGCGTGAAGCGGTATGGGCGTGGATGTCCGCATCGCGACGGAAAGCCTCGATCAGGTTCTTATCTCCGGAAAGATGCGCCATAATGCGAAGTTCCACCTGGCTGTAATCTGCAGAAAGGATCTTCCAGCCTTTTTTTTGCGCACAAAAAGCCCGGCGGATCTCCCTGCCTTCATCCGTGCGGATGGGAATATTCTGAAAATTCGGATTTGAAGAGGACAAACGTCCGGTCGCGGCAACGGTCTGGTTAAAAGACCCGTGAATACGCTTCGTTTCCGGGTTCACAAGTCCGGGCAGGGCGTCCACATAGGTGGAGCGCAGCTTGCTGAGCATACGAAAATCCAGAATCCGCTGCGGCAAGGGATGTTCATTTTTGAGTTTTTCAAGTACGTTCACGTCGGTAGAATAGCCGGTTTTGGTCTTTTTTTCCGCCTTTAGTCCCAGTTTTTCAAAAAGGATCTGTCCAAGCTGCTTCGGGCTGTTAATGTTGAATTTGCCGCCGGCAAGATCGTAAATTTCCTCCATAAGCCGGGTCATGGATTTTCCCAGTCCGGCACTCATCTTACGCAAAAAGGCGGTATCCACGTAAATCCCTTGGTATTCCATATCCGTCAATACGGGGATCAGGGGTGTTTCAATGTCGTGGAAAACCTTTTCCAGTGCAGCTTCTCTGAGTTTTTCCTCGAAAACCCTTTGAAGCTGCAAGGCAATATCGGCATCTTCCGAGGCATAAAAAGCAACTTTTTCATTGGGGACTTCCGACATAGGTATCTGTTTGCTTTTTTTTTCTCCGATCAGTTCCGTGATGGGCATCATGCGGTAGTGCAGGTAGCGTTCCGCCAGAAGATCCAGCTTATAGGAATTCATGTCCGGGCTTAGCAGATAAGCCGCCAGCATGGTATCGAACAAAGCTCCCTGCAGTTCGACGCCGTGACGACGAAGAACAAGGATATCGAACTTGATATGCTGTCCGGTCTTTTGGATAGCGGGATCCGTGAGCAGTTCGGCAAGGATCTGCAGTCGTGCCGGCGTATAAGGAATGTATGCCGCTTTCCAGGGGTGCGCCGCCAGGGAAATTCCGACCAGTTTGGCCCGCATGGGATCGATTCCGTCCGTTTCGGTGTCGACAGAAATCGCTTTTACTTTTTGGAGTTCATCACAAAGTTCCCGGACCTTTTGATCTTCATCACAAAGGATATATTGTGGTTCTCCCGATTTATTTTCCTTCTTAGCCCCTTCTTCCTCAAGTCCGAGATCGCGAATGAATTTGTAAAGCTCCAGTCGTCGAAGTTCTTCACGCAGAGGTTCCCGACGGTAATCCCCCCGGACACGCATATCTTCCCAGGAAACCTTCAGGGGCACTTCCGTATCGATGGTCACCAGTTCCCGGCTCAGGCGAGCCGCATCCGCATCCTGCAAAATTTTTTCCCGAATGCGGGCATTAGCGATCGATCCCGCGGCGTTCAGCAGATTTTCCATTGTCCCGTATTCACTCAGGAATTTAACGGCAGTTTTTTCCCCTATACCTTTCACTCCGGGGACATTGTCCGAACTGTCGCCCATAAGCCCTAATAAATCAATTATTTGTGCCGGTTCAACACCCCATTTTTCCTTGACTTCCGCTACGCCGTAAACCGTTAAGGGGCGGTTTCCGGTAGCCGGGGCATAGAGAAAGATTCGATCGCTAACCAGTTGCATAAAATCCTTGTCGCCGGAGACCATATAGCTCAGCATATCTTCACCGGCAGCGCGCTGAACCAGGGTTCCGATCACATCATCGGCTTCGTAGCCGGGAATCTCGAGAATGGGAACGTTCATTGCCTGCAAAATATTTTTGATCCACTGGATCTGGGGACGCATCTCAAGGGGCATTTTTTCGCGGGTGGCTTTATAAGCGGGATATCGGGTGTGCCGGAAGGTCTTTTCCCGGGAATCGAAGGCCACAGCGAGATAATCCGGGGATTCATCGCGCAAAATTTTAAAAAGGGCGTTCAGGAACCCGTAGGTTGCGCTGACATGCTTTCCGTCGCTGGTCACCAGCGGCTCGCGGATCAGGGCAAAATGCGCACGGTAAGCAATTGCCATGCCGTCAATGATAAATAGTTTCTTTGGATTTTTTGTCATAATTGCATCATTACCTTTTTGAATTTCGTAATTTTTTCCTATTATTTCAAGAAATGAATTTTATTTATAACCGCTTTGAGGTTTTATGAAAATTATGCGAAAACAGCGCTCCCTGAACTTTATTCTTTTTCCGCTTTTGCTCACGATCCTTTTTTCTTGTTCCGAAAGGGGTATTCCGGATCCGCCGGTACTGAGCGATAAATGGGTGACGGTTTATGACGACAAGGCGGAAGGCATTTCCCGGGAATGGTACCGGAATTTTCCCGGCGGGAATTTTTCCGGAAGTACCTGGGATGACTGGCAGATCAAAAATGCGCGATACCGCTGGCACCGGCAGAGCTTTATGATGGGAAAAGCCGACTCGCTGTCCCTGTATCTGCTAAAATGCAGTACGGTCGCAGGAAAAAATCTGATCTGGCTGAACGGGACACTTCTGGCGCAACTGAACATCACCCCGCTGGCGGTCCTGGACATTAGTCCCCATTTGAAAAGCAACAGCTACAATGATCTGGTCGTGCGAAGCGAATACCAGACCGATGCCTTCGGCATACATCAGATGGCGATCATCAAGGGCACAGCAGACAGCCTGAGGATGGAAACAAGCACCGATTACATCTCTATGCCCCTTTATCACAAAGCTCCCTCCTACCTCCCAGATTTGATAATCTATCAAGCCGACATCCGGAATATGTCCGCGGCAGGCAACTTTGTCGGATTCCAAAACACCATTTCCCGCCTGGATCAGTTGGGCGTGAACATGGTCTGGCTGATGCCGCTGCATCCTATCGGTGTCCGCGGCCGCATCGGGAAGCTGGGTTCACCTTATGCAGTTAAGGACCATTTTGCCTGCAACCCGGATTATGGCGAACAGAGCGATTTTAACAGTTTGGCGGCCATGCTGAAGCGGTACAAGATACGTATCATGCTGGAAATGGTCCCTTCGCAAAGTGCCGTTGATCATGCCTGGGTTACAGATTACCCCGATCATTATTTGCCCCCGGCCGCCGCTATAAGCAGGGATATCAGAAAGTTCAATTATGACAATAATCGTATCCGCACGCGAATGATGTCCTATTTTGATTACTGGCTGGAACGCGGTGCGGATGCTTTTCACTGCTATGACAGCCGTTTTATTCCCGGCCAATTCTGGGAAGATCTGCGGGACCATTTTGCGGAAAGCGGCAAAGAACCGCTGCTGATGGCCGACTGCGACGATGCGAAACTGATGCTGAACGGTTTTAATGTCCTGCAGGGAGGCGCTCTTTACGAGGCCTTTTTACGTATTTCAAAAAACGAATCGGATGCCGGAGAGATTGGAAAAGTCCTTTCCCGTGAAACGCAGATCTACCCCGAAGGAACGCGAATTTTGCATTATGCCGAATATCATGGCAGCGAACGTGCCGCCGCTTTGCTGGGGCATGAAGATCATCATCTTGCATTATTTACGATCTTCACCGCTCCGGGAATCCCTATGCTTTATTCGGGGGAAGAACTGATCAATCCGCCCCGAAGCAACCTTTACGATAAGCATGAAATGAACTGGTTCAACATTCACTGGCCGACCTACAACCTGATCTCACGCCTGACAAAACTGCGTAAGAGCTCCCCGGTATTAACACGCGGAGATTTCAGTCAGATCGCCGATACCAAAGCGGTCGGCGGATTTACACGCCGTTACCGGAACGAAACCTGGTTCGTACTGATGAATTACAGCAATACGGAGCAGATTTACCAATGCGACGCTAAAAGCACGGTATTCTCGGATGGTGTTTCGGGCGTTACCCGGAATGGACGCGTACTTTTACAAGCTAAAGGATATTGCATCGTCAAGTGAACCCGCTGCTGAAAGCGGCCTCTGCGGCGGAGCGCGATTTTTTCGCTTTAAAATAAATAATATATTGACTTTACTTTTTGGAAAATGTATCTTTGTCAGCTTTTTAACAAAAGAACGAAGAGGAATACATGGCATACCCATTATCGACAAAGAAACGTATTCGCCAGACCAAAAAAAGAAATTTGCGGAACCGTCATTATAAATCCATGATGAAGACATGGATTCGCCGGGTTGAAGAAGCGCCCGACAAGGAAACCGCATTGAAATTATTTTCTCAGGCTGTTTCCGTGATAGACAAGGTCTCTCAGAAAGGAATCATTCATAAGAACACGGCCGCCAACAAAAAATCCAGCCTGGCAAATCACGTCAATGCTTTATAACTGATAAGGCAAAAAAGCATATCCGGCCCCCGCGCCGGATTTTTTTATTCGGCAAATAAATTTGGATCTTCAAGGTGGATGGGCATTGCCAATATTGAATGATCTTGCCGCCTATTCCAGGAAAGCTTCGCGCATTTTGTCGGGCATGGAAACGGATTTTCCGGATTCATCGACAAAGACCATTACGGTTTGCGCTTTAGCGCAGCAACAGCCGTTCGCTTTTTTGATCTCATAATCCAGAGTGATGGAACTCCTGCCCAAGTGATTGACTGTTGCAAGAATTTCCAGTTCCTCTCCAAAAAAGGCGGGAGCTTCATAGTCGATACAGACTCTGGCAATAACGGGGTATTTTTTCCAGCGGCAAAAATCGTCAAAATGCATACCGGCCTGCTGCAGGTAATCGCCGCGGGCCTTTTCCAGGTAATTGGCAAAGCTTCCGTTGTTTACGTGCCCGAAAGAATCCAGTTCATAGCTGCGGACTTTCAGGCTGCTTTTCCAAATTTTCATTCCGGGTCCTTTTATTTGTGCGGTAAAACAACATTAAAAATCCAAAGAAAGCCACAAAGCCGAAAGAGGCCATTGTGAGCCAAAAATAGCGGATATCGGGGATCCATTCCATGAACATGGCGCCGATAGCGGGTCCGAGCGACCAGCCCAGCGTACTGACAGCGCTGTAGGCGCCCTGATAGCGGCCGTATTGTTGGTTCCTTGCCATATTGGAAGCCAGTGTATTCCCGCTGGGACCGGCAAACATTTCACCAAAGGTAATAAAGACCATAATGACCAGCATCATACCGAAGGAAGACATCCAGCCCATGACCGCATAGCTGAGGGTAAAGAGCAGGGTCCCGATCATAATGAGAAGGTAGTGGTCCTTTTTACGGGTCCTGCTGGTAACAATATACTGAAAAACAATGACCAGGGAGGCGTTGAAAGCATAGATCCAACCGATCTGCGTTGACGAGAGTCCGACAAAGTCTTTCATAAAGACGGAAAGGGTGGAAACAAACTGTCCCCAGGTCAGGAAGAGCAACAGCGAGGCGACACAGAAAAAGAGAAATCTTCTGTCCTGGCGGAATGCGGCAGCCATTGCGGCAAAGCCTTGCCGCTCCCGTCCCGATTTTTCCGGGGCGTTTTGCCGCAGCGTGACGGCGCTTTCCTTGACAGTAAAGATCACCACAATGCCGGAGATCAGGAACATCAGGGCAGTAAAGTAGAACAGGGACTCGTAGGAAACGTCAAATAGGAAACCGCCGATGGCGGGACCCAGGCCCCAGCCCACATTGCCGGCCATGCGCAACAGCGCATAGCCTTTCGGCCGGTCCGGCGGTGGCAGAATATCCGCGATCATGGCGGAGGCCACCGGCTGGAAAAAGGAGGAGAGCAAATACTGGCTGA
The DNA here is from genome assembly GCA_028699915.1 of Fidelibacterota bacterium. Taxonomy (GTDB): domain Bacteria; phylum Fidelibacterota; class Fidelibacteria; order Fidelibacterales; family Fidelibacteraceae; genus M50B103. The sequence goes on from JAQVTR010000008.1 coordinate 51,713, forward strand.
GCAGAATGCCGGCGATGACCCAGATGCTCAGGTCCATGCGAATGGCGATCCCGGCAAACAGAAAGATCATGCTTCGGCTGAACTGACTCCAGATCATCAGTCCCCGCCGGCCGATGTAATCCGAGAGGGTCCCGCCAACGCTCTGCGCCACGGTGCGGCAAATGGCTGCCGCAAGGAAAAACAGGGAGATATAGCGCATCGCAAGTCCGCGCTCGGAATGAAAATACACCGTCATAAACGGAACAACCGCTCCAAAACCCAGGGAATTGATCAGCCAGCCGCCCATCAGGGAAGCAATGCGTTTGTCGATCTTTTTCAGTTCCAGATACTTCATTGCGATTTGTTGATCAGGGCTATCAGCCGTTCGGGATCCAGTTCTTCGTAAGCGTCGACGATCAGATCGGCTTCTTTCAGTATCTCCGGACCGAAAGTGCTGGTCAGCGCGATCACCTTTGCACCGGCCGCTTTTCCTGCACGAATCCCGTTCAGGGAATCTTCCAGCACAATACAGCGTTCGATGGGAATGCCGATTTTTTCGGCAGCCTTTAAATAGGGTTCGGGATGCGGCTTGGTATTCTGCACTTCCGTAGCGGTGATCATGTGAGAAAAAATATTCGATACCGGGACATTTTCAAAGGTCCACAGCATTATTTCCCGGGATGTGGACGTTACAAGGATGTCTCTGAACTGCGTCTTGCAGGCATTGAAAAAATCCAGAAAGCCCGGTATGTAGCGCATGTTCTTACGGAATTCATCCAGCAGCTCCTTTTTATAGCCGGCATGGAGTTCATCAAAGTCGATACGGGAATCGAATTTTTCCCGCAGATAGGCAAACACCGCCCGGGAATCCTTCCCCTTGAAAAAGAGCCAGTCATCCGCGCCGACCCGGATCCCGTAGCGCCGGAATTGCCGGTTCATCGCCCTTTCATAGAGCGGTTCACTGTCCACCACAATGCCGTCAAAGTCCAGCAGCAACCCGTATTCTTTGCGCATAAAAAATTCCCTGCCGTTAAGCAGGGAATATAAAAATTAATTTGTTCAGAACGAAGAAATTATTGTTTCACTTCGTCCTTGTTCTTTTTACTCCGGTAAAGGATCGACAGCGGCAGAACGATCACATATCCGATGATCAGAACAAGGGGGCTTACATATAACGAAAGCACATCGTAAGTGTCACCCAGCGCCATCAAAATGTAACCCAGCGCAATGACCAGCAGACTGGCAATAAAAATGTACAAATTGATCCGCGTCAGTCCCAGGGATTCAAAAAATTCATTCGTTTTCATCGGTTTATCCTCATTTTATTAATTTTACGATATTCTTCACAGGGATGCAAGCACTACCTTTTTATGATCAATTCCACAAGACGGTCAACAATTCCTTCCAATGGCAGCAAGGCTTTTTTGTTACCGTTCTCAAAGAGCATGAGTTTCCCCGGACCGGCTCCGGCAACGGCGATATCCGCTTCCCTCGCTTCACCCGGGCCATTGACCACGCAGCCCATTACCGCAACTGTCAGATTTTTATCCAGCGCGGCAACACGGTCCTCAAGTTCTTCAGCCAGCGCGGCAATGTCGTAGGTGCTGCGTCCGCAGCCGGGACAACTGATCACGCGGACGCCTTGCCTGCGCAGATTCAGGGCATCCAGAAGGATGCGGGCAACGCGGATCTCCTGCAGGGGATCTCCGGATAATGATACGCGAATCGTATCACCGATTCCCTGGGCCAGCATTGCGGCAATGCCCGCCGCAGAACGGATACTGCCGCTGCGGATGGTTCCGGACTCCGTGATACCAAGGTGTAAAGGATAGTCATATCTATCTGAGAACAAGCGATTTGCCTCTATTGTCACCGGGAGGTCCGAGGCTTTTATCGAAACAACGATATTATCAAATCCGGCTTCTTCGCAAATACGGATATGAGACGCAGCACTTTCCAGCAGCGCCTCGGGAGAAGGATGTTTGTAGCGTTCCAGAATTTCTTTTTCGATCGACCCTCCGTTCACCCCGATGCGAATCGGAACCTGTTTTGCTTCACAGGCTTTCAGGACCGTGCGGGTCCGTTCCGGAGAACCGATATTGCCGGGATTGATGCGTATCTTGTCCGCGCCCGCATCCAGTGCGCCAAGAGCCAGCCTATAATCAAAATGGATATCCGCAACCAGCGGGATACCAATGTGTTTCCTGATCTCTGCAAAGCTTTTCAGCGATTCGCGGTTCGGCACCGCCATGCGCACCAGCTCGCAGCCGGCGCTTTCCAAACGGGCGATCTGATCCAGTGCCGCGGGAACAT
>JAQVTR010000095.1 GCA_028699915.1 Fidelibacterota bacterium
TGCTGCTGACTCCGCACGGAACCGGATCGGACTACCGCGAGTGTTTTGAGAAGTTCATCGCCGACTGTAACGAGTTCATTCAAAAGGTCGCCGCCGTCCGCGATGATGCGAAAGCGCATCTTTCGGATTTAATCGCGGCTGCGGAATCATTGGAGAACCGGGAAAAATGAAAGTCGCGCTGGTCGATGTCGACGGGCATGGCTTTCCAAATCTGGCGCTCATGAAACTGTCAGCGTGGCACAAGTCAAATGGCGATTCCGTCGAATGGTATTCGCCGTTGTTCAGCCGTCCCGACCGGCTCTATGCGTCCAAGGTTTTCACCTTTACGCCCGACTACCGGGGTTTCGCACCATGCGCGCCGCCTCCGGTTCGCGGCGGGACGGGATATGACGCAACGGTAAAACTGCCGGACGAGGTGGAACGGACGCTGCCCGATTACACGATCTACCCGGAATTCACTCCGGCGTTGGGATTTCTTTCCCGCGGCTGCATCCGTTCCTGCCCGTGGTGTGTGGTTCCGCGAAAGGAAGGGAAAATCCGGGTAGTCGACGATGTGGAACGTATCTCCGCCGGTCGCCGGGAAGTCGTGCTGCTGGATAACAATTTTCTGGCAACGCCGCCGGAATTTGTATCGGAGCAGCTGGCAAAAGCGAAAGCATTGAAACTGAAAATCGATTTCAACCAGGCGCTGGATGCCAGACTGGTTACCGAACGGAACGCGAAGGAACTGGCAGAAACCAAGTGGATTCATTATATCCGTTTTTCGTGCGATACGGGGATGATGCTCTCTCATGTGGCTGATGCCGTCCGGCTGGTGCGCTCGTTTGGATATCGCGGTGAATTTTTCGTCTACGTTTTGGCGAAAGATGTGGAAGAAGCCTACGACCGGATTTGCCGACTGACCGCAATCGACAAAAAGATCGTTCCGTTCTGTCAGCCGTTCCGCGACTTTACGTCGGGCGGAGAGCCTCCCGTCGAACTGCGGCGGCTTGCCCGCTGGTGCAACATTCAAAGCATCCGGAAAACAGTGTCGTTCCGCGATTACCGTTCCGGCGTTCACCGCTGACAGGGTGTGAAATCTCCGATGCACCTTTAACAGGGTGCGAAACATTTCCGCATCTCTGCCGCACCTTTTGCAAGGTGAAAAACCTTTGTGGAATCTTCTGACAGGCTGTGAAGGTAAAAACGAAGGTGCGAAACCTTTCCGCAGTCTTTTACAGGGTGTGAGACCTCTGCCGCATCTCTGCCGTATTTTCGGCAGGGTGGAAAACAGGGACGCAGGGTGAATTCATAGTGCGAAAGTGTCCGCAATCTGCGGACGATTCCGCCGAATATACCGCATATATGCCTGATATTCCCCTGTTTATGTACGAATTCCAAGCATATGCGGCACATAAAATTCACCTTACGACAGGGGGTGAAATCTCCGACGCACCTTTTGCAAGGTGAAAAACCTTTGCAGAATCTCTCGACAGGCTGTGAAGGTGAAAACTAAGGTGCGGAACCTTTCAGCAACCTTTGACAGGGTGCGAAAGCTTTGCCGCGGTCTTTCCGTGAGAACCGCATATTCAAAACAACTTTAAGAAAAACAAGAGGTTATCCATGAAGATTGAAAAAGTTATCGCTTCGGTGTTTGCCGAAATCGAACGTGCCGAAACCCTGCACCCGGCGTGGCCGCGCGACCCGGTCAAGGCCTGTTCCCTGCTGGCCGAGGAAGCTGGCGAGGCCGTCCGCGCCGCAAACACATTCGACGAAACCCGTGCCGGGAAAAAAGAAATCATCACCGAGGCAATCCACACCGCCGCGACCGCGATCCGGCTGCTGAAAAACATCGAGGAGACCGAAAATCATGAGTGACGTGTCCGTTTTCACCTTTCGGAAGATGCCCGTCCGCGTCGTGCGGTTGCGGGAACAGAACTATTTCGTCATCCGCGACATCTGTAACATTCTCTCCTTTTCCAATCCGAACCGCGAGCTGGCGAAGCATACCGAAAATACGCCCCTTTACGAGCGAATCCGCACACCCGGCGGACTTCAAATTGTCCGTCTGGTTCCGCGTTCCGACGTGGAAAAGCTCCTCGCGGCGAATACCGGACGCAAGGCTCTGCTTCTGGAACGCTGGCTCAAAACCGAGGTTTATCCGAAACTCGACGCGGACGAGCGTTCCACCGCCGAGGCGAGAAATCTGCTGACGGGATTCATCTCCATGATGCATCGCGCCATGACCGAACATTATTTTACCGATAAAGGCTGTCCGCGCCGACCGACGGGAACGGTTCTGGTGCTGGCGGCGGGGAGCAAGAGATGATCGACAGGGAAGAAATAATCCGTGCGTTGAGACTTTGGTTCAAGCCGGGAGACGTATTTGAGATTCGTGTACTGGACGCGGTGACCGCCGATTACCGGCGCGAACATATTGAATCCGGCTATTTCGATTTTGAGCACATCGAATCCGTTCCGGAAGCATTGAAACGGCTGCTTTCCTCGCGCGGCGTATATGTGACGGTCAACCCGGTCAATCCGGATTTGCTTGCCCGCGCGGTCAACCGGATTCGCGCCGCCGGGAAATCTCCGACGACCGCCGATTCGGACATCCCGGTTCGCCGCTGGCTTCTCATCGATTGCGACGCGGTTCGTCCGACCGGCGTTTCCAGCTCCGATGCGGAACATGAAGCCGCACTGGCGACAGCCCGTGAGATCAGAGACGGACTCACGTCTCTTGGCTGGGCGGAACCCGTTATGACCGACAGCGGCAACGGCGCTCAACTCATGTACCGCGTCGACCTGCCGACCGACGATGCCGGATTGATTCAGAACGTCATCGGCGAAATCGCGAAGGGCGGAAACGACCGCGTGAAAGTGGATTTGACCGTTCACAATCCGGCCCGCGTCTGGCGCTTACCCGGCACGATGAACTGCAAGGGTGATTCCATTCCGTCGCGTCCGCACCGGATGGCGAAAATTCTTTCCGCACCGCCGGAAATTAAAACCGTTTCCATGGCGCAACTGCGGGATATTGTGGTCGCACCCGAAACAGACGGGGAAGGCGTTTGCCCGGACGCTCCGTCGAATTTCGATCTTGACAACTGGATTCGGCAATACTGTCCGGAACTCGGTTCACCGCAGGACTGGAAAGGCGGCAGAAAGTGGATTTTTCCCGTCTGCCCGTTCAACGGCGAACACACGAACAAGTCCGCCGTGCTGATTCAGGAGCCGTCCGGTGCAATCGCGTTCAAGTGTCATCATAACGGTTGCGCCGGTCATGACTGGCGCACTCTCCGTGAACTTCGCGAGCCGGGATGTTACGACCGTCCGGCGGAGGATTCCGGTATCAATCTCGACGGGATTTTGAAACAGGACCAGTCGAAGCCGGAAAAGCCGGAAAAAGAGGAAACGCTGTTTCCGAATCCCGGTCCCGTGCCGGACAAACTGCTGGCCGTTCCCGGATTCATCGCCGATGTGGCGAACCTCACGATGTCGTCCGCGCCATATCCGAACCGCGTACTGGCTTTCACCGGTGCGCTGGCGCTTCTGGCGTTCCTCGTCGGACGCAAGGTGCAGGACAAGCGCGACAACCGGAGCAACATCTATCTCATCGCACTGGCGGACAGCGGAACCGGAAAAGACCATCCGCGCAAGGTCAATTTCAACATTGCCTTTCACGCCGGAATTGCCGGAAGCATCGGCGATACGTTCGCATC
>JAQVTR010000096.1 GCA_028699915.1 Fidelibacterota bacterium
CATCCTGCATAATGATCTGGTAAAAAGGGTTTTGCATCAGCAGAGCGGCGCTGCCGGCTTCGGGAGCCTTGACCGGAATGCCGCTTTCAAAACCTGCAATATGTTTCAGCAGGGAACTTTTTCCGCAGCCGCTGGGGCCCAGGACCAGAATGCGTTTCCCGGGCAATAACTGTAATTTTTGTGTATCCTCGATCATCTTGAAATATACACAGCCGAAATCAGATTTCCACGAAAGAAAACAGTCCACGAATTACACAAATTTTCACGAATTATTTTAATGGCTGTGGATATGGGTGTTAGAGTAAATCCCTGCTTTAAATCATTGACTTATTCTGCAAAGATACAATGTAAGTCGTAAATCGTAAATAGCAAGCCGTAAATCGATCATTTCTGTTTCTGCCAGCTTTTCGTAGTTTGTTAACCCCAAAGGAATTCTTTTGGACTGGAGGATAAAGATAGAAAATAGAGCAAAGATATTTTATGGTTAAGATCCATAAAGCTATTAAAAATAATAGTTTAAAATATTGAAGTTCACCAATGCATATTTATGCAGAAAAAGCAAAAAATGTAAAACACACATTATTAGAAAAACCCAAATCCACAACCTTAAAAATATTCGTGTTTTTTTAATTCGTGAAAATTCCCCGCTTTGCGGGGCAAGCTGTGAAATTTCCTCCTTCGTCCCGACACATCGGGACTACGGAGGACAGGCTTTGGACCGATTATTTGTGTAATTTTTGGATGGTTAATACCTAAAATTCGTGGAAAAATTCATGGTTACGAAAGCGGAGATTGCGTACATTTATCCATGATCAATTCCTGGTTCACACTGGAAAAATGTGCGCGTTATTTCGACGGACTTTACCGCGATGCGGTGCTGGAGCGCTGTATCAGCTTCCGGAAGAACGAGCTGATGATGCTCTTCCGGGACAGAAAGCCCCTGCTGGTGCATTTGGGCGCTCCTTTTCAGTACTGTACAACTGTCCGCGAACCCCTGTCCGCAAAACGCGAGAGCATTCGGATCTTTCCCGGTATCGAGAACCCTGTCGTGGAGTCCGTCGGCATCCTGCCCGCGGAACGGGTGATCCGCTTTCAGTTCAAAAATGCCGGACGCCTGTCACTGGTCTTTCTTTCTAACCGCGGCAATGTCGTTTACGAACAGACGGGCGAAACGGAATACTTTAAAAAGCACATTCAGATTGACCCGGAGATCCTGCAGAAGGGACCCGCGTCGGCATATGCCTCCCTGGAAGAGGATCCGCGCTTCAGTCTCTACTGGAAACGCAACATCGCCGCCGTTCTGGGTACGAAGGATTATTCCCGCATTCTGGAGATACTGCAGCGCTCCGTCGGCGGGGAAATGAACGGACGCTTTGTGCTTCAGCCGCAAAAAGGGGAATTTGATCCGGACCGTTTTTATGCAAATTACCGAAAATTCGTAAGCCACTTTTTGCAGGAGTCCCGCTTTCGGGATGAATACAAGAGCCTGGAAGGACAGATCACGGCAGAGCTGGAGCGCCTGCAGCGGCAGCTTGGCACGATCCGTATGGAAGCGGATCTGGAACAGCGTGCACTGCAATACCGCAATTATGCCGATACCCTGGCAGCCTGCCGCTATCAGATCGCCGACCGTCCCGATGCTTTTGAGATCCCGGAGCTCTACCGCCGCGAAGGTATGCCGCAAAGTATTCCTTTAAAAACGGACCGGGATATCGCCGGGAATATCGACCATTATTATGCTCTGGCACGCGATACGGAAATCCGTATCGCCGCTGAACGCCGGCGCCGGGAGGATCTGCGCGCAGAATATGCACGTTTCGAATCCCTGTATCGCTCCCTGAAAAAGATTTCCGCTTATCCGGAGCTGCAGGACTGGAAAAAAGCGCAGGCCGGGCAGCTCTCCTCAGCGGCAAGATCCCCGGAAAATACCGAAAAACGGCCTTACCGGGAGTTCCTTGTAGATGGCTGGCGCATCTGGGTGGGTAAATCCGCCAGAGATAATGAAGAACTTACATTTAAACTTGCCGCAAAAACGGATCTCTGGCTGCATGTGCGCTACGGCACCGGATCCCATGTGATCCTGAAAAAGGACGGAAAGAAGCAGGTACCCAAAGAGATACTCCTGCAGGCGGCGGCCCTGGCGGCACGTTTCAGCGAACAAAAACACAGCAAGCTGGCGGCAGTCGTTTGCACAGAGCGCAAATACGTCAGCAGGATCAAAGGCGCGGCCGCCGGAAAGGTTCGCTACCAGTTCGAACGGGATATCATGGCGGAACTTGCCTCCACGGATCTCTAGAAACCTCCACGAATTACCGCGAATATAATAGTCCACGAATTACACGAATTTTCACGAATTAACACAAAGAATTTTATGGCTTTTGCTTTGGGGGATTAAAAAGTAAATTATTAAGAAAATTGAGGAGGACGAAAAATGTTATTCAAATCCGAATCTTATAGTATTATCGGTGCAAGTTTAGAGGTGCACAATAAACTGGGACAGGGTTTTCTGGAGGCTATCTATCAGGAAGCGCTATCAATTGAATTCGATCTGCGTCATATCGCTTATCAACGTGAAGTAGCACTGGATATCACTTATAAAGGTTATACCTTAAACAAGAATTATTACGCAGATTTTCTTTGTTATGAACAGATCATCCTTGAATTAAAGGCTCTTACTGCAATAAACCATGAACATGAAGCACAGATACTAAATTACCTGAAAGCAAGCGGATATAAGCTCGGTATTCTTATCAACTTCGGCGAACCCAGCTTAAAATTCAAGCGAATGATCCTATAATTTTCCTCACATCCACAACCATAAAATAATTAGAGAAAATTCGTGTTAATTCCCTCCTTCGTCCCGACCCATCGGGACTACGGCGGGCAGGCTGTGAAATCCGTGGACGAATATTATTCGTGAAATTTGTGGATGTTGTTTCTCAGAGGAGCGTAAAGATGTCGTAGATGGCGTGAGTATAGACTGCAGGGCCAAGGCCGCGGAGCATATACACGAGTCCCAGTACCAGGCCGCCCAGACTTCTGGCCATGAAACTCAGCCAGTTGAAACTGTCTCCTGCCGCTCCCAGATAGTGCGCTGCGGAGAACAGCAGTGCGGACAGCAGCAGAAATCCGCTTTTCCACAGAACGGTCTTTCCGGGGAGTTTCTCCGCCAGCAGCAGCAGTCCCTGCAGCAAAATAGCCCGGAACAGCAGTTCCTCGTAGACACCGGCGCCCAGCGAATAGGCAATATCAAAAGGCGACATGGCCAATGCCGGTGCCTGCAGCAGGTTCATGGAGACCGCCATCAGGGCAAAAAGCAAGCCTGCATAGAGCGTACTTTCCGCCAGCATAAAGGGATAATATTTCCAGCGGATGCGGATACCGGTCTTGCTTCGGTGAGCGCCTTTCAGAACGGCTGTGATCACAAAAAGGCAGAGGAAAAGAAGAATGCCGGCCAGGGGACCGTCAAATCCGATACTCTCAAAGAGGCGTTTGAACATCACATCCGCAGCGTTGCGGATCCCGGATTCCATTCCGCGGTGCAGTAAGAACATGGCGATCTCGTAATAGAGGGCGAGCGGAATAATGACGACAATGCCAAAGAGCG
>JAQVTR010000009.1:0-36441 GCA_028699915.1 Fidelibacterota bacterium
GGACTCAAAATCCCCCGGGCTTCGGCCCTTGCGGGTTCGATTCCCGCCCTCGGTACAACGCTCTAAACCCTTCGCGAGAAGGGTTTTTGTATTTCAACTCAAAATCTCCCGTCCGCCGGCCGGCGGACTTGCGGGTTTCCCCGACGGATGGTACGAAACAAACCTCTCATGAGAATGAGGGGTTTGTGTTATTCCTGCGCAATTATTTCAATGCATAAAAATAGGAGGAATGAGGGGGAAATACAATTGAAAATGTAATGAAGACCCGCCATAAGCATAGAGGACCTTCGAATATTTGGATAGAATCAATAAAACCCGTTCATCAAAAAACGGGTTTGTATTTATTATAAGGCTGAACGCTCAGACGCAGAACAGGATATAGCGCATGACATCCAGAATGCTGCCGCATTCAAAGCGGACCGTGGTGGGGCTGAGCAGTTTTGCGCCCGGATAATGGGAGGAACGGTAAGCGGAAGCGTGGCGGGTGTAGCGGACATCCAGAATAAAATGCTCCGGGATCTTCTGTACATACTGTTTCAGTTCCTTGCGAAGGGCTTTTTCCACGCCGGCGCGGATCTTTTCCACGGCCAGGTCCGGATGAATGGCCCAGGTGGCATTCCCGACGCCCCGGTTGGTGGCAACGGTCTCGATCAGGGGATCGTTCGCCTTGACACGTTTGCATAAACCCGCATCCCCGGAACAGAAGACTACGGGGACCTGATGCGAACGCGCGACCAGAGCATGGAGCAAAAATTCGGAACAGAGCTCGCCGTTCAGTTGCATTTCGGAAACCAGGTTCGAGGACATGGTATGCGAAAGGGGATTATCTCCCGAAGCGGAAGGGGAGTGGTAGCCGATAAAGGCGGCGGCGTCAAAACCCTCTTCAATTCCCCAGACCATGGAATAGGGATGCCGGCTCCAGGAACGGATCAGCTGCACCTGTTTCGGAAGTTCGGACGCCAAAATGTTTCGGCCGCTGTCATGCGCGTCCTTGACCACGATCTCTTTCGCGCCGGCGGCAAGGGCGCCTTCGCAGGCCGCAAGGACCTCCCGGGTCATTTGCTTGCGGAATTCCGCATAATCGGGATGGCTTTTGTTGGTCTCGTCCCAGTTGTTGATCCCGGTGACGCCCTCAATATCCGCAGAAATAAAGAATCGCATTACTTGTCCTTTTTGGATTTTGGCTCTTCGAGGTCGTCCAGTTCCAGCTCGTCATCAAAATCCAGGTCCGGTTTTTTCAGCAAAATACGGTCCAGCAGGAATTTGGTGGCGATCCCCAGCGCACTGAGGATCAGGCCGGCGATAAGCAGTTTTTTTCCTGTTTTCATTTTTTATTCCTCCCCATATTCACAGGAAAATATAACAGTAATTCAGGGAAATTCAAATTGAAATAGGGGATTTTCTCGCAGTCCTCATTGGGCGCCCGGCTGCTTCGCGGCAGAGCGACGCTGCGCTGTTTTTCTTCACAGATCAACGGATGCAGGATTTAAGGCCGCAGCTGAATCAATAACAATTCGCTTCTGTGCGTAAGGAACATGATAATTTTACTGCGGAATGTTCAGCGGAAATCTATAAATTGAGACTCTTTCCCTCTTCGTCCAGCACCTTGCGCAGGGCGCCGTCGTATTTGGCCAGGCGCTTCCGTGCGGTATCGGCATCGATGTTCAGCAGGACCATGACCAGAGCGGTCTTCACGCTGCCGTTCGCTTTTTTCAGGGTCGCCATACCGGTGTCATAATCGACATCCGTGCAGTGCCGGATAATGCGGGCGCCGCGGTCCCAGAGCTTTTTATTGGTCGTCATCAGGTCCACCATCAGGTTACCGTAGGTCTTGTTCAGCTTGACCATGGCCGTGGTGGTGATCATGTTCAGGATCAGCTTGGTGGCCGTGCCGGCCTTGAGACGGGTGGACCCCGTCACGATCTCGGGACCGACAACAGCCTTGATCATAATGTCGATATCAGGTGTTTTTTCAAATTCGTTGCAGACCAGCAGTCCGGTAGTGGCACCGATCTCTTTGGCGCGTTTAAGAGCGGCGTGCACGTAAGCCGCCATCCCGCTGGTGCTAATGCCTAGAAGGCAGTCGTTTTCCGTCAGGCCGCGTTCCCCAACCACCGCAAAGCCGGCATCGAAATCGTCTTCGGCACCTTCCACCGCAGTGACCAGCGCGGACAGTCCGCCGCACATGATGCCCTGGACCAGCGTATTGGGTGCGGAAAAGGTTGGCGGGATCTCCGATGCGTCCAGCACGCCCAAACGGCCGCTGGTGCCGGCGCCCACGTAAAAGAGACGGCCGCCTTTTTTCATCGCTGCGACAACCTTATCGACAAACTGTTCTATCTCCGGAATGGCCTTTTCGACGGCAAGCGGGACCTTTTGATCTTCCCGGTTCATCGTAACGAGCACCTCACGGGTGCTCATTTGATCGATATCCTTGCTGGCCAGATTCTGCTGTTCGGTTGTTTTGTCGCTGATTTGTCGCATAAATTCCCTTTTTTTATCCTTCAAAAACGCTTATTATTTTACTATGAAAATAACTTTTTTACAAGCGATAAAATGCAGATGAAAAGCATTCGGGTTTTATGCCCTTTTCTGATCATGGCGGTTTTTTCGGGAGCTCAGGAACTCCCGCAGCGATTTGATTTGCGCGGGATCGGGGACGATAATTACGTTACATCCGTAAAAAGCCAGCAAGGCGGAACCTGCTGGACCCATGCGGTAATGGCTTCCATGGAAAGCAATCTGCTGCGCCGGGGGAACTGGCCGGAATACGAGTCCGATCCGGAGCTGGATCTCTCGGAATACCATCTGGACTGGTGGAACGGCTTCAATACTTTTTACAATCGCGATTTTGGTTTTGAAACCGAACAGGGCCTGCAGGTCCATTTCGGCGGCGATTACCGCGTTGCCGCCGCCTATCTTTCCCGCGGCGACGGCGCCGTACGGGACCGCGACGGACAATCCTTCGATCCGGCGCCCGCCTTTCGCGACAGCAGCTATCGGCGCTACTACCCGCGCAGGATCCGCTGGTTCACTCTGGACGATTCCCTGAGCAATATGGCGGTCCTGAAACGGCAGATCATGGAACAGGGAGCGGTCGGGACCTGCATGTATGTTGGGGCCGATTTTCCCCTTGATACGACAAACGGCAGCTTTTACCAGCCGCCGTCGGACCCGAACGATCCGAACCACGCCATCACAATAGTGGGTTGGGACGATTCCCTGCAGACGCCCGCAGCCCTGCCCGGAGCCTGGCTTTGCAAAAACAGCTGGGGAAGTTCCTGGGGCGCGGAATGGAACGGAGAGGGTTACTTCTGGATCTCTTATTACGATAAACATGCCGCCCGGCACCCGGAAATGGGCTTTGTCGCCTTTCAGGACGTGGAAGCACTGCGCTACGATACGGTCTATTGCCACGATTACCACGGCTGGCGGGATGCGATGGATATTCGCGAAGCGGCCAATGTGTTTGCCGCTACCGGCCGCGATACGGTGAAAGCGATCAGTTTCTATACGCTCGCGGACAGCGTGACGGCGAATATCGGTATCTGCGGGTCCCGCGCCGCAATGCTAAACCGGGAGTATGCACCCTCACAAACGGAATTCCTGGAATTCCGCGGATTCCATACGGTCGAACTCGACAGTTCCTGGGTTACGGTCCCCGGAGATTCATTTTTTGTCGCCCTGCATTTGGATCGCGGCGGGCAGGCCTGCGACCGCAGTTCCACGGTGCCGGTGCTGCTGGATGTTCCGTACATATACAGCGTTCCCCTTCAGGAAGGCTTTGTGCCCTCACATGCAGCTCCCGGAGAAAGCTTCTATTACCTGAACGGCGAATGGCGGGATCTTTACCGGGAGGACAAGAGCGCGAATTTCTGTATTAAGGCGCTGGCAACTCACACCGTTTCCAGGGCTGTTCCCGATTATCCGGAAGGACCTTATCTTCGGGGTCTGTATCCCAATCCGCTTTCCGGAACGGGCTGGCTCGATATCGATATTCCACAGGCAGCCTCCCTGCGTATTGAAGTTTGCGACCTGCGGGGAAAACGTGTCCGCATTCTTAGCGAGCGGATTTATGAAGCCGGACGCCACGGTATCCGCATCGATGTTTCCGGCTTGTCACAGGGGCTTTATCTTTGTATCTTAAGATATGAAAATCATGCTGCGGAAGCGTTGAAAATGATTGTGATCCGATGAAAAAATGCCTTTTTCTGCTCATGACGGTATCCCTCCTTGCGGGGAACGTATACGAATACGAATTTCGTTTTCCGGGGGCGGAGTTTGTCCGCGAAAAAGATCATTTCAAGCTCGAAATTCCGGGCTGTATGCAGCACGGGAGCGAGGCGGAACCCCTCTTGCCCAAATATCCCCTGATGCTTTTGCTGCCGCCGGGCGAGACCCTGGAGTCGGCGGAACTGATCGTGCGGGAAACAGAGGAACTTCCGCTGATGCTGCCCCTGCTGCCCAAACAGCCCGACCGCCCCTATTCCGAAGGAGCCCTGGGAGAATTCCGTAAAGACACGGCGGTATACCGGCAGGCGATCTATCCGGTCCCGGAACTCCGCACGGCCGTTCTGCGCTACCGCGGCGCGAATATTGTCAGCGGACAAATCTCCCCCCTTCGCTATTTTCCCGCATCCGGAAGTGCCACGCAGATCCGAAGCGCAACTCTGCAGATATGCACCAAAGCCGCTCCGGAATCCCTGCACCTGAAAAAACGGGACAGAGATCTGCTGGCGGCCTTGCTGCAGAATCCGGAGACGCTTTCTGCCTACAGCATCAATGAAGATGAAACGGAACATTTGCTGATCATTACTTCCAACGATTTTGCCGCGGAATTCGATACCTTAATGGATTTCTATACGCGCTGGGGAATACGCCCGGAATTGCTGACCCTTGACGATATAGAGCTTGAGGGTTTCCAGGGCCGCGATATGCAGGAAAAGATCCGCAATTCCATCTGGAACCGTTACCTGGAAAAAGGGCTCGATTATGTTTTATTGGGAGGCACCAGCAGTATTGTGCCGCATCGGGGATTGTCCTGCTCGGTAAATTCCGGCGGAACGATCTACAGCTCGGACAATATTCCCGCGGATTTGTATTACGCCGCCCTGGACGGCGACTGGGATGCCAATGGGAATGGTATCTTTGGAGAGTATAGCGACAGCAGCGGTTTTGATGAAGCCGATCTGCTGCCGGAGCTGGCCGTGGGACGGATGCCGGCCGCAAACATTTCAGAACTGCAAAATCTGATCGCCAAGAGCATGCGCTATCAGGGCGAACCGGTAGTTGACGATCTGGATAAACAGATATTTTTCGGAGAGTTTCTTTACAACGATCCGGAATCCTGGGGCGCCGATTACCTGGAACTGCTCATCGGCGAACGCAGCGACAACGGCTACACCACGCAGGGCATTCCGCCGCATATCCGGGTTACGAAATGGTACGACAAAGACAGCACGGATATGTGGAGCCGGGAAACGGTCGTGTATGAGCTGAAAAAAGGACAGTCCTTTTTGCATCACGACGGTCACGCCGATATCGATTATTTGATGAAATTTAACACAAGGGATATTGATGTTTACGATTTTGCTATCGTAAACGGTGTCGACAATATCAATCCGCTGATTTATACGCACGGCTGCAATTGCGGCGCTTTCGACTATCCGAATTGTATCGGCGCACGGCTGGTCAACGATCCGGGCATCGCCGTCGGCGGCGTCTTTAACTCCCGCTACGGTTGGTTCAACGAAGGCAGTACCGAAGGACCGTCCATTCACTTGCACCGGGAGTTCATGAACGCCCTGTACAATCTGGATGTCCACGCCCTGGGCTGGGCGCACACGGTTTCCCGCATTGCCACGGCGCCCTGGGTCACCGCCGCAAACCAACATGAACAAAATGCGCTGCGCTGGACCTTTTATACCCTCAATATTCTCGGAGATCCGCTGATGCGCATCTACCGCGATACGCCCCGGCAGGCTTCCTTTAGCGTTGATTTTTCGGATATATCGGCAGGCAGGCTGGCTTTTGCCCTTTCGGATGCGGGCACTCCGCTGGAAGGCGCAGCCCTGACCCTGCTGACAGACGAAGGAGAGATCCTGGCTCACGGAAAAAGCGATGCTGCGGGTCTCGTGCAAATGCAGCTTCCCGATGTTCCGCAGGAAGGGGATCTGCTGCGCTGCCATTTCCGTTCCGGCGACCATCTTCCGCTGGACACCCTGATCGAAATTCAAAGCAGCGGAACGGAGATCATCCCGCTGGATTTTACGCTGGAAGCTTACCCGAATCCCTTTAATCCGGAAACACGATTGCATTTTACCCAACCGCAGAACGCTGATCTGCTTCTGCAGATCGTTGACCTGCGCGGGCGCCATGTGGAAACCCTGATCGAAGGATATCGCGATTCCGGCAGCTACGAACAACTGTTCCGGGCTGCGCATCTGCCTTCCGGACTGTATTTTGCGGTTCTGAAAAGCGGGGAAAAACAAATGACAAAAAAATTATTGCTAATACGTTAAGTATAGGGAGCTAAGTTATGCATACGCCTTTTTTGACCGGTAAGAACGTTGATCTCTGTCCCATTGACGCCCCCGATCTGGATCTGTTGAAAAAAGGCTACAACGATCCCGAGGTGCGGGATGCCATGTTCATGTATTTTCCGCTGAATGAAAAAGAGGTGGAGCAAAAGATCGAGAATATGGCAAAACACGAACATGCGGTGCAGCTGATGATCGTGGATAAGGCCGAAAAGAAAAACGTGGGGCATATTGCTCTGGTCCGGCCCGACTGGGTCAGCCGCATGATGACCTTTTATATCGTATTGCTGGACAAATCGGCCTGGGGGAGAGGCCTGGGCAGCGAAGCCACCCGGATGATGGTGGATCACGGTTTCCGGATGCTGAACCTGAACCGCATTCAGCTGCACGTCAATGCGGAGAATGAAGCGGCCAAAGCCGTTTACCGGAAGATCGGCTTTAAGCATGAGGGTACTTTGCGGCAGGCAATGTATAAAAACGGCCGTTATTACGATTTCTGGCTCATGGGTCTTCTGGCAGAAGATTACCTGAAGCGATCAACATAAAAAATTGTGTATTTGTTGGATTGACCTTTGTTTTTTATTGACTATGTTATTATAAAATGATTAACTTTATGATAGAAACAGAAAGGGATGTGATATGAAAATGAAACAAAGGTTCTTGATCGGCATGATCTTCACTGTGCTGTTCTCGCTTTTTACGCTTGCATCGGAACTGCCGGGGTATTTGTCTCAGCGCCTGGCATCTTCAAAATATACCCATAATAGCGGATTGCTGAAAACGCAGACGGATAAAAGGTCGCCGCTGAACACTTCCGGAACAAAAATGCGCCTGGACCAGGAAGTTGGAAAAATGCTTGATCTTTCTACAGACATTTGGCATTACTATGTCAATAATCTTTATACCTACGATGATGCGGGGAACATGCTGACCAGCATCATGCAGATCTATGACGACAGCACCCAGCTGTGGGTTAATCATGAAAAATCCATAAACACCTATGACAACCAAAACAATCAGCTGAGCGAGACTATTCTGATGTGGGATGAAGAGGGTGAATATTGGTCTGAAAATTACATGAACGAATACTCCTATGATGCAAACGGGAATGTCACCGAAGAGATGATCTATTATAATTATACCGACACCCTCGAGCTAAACGGCCGTACGCGTTACATCTATAACAGTTCAGGACAGCAGATCGAGCGTTATGACGATGTCTGGGTCGACAGCAGCGCTACCTGGACAGAAAGTTCAAAAGGTGTTCAAAGCTACGATGTCAACGGGAATAATACCGGTTACATTCAGTACTACTGGTACAATGAGAACTGGGATCCTTCGCATCAGATCGAAATGAACTATGACGAACAAAACCGTATGACGGAAGAGATCTATTCGTACTGGAACGGTACCGCATGGGTTTCAACCACCTTATATTCTTACGAGTACGGCGAAGGTCCCGACCCGCTCGCGGCCATCAATCACTACTGGGATTCCTATACCACCAATGATTGGGTGGCCGGCAGCAAGGAAGATTTCAGTTATGATGCGAACGGAAATCAAATCCGCACCGTAAATTCCAACTGGGATGACGCCTGGGTCGAGATATCGAAATTTGAGATCGTTTTCGATACCACCCGTAGCTGCGACGAACTGATCCTGCCGTCCTGGTTCCAGATGATGCCGCGTCCGGACCGCAATATGCGCGTTAATGAGGGACATTTTCAAAAAGACGGCGAAAACTGGGTAAAAACCTACGACAATGATTTCTTTTATACGGAAGTCGCCATGACCGGGATCCGGGTACAAACGGGAACGCCTTTCCGGGTTTATCCCAACCCCACCGGGAATATCCTCTACGTCAATCCCGGAAACGCCTTCGCTTATAACCTTGAGATCTTCAATGTTGCCGGCAGGCGCGTTATGCAGCACCACAAAACCGGCTTATCGGAATTTTCCATGCAGGATCTGCCGCGCGGCGTTTACCTGGTCCGTATTACGCCTTTCGGACAAATGCCGCAGACGCAGCGGGTCATTTTAAAATAAGATACTCGCATTCAGCAAATACGAAAAGTCCCGTTTTTTACGGGACTTTTGTGTTTTGGATACATCAGCAGCCCTTATAAAGCCTTCAGGTTTTTTGTTACCGTGCATTGCGCCGACTTTTTTATATTGCCTTTCCAGAAATTACTTATTATAATAACAAGCTTTTTCATGGCGAAGTAGCTCAGTCGGTTAGAGCAGCGGAATCATAATCCGCGTGTCCGGGGTTCGAATCCCTGCTTCGCTACACCCCCTGTTTAGAGACCACAATGCCGGGCTTTCGCAATCTGTTTGTGAATTTTTACACATTCGGAAAGCGCGGACTTATGGCGCATATCGGGAAATTAACGCAAATTTGACGAGTTTGCTGATCCTTACCCTTGGTCTGCAGCCGATAAAGAAGCGGGAAACTTACCTGTCTGGAAAAGCGATTTGCTTATCTTGTCGCATCCTGCCACAGGGAAATGCATTTCTTATGTTTCTGCATTAAAATTTGTTTGATTTTATGCAGAATTGACTAAATTTACACCTGAGTGTAAGATTATCAAATTAAACAAGGAGTGTGTTATGAAACGTTGGTTATCGATCCTACTGATAGGCATAGCCATGATACCGCTGCTTCATGCCTATGAATATAAAAAGGTCAACCATTATCAGATGGGTCCCGGGACCTATTACTCCTATTACGAAGAAAAAACCCGGCCCTGGGCGCTGTATGTTGTGGAAATTGATATTACGAACCCTTACGTCAATATTGAAACCGCCAAAGGCGGCAATCGCCTGCTCTCCCGCGATATTCCCAGCAACATGAGCAAAAGCAACAATTATGCGGGTCATCGCGTCATTTCCGCCATCAATGGCGATTATTACCACACCAGCGGGGAATACCTGAATGCACCGGTCACTTCGCAGGTTATGAACGGACAGTTTGTCTGGGGATTCAGCAACAACCGTTCCGCTTTTTCTTTCAATGAAGACAAAAAACCGCATATCATCAATCCGCAGTTTACCGGTGCGCTTTATGCCAGCGACTCTTCCGGCCTCTGGTTTTCCTATCCGCTGAGCAATGTCAACTTTACCCGCGGCACCGATCAGATGGTGTTTTATAATCGCTATAAGGGCGCTTCGACAGGGACGAATGTATACGGTTTCGAATGCCAGGCCAATCCCATTGACGACTGGATCGTCAACGATACTGTCCGCGCCGTGATCGAATCGCGGGTCAGCGGTGTCGGAAACATGGCCATCCCGGACGGCAAGATCGTGATCTCCGGTCACGGGGCGGCGAACACTTTTATGAACAACTACCTGCAGATCGGCGATACCGTAAAGATCGTACAGGGCCTGGCGAATAACCTCCCGCGCCTGACGCAATTGGTCGGCGGCGGTCCCCGCATGCTCCAAGACGGGGTGGACGTGGTTGCCGCATCCTATCCGAACGAGGGTATCGGATCGGCGCATTGCTCCGACCGGCATCCGCGTACGGCTATCGGTTTCAACCAGGACAGTACCAAGGTCTATTTTGTCGTTGTGGACGGACGTCAGGCCGGTTTCAGCGTGGGAATGAGCCTTTACGAAATGGCCGCTTTTATGAAGGATGTCGGTATTGCGCATGCCGTAAATCTGGACGGCGGCGGTTCATCCAGCATCGTGGTCTGGAATTCTCAAATGAACAGCCCTTCGGATGGCAGTGAGCGCAGCGTATCCAACGGTGTTCTCTGCGTTTCCTCCGCACCCGATGACGGCGATCTAAAACATATTCAGTTCGTCCGCGACAGTATTGCCGTTTATAAAAAACAGACCATTTCTACAGGGCTGACCGGATGGAGCGAATATTATCACCTCCGCGGCTTCAGCGACTGGAATGCCCTTACGATCGACTACAATACGGCTATGGGCAGCTTTTCCGAAGGTAATTTTACGGCATCTACGACGCACGGAAATACCAAACTGGTGGCTACACTGAACACTGAAGGCGAAAGCGACAGTGTTCTGATCCATGTGATCGAGCTGACCGATCTTGAGATCAGTCCCAAATATGTGACAACCGACTCCAGCAAAACCATCCGTTTTTCCGTGGCTGCCAGAGATGAATCCGGCTACTTTTCGGTAATGAGCAGCGATATTTTCGAATTTGAGTTGCTGAATCCCGCCGTCGGCAGTATTAACGAACGGGTGGAATTCAAGGCCACTGCGTCCGGACAGACCGCTTTGCTTGTCAAATACGGCAACAATACCGACACGGCCTACATCAATATCGAGATCGGGGAAGGCGAAAGCGCTATCGACGAGGTCGAGGATATGAATGACTATACCGTGAGCGCCGATGAATTCATCGATTTGACACAGACGGGCTTTTTGCTGGTAGACCGTACGGAAGGCAGCGGCAGTAAGGCCATAAAAGTGGATTATTCCCATATAGGAACAGCTACCGACGGTAATATTTATTTGAGTGCCAAAGACCCCGTAACGATCTACGGACTTCCGTCGGAGATCCTGATTGACGCACTGGGTGACAGTGTTGCACATTCCATCTATGTAACGCTCGAAGATGGCGAAGGAAAGGCTTATGAGGCAAAAGCCTCGACCAGTCTGCTCTACAACGACGACTACCGTACGCTTATCTGCCCCATGAATGCATTGCTGCCTTATGACCGTGCCGAGGTCTATCCGATGAAATACAAAGGTTTCCGCCTGCGTATCAATCGCAAGGCAAGCAGCGGCAGCATCTACGTCGACCGCGTCCGGGTGATCTATCCGACCTGGACATCCATCGAGAAAGATGTTAACATCCATCTGCCGGCAACCTTCAGACTTGAGCAAAATTATCCGAATCCTTTCAATCCCGAAACCCGCATCGGCTACAGTCTGACGAACAGCGAACGTGTGACACTGGATATCTTTGATATTCGCGGTAAATACGTTCAGACCCTGGTCTACGCCTATCAGTCACCCGGCAGCTATACAGTGCATTTCCGCGCAGATCATCTGCCGGCCGGCATCTATTACTACCGGCTGAGCGCCGGTTTGCAGACGGAAACAAAGAAGATGCTGCTGATCAAGTAAAACGTTCGGAACTTCAAAGAAAGGCGGATATCCCATGAAGCATTTTTCCGCAATGCTGGTTCTTGCACTAGGTTTTTCTGCGCTTTTTGCGGCAGCGCCGCAGCGCATAATCCTAAGTCCCTGCGAACAGTCCGAGAATAATATGGCATTGGCCTTCCGCTTTTACGAAGCGGTAGACAGCGGCAAAGTACAGTATACGCTCAATGCTCCCGACGTAAACCTGCATAAGCGCGCAGAAACCCTTTGCGTTGCCACTGAAAAAGTCTTTACCAATGCCGGTGATTCGGTATTGCATTATGTTTGTTCGATCCGGCTCAGCGATCTGCAGGAAGATAGCGAATACGCCTACCGCGTGGGTGACGGCAGGAACTGGTCG
The DNA here is from genome assembly GCA_028699915.1 of Fidelibacterota bacterium. Lineage (GTDB taxonomy): Bacteria > Fidelibacterota > Fidelibacteria > Fidelibacterales > Fidelibacteraceae > M50B103. The sequence continues at coordinate 12,025 of JAQVTR010000009.1, forward strand.
CCCTGGTACACATTTCGCACCGCAAAACGCGGATTTAATGATTTTACCATGGTCTATCTGGGCGATCCGCAGTGGGGTTTCGAAACCTATCTTCCGCGGCTTTACCAGCGGGCCATGCTGACCGCGCCGGATGCGGCTTTCTGGTTCCTGGCGGGCGACCTTGTCGACTATCCGTATCAGGATTGGCAATGGGATGCCTTTTTTCGGGGGGCTTCGCAAGCCTTTAGCCGCTATCCTGTTATCTCAGCCGTTGGCAACCACGCTTATCTCTGGGCTTATCGCGATCACCGCGATACTTTGCCACCCAACTGGCGTCCCCATCTGACCCAACCGGAAAACGGTCCCGAAGGACTGGAAGAGACCTGTTTTTATGTCGACTGGCAGGGCGTACGCTTTATTGTGCTGAACGGTAACGAGCAACTGGAAAAACAGGCGGAATGGCTGAAAGGCGTCCTGAAAAAGAATCCCAACCGCTGGACGGTCGCGGGTATTCATCAGGGTTTTTATCCCAGCGGTTATAACCGCGATTATCCCGAATACCGCAGGCTTTTTATTCCGCTGATGGAAAAATACGGAGTATCCATGGTCCTGCAGGGCCACGATCATGCCTATACCCGGACCTACCCCTTAAAAAAAGACAAGATCGTTGACGACCCTGCAAAAGGCATTGCCTATGTGATCTCGGTTGCCGGAGCGAAGCAATATCCCATTCAAAGCAAATTCGGGGATCTTTTTGCCGTGCAGAAAGCGGAATCCGAACAGTATTTTCAAACCCTGTCCTTTTATGCGGATTCCCTGGTTTACCGGAGTTATACCGTTAGCGGGGATTGCCACGATCATTATGTGATACGGAAGTAGCTATGCAGCTGCCGGACCAAAAAATAACGGATCCCATTCTTCTGCACGCGTTGGAGGAGGATATCGGCGGGGGTGACGTCACGGTGCAGGCTATGCGCGTTGACGCTCCCGCCAAAGCGCAGATCATCGCCAAAGAAGCCGGGATTGCCGCAGGGATCCCCATTGCCGCACGGGTATTTGAACTCCTGGACCCGAATCTGCAAATTGATCTTCATAAACAGGACGGCGAAAATCTTTATGCAAAAGATCTGCTTTTAAGTATCAAGGGAAAGGGCGCCTCCATTCTTAGCGCAGAACGCACGGCCCTGAATTTTTTAGGCCGCATGTGCGGAATTGCCACGCTGTCCGCCCGTTATGTTCGGGAACTTGCGGGTACCCGCTGCAAAATTTACGATACCCGAAAGACGCTTCCCAATCTGCGGGTTCTGGACAAATATGCCGTTACCTGTGGCGGAGCCGAAAATCACCGGCAGGGGCTTTATGATATGATCCTGATCAAGGAGAACCACATTCGCTGGGCAGGAGGTATCGACCGGGCTTTGCAGGCGGCGCTGCCCTTTGCCCGGAAACACGGCTTAAAGATCGAGATCGAAGTCACCGACCTTGAAGAATACCGGCGCGCCCTGAAGTACCCGGTGCAAACGATCATGCTCGACCATTTTACACCCGGGCAGATCCGTGAGGCGGTGGGGACGGAACACGGCGATATCCTTCTTGAAGCTTCGGGAAATATTTCGCTGGAAACCGTGGGTGACATCGCTCGCTGCGGTGTGGATATCATATCGGTCGGTGCGTTGACCCATTCGGCAAAGTGCCTGGACCTGAGCCTGCTTTTCCATGTCTGACGATACCCAAACATCGTTTTGTATATTTATCAGCGGCCCTACGGCCTCGGGCAAGACCGCCTTGTCCCTGGAACTGGCCGAATGGCTGCAGGCGGATATTATTTCCGCCGACAGCCGGCAGATCTACCGTGGCATGAATATCGGCACCGCCACGCCATCGGCGGAGGAACTGAAGCGGATTAAGCACTATTTTATCAACGAACGGGATCCGGATCAGCCCTTCAGTGCAGGAGAGTTCGGCCGGCTGGCACGGGAGCTTATCGACCGCAGTATGGCGGCCGGGAAAAATCTGATTATCTGCGGAGGATCCGGGCTCTACCTGCAGGCGGTCTTTGGCATGATCGCAGAGGGCCTGCACAGCGACGAAACCCTGAGGCGGCAGATCCGTGAGAAGGCAGAACGGGAAGGCTGGGACGCGCTCTATGCCGAACTGCAGCGCCTGGATCCGGAGCTGGCCGCCGGTGTCGACGCAAGAAATCCCAAACGCATCAGCCGGGCACTGGAGATCTGCTATGCCGGCGGGAAAAAAGCTTCGGAGATCTTTGCCGAACAGGAACGGAAATTCCCATATCCCTATCTGCATATCGGACTGGATCCGGAGCGTCCTCTGCTTTACGCCAATATCAATACCCGTGTCCGGCGTATGATCGAAGAAGGGTTGCCAGAGGAGGTGAAAGCGCTTTTGGAACGGGGCTGTTCGCCGGACCTGAATGCCCTCAATTCCGTGGGGTACAAGGAGGTCATCGCGTATCTGCAAGGGAAATACGATCTGGAAAAGGCAATTGAGGAAATCCAGAAAAACACCCGCCGCTTTGCCAAACGCCAGATTACCTGGTTTCGTAAATACGCGCCGGACCTGATCATTTCCTACGGGGAAAAGGAAAGCTTTGAAGATATTCTGCAGCGGGCGAAAGATATGATCAAAATGAATTTTTCAGTTTGCTGAACGGGATTATTCTCTTTTTCGATATAATTTTATAAAAAACACCCCGTTTTTCCATCTCTCCCACACACCCAATCTCTCTGGAGCGTTTCTATTTTTTCAAAGATGCTTCTCTCATGCGACCGGCATCTTTTTTCCCGATCTTCTCGATGCGGTATGCGGGTCCCTCGGAGGGGAGGGTCTTGTGCATGGCATTCGCTTTCAGGATACCGCTGTCAGCCGTGCCGGTTTTGGAAAGTTTTCCCATTCCCAGGGAAGTAAAGATGGTGGGGAATTCATAGATCCAGGTAAAATCGGCCGCACAACCTTCGGTATCGTAGAATTCGTAGGCAAAAAGTGCGCTGTCCGGATGGGGATCGCCGGCTTCGATGCGCATATCCCAGCGCTCTCCGCCTTCGGCTTTCCAGACATATCCCTCATTAGGATAAAGAATGGTATTTGCACCCAGCTTATCCTCGCCCCAGGTATCCGCGGTGCTGGGACTGATAAAGACGTAATAAACAGCGCGATTGGGATGGATGTTGTTCACCTGGATCTCGCAGGCGTCCGGGATCAGCTCAAAACGGCGTCTTTCACCCGGGAACCAGGTTTTCACTTCATGCCGGGTAAAAATGTAACGGCCTTCATAATCCAGAATGACATCTCCGTCGGCAGCATGCATAGCCCGGATGCTGTCGCCACCCGCAAAATAATGATAGAAGGTATTTTCATAACGCAGGATAGCGGAATCGACAGAAGTGTTGATAAAGCTGAGATCGGCCTGCTGGGGATGAATACGGTGAACGACGACATCCCCGTTGGAGACCGCGATGCTTTCATTGTAATTGCTCAGCCAATCGCCGCTTGCGCTAACCGGTATCTGATTGATAATTCCCCGGCTCACAGAGACGGTGTAAGTGTCTGTGGTATCACCGGGCAGCAGGACTTCATCGGCATTGTGATTGACGCTGAGCAAAATGGTGCCGGGCGTGTTGTTGTTGACCCGGATGTAAGCTTCGCCGCTGCAGGCTGCCAATACCAGCAGGATCACCAGAAATATCAAATTTGCGTATTTCATGCTTTTTCCTTTGCTTTTTCCCCCATTTCACATACGGCGCCAATACCGCCGCGGATATTATAACGGGTCTTAACGTAGAATGTTCTGGGTATTAATATTTTTTTCAGATCCCGGTAAATGCGGTCTGTCATGTCTTCCTGATATATGCCGACATTCCTGAAAGAGAGAAAATAGTATTTCAGGGATTTTAGTTCGATGATCCGGTCTGCAGGGCTGTAAACAATATCGATCTCCGCAATGTCCGGCAATCCGCTAAAGGGGCAAAGTGCGGAAAATTCGGGGTAATTCAGACGGATGATCTGCTCCCCGCCCTTGTAAGGCAGTGTTTCCAGCAGATCCGTGCGGATCTTGTCTGCAGTCTCAAATGCCAGTGTCAGTCCTTCCGCTTTCGGCATAACGCTTCCTTTCGTGATCTTCCGGAATGTATAAAGTGGCGGGCTTTTTTCAAACCAAATATTTATGGAAACAAAGTAAGGTCAGAAAGAATAATCCGGTTTCTCTCCGGCATTCTTGACTTAAGTGCCTGAAGAATAATTTTCAGTCCTCGCCGGAGAAAAGATATTGATGCGATCCGCAAATACCTTTTCAAAGGGCCTTCAACATCATCAAACATATTTACGTACGATAAAAAAAGCCGCATTTCTGCGGCCCTTTATTTTTGAGGGAGGTCTTGTTTTACAGATCTACGAATTTGTAGGAAAGCGTATCGCTGTCGACATTCAGGATCAGATAGCTGGGGTCTTTTTCCTTGTCTTGCAAGGCGTCCAAGATCAAAAATTCCGTGTTGCCGAGGCTTCCGGTGTTCCGTTCGTGGTCATGGCCGCTGATGACCATGTTCACATCATGACGCAGACAGAGCTCCGTGAGGTATTGCAGCTCTTCAACAAAGGGATTTGTCGCTGTCATGCGGCGGATACGGAAAAAATTCGTGTGGGTAAACAAAACGCAGTTCCGGTATTGCGCTCGTTCGTTCTCCAGGGTTTCTTTCAGCCAGGCCAGCTGTTTGCTTCCCATGGTGGCGGCGCCATTATCCAGACAAATATAGAGGTCGGAATCATTGGGTGTATGTACGGTAAAAAGGTAGGTACTGCTGCCGAAGAGTTCGTAGTATTGTTCCCAGCCGTGGAAATACAGATCGTGATTGCCCGCAATGGGAAAGGTCGGCAAAACGCCGGCCGGCGGCAGCTGGCGCTCAAAAATATAAAAATCCTCATCATTACCGGTCGTGATGTCTCCGGCCATCACGGCTCCGGCCGCTTCCGCGGCGATGGCGGCATCCAAAAAGAGGTTCAGGTTCACCGTGTCGCCGACATGTGTATCGCCCATGACAAAGAGATCGTAACGGTCCTGCGGCACGCTGATGGATTTGTAGGGATGTTCGGCATTCCAGGCCATGGACTGCTCAAAGCGCTGGTCCACAGTCTCGTAGGGCATTACAAAGCCGCGGAATTCAAAAACATCGCATGCGCTGAACAGCAGGATTAAGGTTAGCAAAAGGGTAATTTTTTTTATTAGAGTTCCCATAGTACCCCCAAGCGGAAGAAATATCCGAAATAATTGGCGCTGATATTAAAGACCCCTGCCTGTTTGTACCAGAATTCCGCGTACAAATCCAGTCCGGATGCAATTTCCGCATTTCCATGCAGCAACAGCATGGGATTCGTTTCCTGGTTCATCAAAAAATAGTCCAGATTGGTCACGGCGATGCCGGCATTCCAGAAATTATCTTCCGATTTCAGATCATAGCCGATGCGGTAGAGCAGATTCCAGTTTTCGCGAATAAGGGTCCCGGCGCCTTCGGGGTAGTCCTGTACGGCCTGCCGGGTAAGCCGGAAGGCCCGGAAGCCGTTCCCGAACATAAAATGGAAATGCCGGTAATCGGTCTCTGCCAGCAGCCCCCAGCTGTTCTCGTATTGCAGATCGGAATACGGTCTGTGCAGAAAAAAAGCAGCGACTTCAAAAGGGAATTCCCGGATCGCCATTGCCTGGCTAATTCCCAAATTCAGTCCGCTAAAATGCCGTGGAACCTTGCCGAACAACTCGAATTGTAGCCCGGCGCTGAATTCCGTATCTTTCAACCGGTACTGTACTGCGGCGGCCGAACGCAGGTACATGCCCTCAGAGGCATTGTGGGCGCCGGCTTCCGCTCGCACTGACAATTGCCATTGTGCCGGAAGCATCCGGGGCAGAAGCAGGGCAAGGAGCAGGAAGAAAATCATGATGCTGTTTTTGTGTTTCATATTCACTCAATTTTCAATATCGCTTTTATATGTCCTGCGATCACGAATGATCCCGGTATTCCAGAAGCTGGATCTCAATTCCATCCGGGTCTGTAAAAAAGGAGAAACGGACGGCGGCATTCGCCAAGACGGGTCCGCGCAGCAGGGGATAGCCGGCGGCTTCCATCATTGTTGTTGCCTCATCAAGGGATTCAACCCGAAAACCAAGGGAAAAGCCGCTTTTTTCCGGCGCATTGCCGCCCGCTTCGATCAATTCGATACTTGGCTGATCCGCTTTGCCCAGGAATACGATCTTTATGTTTTCCGTGGAAATCCGCCGCAACAAATTCAGTCCCATCAGGTCCCGGTAAAAGCTGAGCGAGCGTTCCAGGTCTTTGACATAGAGGGTGATGTGTTCATAGCGCATGAAGACTCCTTGTCTTATCTCTGCTTACGGCATTAACGTTTTAAGCTTGTTTTGCCAGTCCCGTCATTTTCAGTGTTTGATCCCATAATTCACGGGTAGCATCCATATCTGCAGCCGGCGGCGCGGGTTCTTCCACAGTCGTCAGGTTGAAGAATTTACCGCTGACGCCATCCAGAGCTGTTGCGGCGCCCAGATAGTACAGCGCTTCGGCGGAAATATCGGCTGTACGCAGACCTTTATCCAGAAAATTCCTTTTGTACCAGCGATAAAACCTGCCGTTTTCCTGTCCCGTATCCGTTTTTACCGCTCCGGGGTGCATGGTGTTGATCGTAACGGCGCTCCCCCTGAACTGCTCTTCGAAGATCAGCATGGACAGCAGCTGTGCGGTTTTGGCGGATCCGTAGCTCTTCAGCCCGGAATACCGGCGCTTTTCCCAGTTCAGGTCGTCAAAACGCAGGCCCCAGACCGCAAAACGGTGTCCTTCCGAACTCACCATCAGAATGCGGGATTTTTCCTGGGCTTTCAGCTTGTCCGTCAGCAGATAGTTCATGATGAACGAAGAGAGATAATGAACGACAAAGACCTTTTCAAGTCCGTCGGAATTCAGTTCTCTTTTTGTCAGATAGTTGCCTGCATTGTGAATAAGCACGTCAATGGGGAGGGGCAGTTCCGACAGCTCCCGGGATACGCGGAAAATATCCTTCAGACGGCTGAGATTGGCGATCTTATATTCACATTTGACAGCGAATTCCGTTTCAATTTCCCGGCGGAGTTTCTCGGATTTTTCCGGATTGCGGTTGATACAAAGCAGGTTTGCACCCTGTGCGGCGTATTTGCGCGCCGTAAAGTAACCGATGCCGGAAGTGGCTCCTGTAATGACCACAAGTTTACCGTCAAAACGCGCTTCGCAGATCTCGGGGTCCCGGCGCATATTCCGGATCATGGCAAAGATGTTCGACCATTTGTAGGCGCGTACGTATTGGAATAATTTATTATTTTTGCCGGGTTTTTGACCTGTTTTCATTGAATATCTGCCTGCGCCTTGCTTAAAAATATTTGGGTATGCATTTTATTACCGTGCTTTCTTTTAACTCGAACAGGATCTTTTCGGAAGACGGCGGTCCAAAACTTATACCCGGATTATTGGAAAAACCGAAACCTTCCTTTGGAATTCCCAGCCAGGATGTGTCCAGTTCCTTATTGCCGTTCGCATCGTGAAAGTATTTGAAGCTGTATTTTCCGGGCTTTAAGTCTTTAATGTGAATAACACAGCGATGATCAGAGATACTCTCGCTTACACCGGCCACCTGCTTTTCATCTTCATTGCTGAGCTCCAAATGTACCTGTCCTTCGTTGCTTTTTAATTCGCTGATCTCAATGCTCAGGGTCAGCTGTGAAAAACCCGTTAAGGGTAATATACCGAAAACGAACAAAATATAAAATCTGTTTATTTTCATTTAATATCCTTTCTTCTTCACTTATCCCTTACTGTTACGTCCGTCTAATGATTACTTCCAATTAATCGGAAAATCATCTCCAGCGCCACACCGCTTTTTTCACTGATCTGTTCCGGGCTGAGTCCCTTTTTGTACATATTCCCGATAAAGACCTGCAGCGGTTCGCCGATCTCGATCAGGTGCCCGTCAGGATCGAAAAACCTGCATGTTCGCTGGCCCCAGGACTCTTCCCGGATCGCATGCAGAAAGCGGACTCCCGCATCTTTCAGCGTCCTGACGGTTTTGTCAGGATCACTGTCCTCAAAATACAGTTCGAAACGGTTGGAACTCTCTTCGGTTTTCAGTTTCTCGGCGATTATATGCCCGGGAATGACTTCCCACAATGTGAGTCCCGCGCTTAAGATTACATTTTTTCCGAAATCATGTTCGACTTCCAGACCCAGCAGGCCGGTGTAGAAGTCCTTTGATCTGCGAATGTCTTTGACAAAAAGGGTAGTGGAATGGAATTGCATATTAAGATCTTGTGTGATGGGTGTATTATTCCGTTATATTATTCGGAATAAATTTTTTCAATCTCTCAGTATCTTGATCATCGTCGCCGATTTACCGTCTGACCTAAGTGACTCGAAGCCGAATTTCCGGTATAGTTTGTATGCAAAATTTTGGATGTCGACGCTGAGGGATACCTGAGGATAATGCTTTTCTTTCAATGTTGTGATCATGCGCGTCAGTAAAAGGGTCCCGATACCGCAGTTCTGGTATACTGCCTTAACGGACATGCTCAGTTCCGGGGTTTCGGCATTCACATAGCCGAATCCCATTTCCCTTTCGCTGAACAGTCTGCTCCAGATGGCAGCAATCGCTTTCCCCTCAAGTTCCGCAATCAGGCAGAGGTCACCTTTGCGGCCGAAATCCCGGTAATACAGGGATAATTCCGGCAGCAGAATGATTTCCTTTCCTGGCCTTGGCTCACCGGGCGGAATATAAATCGCATCATATAAAAATTCTTCCAGCAACGCAGATTCGTTCTTTTTGATCGGGCGGATCTTGACTTCAGTCATTTCGGGTTTTGCTTGTCTATTATAAGTTCAGAACCAATCATGATGTTTATTCTATTGCGCAACAATTTTCAGACCAATAATGGAGATGAACAGCGTACTTAGAAAGAAGAGCCGCAGAAAGGCCAGATACCACAAATATATTTCTCCGCCGGCGGCGGACCGGGCTTTTCCCGGGCAAAAAGCAAAGGCGGTTTAAAATAGTCACGCGATAACGAGGATGATCCATTGCATGTAAGATTCCTTTCTTTAACTTAACAATCACGCCGGTCTTTTACGGGCCAATTCAGTTTGTCGTCTTTTATCTTGGTAAATAATTATCTTTAACTCTGCGATTTGCGCAGATTTCCAATTCGCAGTTTCAGCGATTTTTCATGTTCCGCATCGGAAATATTCGGATCTTTAAGTTCCAGGAACATTGCGCAGGGCAATTGACTGCAATCTCCGCAGTTGCGGTATGCTTTTTGATTTACCGCGCAATCAAAAAGGGGACAAATACCCTTTTCGCTTACATCCTTTGCCCAGAAAGGCTGTCCCCGGGTATTGAAACAGCCCGGACATTCCTTTTGGAAAAAAGGACATTCGTCACAAATAAGTCCACAGGAGGCGAGGTTCATTTTTCACTCCTTTTTTTATTCATGTTTACTGCTCTCAGAAAAAACGTTCTAGCTTTTTCGTATAATGCCTTTTAATGCAATATTGTTTCAATGTCTGCCGTATTCGCGATCTGTGTAAGAAATTCGCGGATTCCCTTGCTTTTTTCTTTCAGTGTCAGGGAAGAAGGCAGCCCGGCGGCAAAACCCTGGACTTCCCCTAATTGTTCCGGTGCTAACAGCGCGCAGTACCGGCAATAGAAGGCCTTCGAGCGGCCGTCATCGAAATATTCCAGCAGACCGGATAAGATCCGGATCCGCAGTGCCTGCCGTTCAAGAAAGGCAGAGAGGCCGTTTTTTTGAATGTATTCATGATTCACGAAGATCTTTTGATGCGTGACAAAAGAATCCTGCAGTATTTTCTCGGCTTGATAGCGGCTGCAGGGATAATCGGGGCATTGCGCGCAAACTTCAAGTTTGTGTTTTATCGCGCAGCAATTCAGGATTCCGCAGGAAGGATGTTTTTCCTTAAAGTCCGGACCCCCGCAGCCGGGGCAGCGGGAAGATCCTGTGGTATAGAAACGCGGACATAAGCCGCAGTCGATCCCGCATGCGGCGATCTCCGGGTGTTTTTTCAGGGCTTTCCTTATGCTCTTCGCGTTTCTTTACAGTTAAGGCAATAATCCCGGTGGATACAGAGCGTGGCTCCGCAGTGCGGGCAGATCCGGCGTCGATTTTCCAGATCCACAAAGGCGTCCAGTCCCTGATCCCGGATGAATTCCAGGTTGTCGATCATGCTCATATGGTACTTGCCGCGGTAGCGTTTATCAAGGTCCCGAAGCCTTTTGCAGGGATATTTTTCACAATCGTAACAAAATTTCGAAGAGGTTTTCTGCAGGAGTTCACAGTGGATAATGATGCATTTCTTACAATATTCGGGTTTGTTCACATCGAATTCCCGGCAGCCTTTGCAGGTATTTTTATCCCGGAGAAAAGCAAGGCATATCCCGCAGTTCATGCCGCAGGGGGCGATCAGTGTTTTCCGGATCATAGTCTTATCCTTTTTGTTAAAAAGGCTACTTTTTGATCTCATAGCGCAGAAGCGGCCGGGTTTCGGAGCGCCGGGCGCTTTCTTTGAAACCGGCTTTGAAAAAGGTGGAAGCGAATCCTGTCCAGGCAAAAACATCCGGAAGGTCCTTTTTGGGTGAATCGCTGGGATATGCTTCGATGATAGTGGCTCCCTGTTTGCTGCAGTATTCAATAACATAGTTCAGCAACTTTCCCGTCAGGCCCTTTTTCCGGTAATCTTGTGCAATATAGAAGCAAACAATGGACCAGACGGGTTTGTCGTCGATGCGCTTCAGGATGCGGGAGCGTTCCAGTGCCGGGAACTGGGTCCGCGGAGCGACCGAGCACCAGCCAACGGCTTTCCCGTCAAGATAAGCAAGGATGCCCGGGATCTCGCCGGATTCGACGATCTGCTTCATCAGCTTTTTGTTGCCCTCGCCTTTATTTTGCTCAAATTCCGAACGCTTCAGCCTGTACCACATACACCAGCAGCCTCCGCAGGCCCCGGATTTTCCGAACAGGGATTCGAGATCCTGCCAGCGCTCCGGACTCAGCGGGCAGAATTCAAGCGCTTCACCCATAACTTTTGTATTATTCATGGTATTGCCACCTTCTCCCACACTCCCATACTCCCATACTCCGACAAAGGCTTCGCCCCGCTCAGTCCCACACTGACCGCAGTCCGCTGCCTGTGATAAAATTCATTTTGAGCATATTTATTTATTGACTGAAAAAACTAATAAAAGCGGGACAGATATAAAAGGAATATTTCAAGCGTGCGATTTTATCCGTGTATTTTTATTGAAGAAAGATTTCGGCAGCAGAACTATTTCATCACTGATCTTAAATATTCGGCCCATAAGGCATATCCTGTCCGGTTCGGATGCAGTCCGTCCCTGAACAGGGCTTCATTGGCATAATCGGAGTTTTCCGATTTGAACAGGGGGTAAATGTCGACATAGGTCATACCGTTTCTTTTTGCCAGTTTTTCGATATAGCGGTTCAGGTTTTTGATCATTTCCGGCGGACAGTTCTTCCAGCGGGGAGACGTGGGAAGAATGGAATGCAGATAAACCTCATAGTGATAATTTTCGGCGATGCGTATCAGCATCTTGCGGTAGAGGTATTTGATCTCCTTTTCACTGCGGCCGGCGCCGATATCGTTGATGCCGATCAGGATAAACAGTTTTGCACGTTCCGCATTTCCAAGGCTGATATCCATTCTTTCTATCAGGCCGTCGATATGGTCCGAAACGATACCTCTGTTGACCGTATTCCATTCGGGAAAGAACGTTTTCAAGTCAAAGCCTTCGATAATGGAATTGCCGAAGAAGATGGCAGACCCGTCCCGGATACTGTCTTTTTCGTTGATGAATACAATCATTCTTTGATGCCAGTGGGCATAGTTGTTCAGGGGTTCGATATCCCTTTTTATGATTTGACAGGAAGAAAAGAGAAAAACCAGGAGGAGCGGAACCGCGAGGAAAGGCTTTTTGATCATGATATTCCCCTTAAACGACGAGATATGATAAAGCCAGCAAACAGGCAGTTTCGCTGCGCAGACGACGGTTTGCGAGTAAAACCGGATTGGCGCCGGCAGCGATTGCAAGCCGGACCTCGTCCGGATGAAATCCGCCTTCGGGTCCGACAAAGATCAGTGCATCTTCGGAGGTCTGTGGAACGCGCAGCCGGGGGTAGGTATCCTGATCGTCGCAAATGTAAATCTTCGGGTAGTGCGGCTGCTTGATAAATTCCGTAAACTCCGCGGGAGGATGCAAACGGGGAATACGGCTGCGCCCGCATTGCTTAACGGCAGACAGCAATATTTTTTCACTGCGTTCGCGCCGGTAATCCGCTTTGACCGTATAGCGTGTGATCAATGGAAAGATCTCGTATACGCCCAGTTCGGCGGATTTCTCCAGCAGGATTTCCCAATGCGCCGGTTTGATAATGCCGACCGCCAGGGCAACGCGGTTTTGCGCTTCGCCCCGTGCCGGGAAGTCCCGCAGGATCTTCGCGCGGCTTGTATCCTTTTCAATGGAAAGTATCTGCGCTTCCACAAGGCGGCCTTCACCATCGCTGACATGGATATGCTCACCGGGTTTTTTTCGCAGGACGCGGCTGAGGTGAATGTGCTCATCACCGCGGAGCAGCAAGGTGTCCGCAGCAATCTCGCGGGAAAAGAAAAACTGTTCATTGGCCATTAAAAATATCTTCCGTAAGTCAGGATCAGCGCTGCACCGTTCCAGCTGTGTTTGAGAAATTCTTCATCGACGGCTTGCCCGAAATGGTTGATCTCGTAACCCAGGGCCACCGTAAGGGAACTCCGCCTTTCCATCATAAAATCGATGCCGAAATGCAAATGTGTGTAAAACCCCAGATAGAAAGCCGCGTTCTGATAACGGCTGATATTGGACCAGGGATCGTTGTCGGTATCGATAGCCAGAACCGGTCCTCCCTGCAGGGAAAAGAAAGGTGCAAAGGTATTATCCAGCTGCCGCGTGAAAAAATGCTTTTTCAGCAAAACCCCGGCCTTGATAAAATCCAGGTGAATGGTATTCAGTTTGTTGGTGTATCCGGTGTAGGGATCGGTAAGGGTGTATTCTTTGCCGCTGCTCACAAAGGTCCAGTTTGTCTGCAGTCCGGCATGGAAACCGTTCAGTAGCCGTAACTGCCAGATACCGCCCACGGAGGAACCGTAATCTGTCATGCGCAGATCAAGTCCCGCAATGGATTTTACCTGCCCCATTGAGGTGTAGGACGCCGCACTCAGGAGCGATACGCCCAGCATCAGGATCAGAAAGATACGTTTCATAAAGGTTTCTCCCTTAGCTGTTCCCAGATATCCCGCATGCCGATCAGGGTCAGTGACTTATTGACATGCCGGATATAGCGGGAATGCGGTGCCAGGATCTCGGAAAGTCCCCCGGTAGCAATGACATCGAAGTCCTTTACCTTCCATTCTTTTGCCACCTTGTCTATCAACCCGTCAATTTGGGCAATGGTTCCCCACATTAGTCCTGCCTGCAGGCTTTCACGGGTGTTTTTGCCGATGAGCTTTTCCGGAAAGGCGAAGCGCACCTCGGGTAATCTGGCCGCTCGTTCAAAAAGATCGTGTCCTGCCGTTTCCAGGCCGGGCATGATCAGGCCGCCCAGATATTCCCGGTCGCCGCTAACGATGTCAAAGGTGGTCGCGGTACCCATATCCACCACGATCAGCGGCGGGGCATAGAGTCGCAGTGCGCCTGCGGCATTGCAGATACGGTCAGCGCCCACTTCCGAGGGGTCGTCGTAGCGGATCTTCAGGTTCAGGGGCAGGAAAGGGTCCACGATCAGGGGTTCACGCCCGATGATTTGCCGGCAGACCTCCGTAAAGGGTGTTGTCAGGCGCGGGACTACCGAAGAGATCACGCTTCCGCACAGAGCGCTTGCTTTTAGGCCGGTCCGTGACAGCATGCCGGAAATGGCAATGCGATATTCATCCTGCATTTGCAGCGGAGAACTGGCGATGCGGATCTCTGCGGTAACCGCTTCGCCTTTCAGCAGGGCGGCGACCACGTTGGTATTGCCGATATCGATGCAAAGCAGATATTCCATAATTTATCCCAGCTTTTTCTCCAGGATTTTCCGGGTCAGCGTCTGATCGGCTTTGCCTTTGGTGCCGCGCATGACCTGGCCGATAAAAAAGGCCAGCAGTTTGGTCTCGCCCCCGCGGTAGCGTTCGCATTCGGCCGGGTTTTCTTTCAGGATCGTTTCGATCAGGCTTTCCAGTTCGGAACTGTCGGAAATTTGTTCCAGTCCTTTGTCCCGGATAATATCCGCCGCGGCTTTTCCCGTGGCGGCCATTTCGTCCAGGACAGTCTTCGCGGTCTGCGGAGTGATGGTGTTGTTATGCAGAAATTGCAGCAGTCCGGCCAGAGCGGCCGGGGTCACCGGCGACTCCGCTGCGGACTTCCCGCTTTCGGATAAAATGCGTAAAATCTCATTCTTGACCCAGTTGCCGGTCAGCCGTGGATTGTTGAATGTCTGTAGGGAGTTTTCAAAATAGTCGGCGATCTCTTTTTCCGAGCTCAGCAGCGCCGCGTCTTCTTCCGTCAGTCCGTATAGTTCCGTAAAGCGCTTTTTGCGGGCATCGGGCAGTTCCGGCAGACTGCTGCGGATACGCCCGATCCAGGCGTCGTCGATGCGCAGGGGGCTCAGGTCCGGTTCGGGGAAATAACGGTAGTCATGGGAATCTTCTTTACTGCGCATGGCTTTGGTCTGATTGCTTTGTTCATCCCAAAGCAAGGTTTGCTGGGTGACCGCAGCTCCGGATTCCAGGACTTTGCGCTGGCGTTCAGCTTCGTATTTTAGGGCGCGTTCCACGTTGCGAAAGGAATTCATATTTTTAAGTTCCGTGCGCGTTCCCAGCGCTTTGCGTCCTTTTGGCTTAATAGAGATATTTGCATCGCAGCGCATGGAGCCTTCTTCCATATTGCAGTCCGAGATACCGGTATAGCGCACGATCTGCTTGAGGGTGTTCAGATAGGTGTAAGCTTCTTCGGGAGCGTGAATATCCGGTTCGCTGACGATTTCCAGCAGGGGCGTTCCGCAGCGGTTCAGATCGACCAGTGTGCCGTCTTCGCCATGCATGGATTTTCCGGCATCTTCTTCGATGTGAATGCGGGTCAAGCCGATACGCTTTTGTTCCCCCCGAACGGCAATATCAACATAGCCTTCGTAACAGATGGGGTCTTTGTATTGCGAGATCTGATAGCCTTTGGGCAGGTCGGGATAAAAATAATTCTTGCGCGCAAAAGTATTATACTCACGAATTCTGCAGTGAGTCGCCAGCCCGAGCTTAATAGCCGAATCCACCACGGCCCGGTTCAGGACGGGGAGGGAGCCGGGGTAGCCCAGGCAAACGGGACAAACATGGGTGTTCGGCGGATCGCCATAGCTGACCTTGCAGGCGCAGAAAGCCTTGGTTTTGGTGTTTAGCTGTACGTGGACTTCAAGTCCAATTACGATATCCCAATCCATGCATACTCCGATTTTCGTCTTGAATTTAATCAGAAACCCCTCTAATACCAAACAGAACTTCGCAGGCGGAGGATGTGAAAAATACATCCTTAAATGAAAAAATATTCCTTTATTTTTGCACGAATGGCGTATATTCAAAGGTAATGTATAAACCTTTCCAAAAAAACATGATGCTGTTCTGCATCTTATGCCTGTTCGGCTGTCTGGGTCCGGAACCCGCCGAGAACCTCTTGACCGGCAGCTGGAAATATTCCAGCTATTACACGGGAAGCTGGGAAAAAATTATCTTTAATAAAGAACTGACCTATCGGCTGGAAACCTATAACGGAGAGACCTATCAGCTGAGCATTTTGGAGGGGACTTACCGCTACGATGCCCGGAAGTTCATCCTCGAACAGCGCCTTACGGGAGATGTGGCCTTTCAGTATCTGATCAGCGGCGACAGCCTCATTACAATGAACAAGGTCTATCTGCGTCAGTAGCTACGCCAAAAAATTCCATAGCGAATCAAGGAAAAAAATCGTAAATTACCTGATGGGGTAAACGTTAATGTTATGAGATCAGAAATTGTAAATCCGGAAGTCGTGGCCTTGGACGAGGAGCTTGATTATTCCCTCCGGCCCCGTACATTAAAGGAATTTGTCGGCCAGCGCAAGCTGGTGGAAAACCTGAAAATTTCCATCGAAGCTGCACGGAACCGCAAAGAGCCCCTGGACCATGTTTTATTGTTCGGGCCGCCGGGACTGGGGAAGACCACCCTTGCAAACATCATTGCATCGGAACTCGGCAGCAATATCAAGATCTCTTCGGGACCGGTCCTGGAGCGTGCGGGCGATCTGGCCGGCATGCTGACCAATCTGGAGCAGGGGGATGTTCTTTTTATTGATGAGATCCA
Organism: Fidelibacterota bacterium; assembly: GCA_028699915.1. Lineage (GTDB taxonomy): Bacteria > Fidelibacterota > Fidelibacteria > Fidelibacterales > Fidelibacteraceae > M50B103. Next base: position 28,467 of record JAQVTR010000009.1, read on the forward strand.
CCGCATGAACCGGGTGGTAGAGGAGTACCTTTACTCCGCCATGGAAGATTACCGCATCGACATTATGATCGACAAAGGTCCCAGCGCCCGCAGCATTCAGCTGAATCTCGAGGGATTCACGCTGGTGGGCGCTACCACACGCGCCGGATTGCTGACCTCCCCGATCCGGGACCGTTTTGGCATTACACTGCGCATGGAGTATTACGACCATCGTGAGCTGACGCGCATTGCCCTGCGTTCGGCGGATATTCTCAAGATCCGGCTGACCAGGGACGGTGCAGAGGAGCTGGGACGCCGTTCGCGCGGAACCCCGCGCATTGTGAACCGGCTTCTGCGCCGCTGCCGCGATTATGCGGAGGTCAGGGGCGACGGCACCATCAATAAAAAGGTCGCCGACGAGGCACTGAAAATGCTGGAAGTGGACGAAATCGGACTTGATAATATGGACCGGCGCATTTTGTATACGCTGGTCAATCATTTTGAGGGCGGACCGGTGGGACTGCAGAATCTGGCTGTGGCCATCAGCGAAGATGCGGATACCATCGAAGAAGTCTACGAACCCTTTCTGATCCAGGAAGGATTTTTACAACGCACGGCAAGAGGGCGTGTGGCGCTTGACCGGACTTACCGGCACCTGAATCTTAAGAAACGCAAACCTAACCCACAGGAGAGTTTGTTCCATGACGAAATTTGAGATCTTTAATACGCAGCCAAAAGCTTTCCGCTTATCCGATTTTGATTTTGAACTGCCAAAAGAGCGTATTGCCCAGTATCCAAGCGATAAGCGCGGGGAAGATCGCCTGATGGTGGTGGACCGTTCCAAAAACAGTTTCAGCCATCACCGCTTTGCAGAACTGCCGCTGTTCCTGAAAAGCGGAGACTGTTTGGCGTTCAACAATACCAAGGTTTTTCCGGCCCGGCTTTTTGCCTTTAAAGATAAAAGTGATTCGGAAGTTGAGGTTTTCCTGCTCCGGGAATTGGAAGAACAGATCTGGGAAGTGCTGGTCAAACCCGCACGTAAAGTTCGTATCGGTAATAAGCTGCACTTTAACGATAAGATCTATGCCGATGTGATCGACAACACCATATCCGGAGGCCGCGTCATCCGGCACAACTGTTCTAAATCCGTCTTTATGAAATACGTCATGAACAGTGGCAAATCCCCGCTGCCGCCTTATATCCGGCGCGAAAGCGAACCAATCGACAAGGAACGTTATCAGACTGTTTTTGCCAAAGAACTCGGTGCCGTGGCCGCACCCACCGCAGGCCTGCATTTTACCGAGGAGCTCTTTGAAACGATCACGCAAAAAGGGGTAAAACTTGCACCGCTGACTTTACATATCGGTTTGGGGACCTTCCGCTCCGTACAGGTTGAAGATCTGCGTCGCCATCAGATGGATTCGGAGTATTTTAAGATCCCCAAGAAAACGGCGACGACCATCAATTTAACCAAAGAGCACGGTGGCCGCATCGTTGCCGTAGGCACTTCCACGGTGCGTTCTCTGGAATCTTCCCTGGTCTCGGGAAGCGACGTCAATCCCAAAAACACCTGGACCGACAAATTTATTTATCCACCCTACGAATTTCAGGTTGTTGATTGTCTGGTAACCAATTTTCACCAGCCCCGTTCCACGCTGATCATGATGGTTTCGGCCTTTGCCGGTCACGACCTAATTATGGAAGCCTACACCGAAGCTATCAAGGAAAAGTACAATTTCTATTCCTACGGCGATGCGATGCTCATCCTTTGATCCAAAGGCGTGAGTCATAAATCACAAGTCATAAATCGTGAAGTGAAGGGGTCGGGACGGTGTTTAAAGTTTTGAGTCAAATTATTTGAGTCAAATCAATTGCCCCAAATTAATTGAGTCAATGCATCCCCGGTCGGAAAATACCTCAAGAATGCAAAAAAAAGCCGAAGCAGGCACTTCTTGCTACCGTCTACCGTCTACTGTCTACCGTCTACCGTCTACCGTCTACCGTCTACCGTCTACTGCCTACCGTCTACGGCCTACTCCCTATCCGCTCCTCCGTTTGAATGCAAACATCCCGTTGCTAAATCAGATGAAAAAGATTATAATATCTGCATGCAGCAAGTTCTCGCTACATTAACGGTTATTATTCCTGCAGGCGGTCAGGGCCGCCGCATGCGGCATTCGCTTCCCAAATTGCTCATTCCACTGGCAGGCATTCCGGTCATCGAACATACCATCCGCCGTTTTGCGGACCTTCCTCTGCGGCAGATGATCATCCCCGTTTCCGCTGACATACGGGAAGAGGTAAATAAGATCTGTGCCCGGATTGATACCGCTTTTCCCATCAATATCATCAAGGGTGGCGCCGAGCGGCAGGACTCGGTCTGGAATGCACTTAAGGTCCTGGATCCGGGAAGTGAAACGGTAGCCGTTCACGATGCCGCGCGACCTTTTTTTGATCCGGAACTACTGTGCAAAGCGCTTCCGCTCCTGGAAAAATTTGCAGGCGCTGTGGCGGCAATTCCCGCTACCCATACCATCAAGGAAGCTGAAGGGAATGTTATCCGCCGCACCATTCCGCGGGAGACCTTACGGCAGGTAAATACGCCGCAGGTGTTTTTACGTGACGCCCTGATGCGGGCATACGAGTCCGCCATGCGGGACGGATTTTACGGCACCGATGATGCCATGCTTCTGGAACGCATCGGCCTGCGCCTGGCGCTGATCCCGGATACGCCGCGGAACATTAAGGTCACCACGGAGGTAGACCTGCTGCTGGCGGAAGCCATACTGAAAAACCCGGAGGAGTAACATATGTATCGGATCGGTCATGGTTATGACGTACACCGGCTTTCCGAAGACCGCCGCCTCAAACTTGGCGGTGTGGAAATTCCGTACGAGAAAGGCTGCCTTGGCCACAGTGATGCGGACGTACTCCTGCATGCACTGATGGATGCCCTGCTGGGGGCAGCCGCACTGGGCGACCTTGGCCGGCATTTTCCCGACAGCGACCCCGCCTACAAGGATATCGATAGCCTTGTCCTGCTCCGCCAGGTATCCGGACTGCTGTCGGAAGCCCGTTTTGGCGTCATGAATGTCGATGCCACCCTGGTGTTGCAGCAACCGAAGGTCGCAGCTTATATTGAAAGCATGCGAAGGAATATTGCCGAAGCGCTGCATATCAGTCCCGATGCCGTTTCCGTCAAGGCGACCACCGAAGAGGGACTGGGCTTTACCGGAAAAGGCGAGGGCGTTGCAGCCTATGCGGTGGTTCTGCTGTTCCGGACCGCCTGATGGAATTTTTCCGCACAATTTTTGATTTTATCTCGGAACTGCACCCGGGCTGGTATTTTTTGCTGGTCTTTTTGGCCTATTTTGCCGAAAATCTTTTTCCGCCCCTGCCGGGCGACACTATGCTGGTCCTGACTGCCTACATTTTTGGCCTGCATCACGAAAGGCTGATGTTTTTATGGCTGTACTTAAGCAGTATTGCCGGAGCGATAGCCGGATTTATGCTCATGTTCGGACTGGGACGGTATTACGGACGAAAATTTTTTATCGAGCGGAATTACAAATACGCTTCCCGAAAATTCTTTTTACGGGTAGAAGCAGCTTTTAACCGGCACGGTTGGGGCGTCTTGCTCTGGAATCGGATCTTTTTTGGCCTGCGTCCGGTCATTGGCCTCTTTTCCGGAATGTCAAAAATGCGCGCAGATGCCACGCTGGCGCTGCTGCTTGTTTCAGCTGTTGTCTTTAATGCGCTGTTCATTCTTCTTGGATTTTTACTGGGCAAGAACTGGCCGCTGATCGAATCCATCCTGCAAAAATATACCCTGCTGACCCTGCTTGCGGCACTGCTGCTGGTCGCGCTTTTCCTGTTCCGGCTGATCAAACATCGCAAGGAATGATTCCTTCGCACCTTCGGTAAATATCGTGTGGAAAATTCATCTTTCTGCGTTAAATTAGAGCGAAATGCTTATTCTACAGCAGGAAGGAGATCCGATGCGCGTTGTAACACGTTTTGCACCCAGTCCCACCGGCTTTGTCCACGTCGGCAGCCACCGGACCGCGCTGTACAATTATCTGTTTGCCCGCCAACAGGGCGGAAAATTTATTCTGCGGATCGAAGACACCGATCAGAAGCGTTACGTCAAGGGAGCGGTAGAGAATTTATTGTCCTCCCTGCGGCGTCTTGGTATTGATTATGATGCCGGTCCGGGAAAAGAAGACGAAAAAGGTCCCTATTTTCAGAGCCGTCGTATTACAGTTTACCGAAAAGCGGTAGATCAGCTTCTGCAGAAGAGGGACGCCTACCGCTGTTTTTGTACCACGGAACGCCTGGAAGAACTGCGTAAAAACCAAATGGCCCAAAAACTTCCGCCGGCCTACGACGGCCGATGCCGGGAGCTGTCGCAGGAGGAATCCGATCGTCGTGCGCGGCAGGAAGCTTTTGTGATCCGCCTGAAGACCCCCCGTGAAGGCAATTGCGTCTTCAGGGATATCGTTCGTGGCGATGTGGAGATCGCCTGGTCGCAGATCGACGATCAGGTCCTGATGAAATCAGACGGATTCCCGACCTACCACCTTGCCAATGTGGTGGACGATCATTTTATGGAAGTCACGCATATTATCCGCGGTGAAGAATGGCTGCCCTCCGTACCCAAGCATCTGCATTTGTACCGCTGTTTCGGCTGGAACCCTCCGCAGATGGCGCATTTGCCGCTGTTATTGAACCCGGACCGCTCGAAATTGTCCAAACGTCAGGGCGATGTGGCCATTGAAGATTATCTGAAGAAAGGCTATGTGCCCGAGGCGCTTAACAATTTTCTGGCGCTGCTGGGATGGAATCCCGGAGAAAAGAACGAGATCTATTCCATGGAGGAACTGATCAGGGCATTTGACATCAATCGCATTGTTAAGGCGGGAGCGGTCTTTGATCTGCAGAAACTCAACTGGATGAACGGGCAGTATATCCGCAGCATGGAAAATGGCCGCTATTTAAAAGAAGCCCGCCAATGGGTGGACGCCGGATTGCGCGATAACCCGAAAATCGAGACTGCCCTTTTTGCCGTGAAGACGGCGGTGAATACCTTTGCGGAGATCCCCGAAAAACTCCGGATCTTTCGCGAAGCTCCCCGCTCTGCAGACGAAGAAGCCCGGAAAATGCTGGAAGATGCGTCCGTCGCTCAGGTTTTTACGGAATTTCTCCTTGAACTGGAAAAGGTGCCGGAAATCGATGAGGCGATCTTTAAGTGCATTATGAAGAAAATCCAGGAAAAAAGCGGAATCAAAGGGAAACAGCTCTGGATGCCCCTGCGCATCGCCCTTACCGGCGAAATGCACGGCCCTGAACTGGGATATATCGTCGAATACCTGGGAAAGGCTGAAACAAGCGAACGCCTCAAAGGGCATTTAAATAAATGAAGGAAAATACTCTGATACTGCAGGCGCATGCCAAGATCAATCTGGGTCTGCGCATTCTGGGCCGTCGGCCCGGGGACGCTTATCATCTTCTGGAAACCGTTTTTCAGGAACTTGATTTCGGGGACGAGATACGGATCCGGGAAATGAAACGCAAAGGAAGCCCGCAACAGCGTTTCCGGCTTCGCTGCAGCGATCCGGAACTGCCGGCGGACGGCAGCAACCTGATTCTAAAAGCGCTGGCATTAATGCTTCCCCGGCTGCCTGAGGATCTGGGCCTGGATATCACGCTCCGGAAGCGGATCCCGCTGGGTTCCGGCCTTGGCGGGGGCTCCTCCGATGCGGCAGCCATGCTCAAATACCTGAACCGCTACGCAAAGCTGCCGCAAGAAGAATTGCATGCCCGAGCCTTACAACTGGGTGCGGATGTACCATTTTTTCTTTTGGGCGGAACGGCCTATGCACAGGGGATTGGCGATAAGCTGCGCAAACTTGAAATCCCAAAGGACTGGTATGCCGTTCTGGTTTTCCCGGGTTTTGGCATTTCGACGCCAGGGGCCTATGCGGCCTTAAGAATTTCCTTGACTGACAGAGTAAAAAAAGCTATAATACCCAGCCAATTGGAAAAGGGATTTTCCTGGGAGATATTTGAAAACACGTTTGATGCAGCAATCATACCATCATATCCGAGAATCGGCGAGATCCGGGACCGTCTTTATCAAAAAGGTGCCGTTTACGCCGCTTTGTCGGGCTCCGGCTCGACTGTGTTTGGGATTTGCGAATCGTGCGACATTGCAGAAAAAGCTTCTGCGGCCTTTGATCACGCGCTGATCGCCCGGCCGCTCTAACCGAAATTCGGGGGTCGTTCAATGGCAGGACAGTTGGTTTTGGTCCAACCGATCGGGGTTCGAGTCCCTGCCCCTGAGCACGATAACAAAAGCCTGAACCGTCATATTCAGGCTTTTTTTATTTGGAGAAAGGGATAGCGATGAAGAACAACGAACTCAAGGTGTTTTCCGGGTCCTCAAATCCGGAACTGACAAAAAAGATCTGTGAAGTACTCGGTATCGAGCAGGGACTGCTGACCTCGAAGAAGTTTTCGGACGGCGAGATCTGGGTGCGCTTTGATGAGAACATCCGCGGCCAGGATGTCTTTGTTGTGCAGTCGACCGGCCAGCCCTCGGATAACATGATTGAGCTGCTGATCATTCTGGATGCCGCAAAACGCTCTTCGGCAGGCCGCATCACCGTGGTGCTTCCCTACTACGGGTATGCGCGTCAGGACCGCAAGGATCAGCCGCGGGTACCGATATCGGCGCGGCTCTTTATGGATATGATCGTGAAAGCGGGGGCCAACCGCATCATTTCCATGGACCTGCATTCCATGCAAATCCAGGGCTTTGTGGACATCCCTTTCGACCACCTTTTCTCGAGGCCGGCTTTAATGAAGCATTTCCGCGCAAAGGGACTTTTTGATGATCCGGACCTGGTGGTTGTATCCCCGGATATGGGTTCCGTAGCACGTTCGCGCAGTATTGCGATGTACATGCAGAAGGGACTGGCGATTATTGATAAGCGCCGGGTGGCGCACAACAAGGCCAAGGCGATGAACATCATCGGCGAAGTCAAAGGCAAAAGGTGTATGATCATTGACGATATGGTGGATACCGCAGGAACCATCGTTGCAGCGGCGGAACATCTCAAGGAAGAAGGCGCCAAAGAGGTTCAGTGCGCCTTTACGCACGCGGTGCTTTCGGGGCCGGCGATCGAACGCCTTCGGAATTCCGAGGTTTCGGTGATCTATACCACCGACACCATTGCACTGCCGAAGGAGAAGGTTTTGCCCAACATGGAGATCATCAGCGTTGCGAATATCCTGGCCTCGTCCATTCAGCGTTCACACCTGAATTCCTCCATCTCGGACCTTTTTTACGAGTTCAATATAGAAAGTTAACAAAAACGAATTAGGAGATATCAGACAATGACAGAACAGTTACTAGAAGTGAAAGTCCGTGAAGGACACGGAAAAGAAGCGAGCAAAAAGCTACGCAGACAAGGCCTTGTTCCGGCGGTTTTCTACCAAAAGGAAAAATCCCGGTCCCTGCAGGTGGAAGAGCTGGAATTCAAGAAAGTGCTGAAAAGCGGAAAACAGGTGGTTGAACTGAAGTTCGACGGCAAGAAACATAAAGCGCTGATCAAAGATATTCAGTTTCATCCGGTGAGCGAACACATTCTTCATATTGATTTTCAGGGCATCAGCATGAGCGAGGTCGTACAGGTTACGGTCCCGCTGAACTTTTTGGGGACCCCGGTGGGTGTCAAAGCCGGCGGACTCTTTGACGTCAATATGCACGAGATCGAGGTCAAGTGCAAGGCATCCGACATTCCCGCGCATTTGGATGTGGATGTCACGGGCCTCGAAATTGGATTCACCCTGCATGTGAGCGATCTGAAGTTTAAAGATCTGGAAATTACCAGCCATCATGAACTTCTCATTGCCAGCGTTACCGTAGCCAAGGATCTGTCCGAAAAGATCGAGGCGCCGGAAGAGGGCGAAGAGGGTGAAGAAGGCGAAGAAG
>JAQVTR010000009.1:36541-50220 GCA_028699915.1 Fidelibacterota bacterium
AAGAAGAAAGTGAAAAGGACGGAGAATAAGGCCGTGAAAACTATTGTAGGCCTGGGCAATCCGGGAAGCCGCTATCGCCATACCCGTCATAATGTGGGCTTTATGCTGCTGGACCTGCTTGCCGAGCGCCACGGTCTGCGTTTTAAGGCCGGAAAGGGCGATTATATGATCGCAGTTTCCGAAGAACTGGATACGGCTTTTGTCAAGCCGCTGACCTATATGAACGAAAGCGGGCTTGCGATCCGTGATGCGGTCCGGCGCTATGCCGTGCAGAGTCCCGATCTGCTCGTGGCACACGACGAATTGGATCTGGAGCTCGGCCGTTTCAAGTTCAAGGCAGCCGGTTCGGCCGGAACGCACAAAGGGATCCGGTCTATTATCTATCATCTGGATTCGGATGCCTTTCCCCGTCTGAAGGTCGGCATCGACGTGGCCGGCCGCCGCGAAAGCAGCGAAGCGGTCGATTACGTTCTGAGCAAATTCTCTCTTGCCGAAAAAACACTGTTGCACGATACGCTGCACCTTGCAGCGGATGCGGTGGAATGCTTTCTGAAAGAAGGCTTGGAAAAAACTATGAACATGTATCATCAACGGCAATAAATGTCTGTCGTACTGAAAGGAGAATACATTGAGATATTACGAAATGCTTTTCATTGTTCATCCCAATTATGAACAGGATCAGTTGGATGCGATCGTCAATGCGGTCAAGAAAGAGATCACTGCCAAGAACGGCAAGATCCTGAAGGTTGATAATTGGGGAAAACGCAAATTGGCTTACCTGATCAACAAGCAGCGTTACGGTTCCTACGTGCTGATGTACTTTGAAGCCGATCCTGCGTCGATCAAAGAGTTGTACGAATGGATGGAGATCCAGTCCCAGATCCTGCACCAGCTGGTCATCCGCCTGGAAAACGAACCCGATCTTTCGCAAGAAAGCGAGAATCCCGATGCCGCCTACATCAGACCCGATCAGCCTTACGAAGAAAAAAGGCATGAAGGCAGCGGAGACAAGAAGAATTTCGCTGCGGAAGAGAACGAGGAAGAATCCGAAGAAACCGAAGTAGAAGCATAGGAGACGGCCATGGCATTTACATCACGTAAAAAAATATGCAAATATTGTGAAAACAAGAAGATCAAGATCGACTACAAAGATTACAAAAACCTGAAACGATCCATAACGGAACAGGGAAAGATCATTCCCCGGCGGGTTACCGGAACCTGTGCAAAGCATCAGCGCGAGTTGGTAACCGCCATCAAGCGCGCCCGGAATATTGCCTTGCTCCCGTATTCTTACGATGTGATCCAAAACTGAGAGGAGTGACAGCATGAAGATCATTTTAACCAAAGACGTTGAAAAACTCGGGAAAACGGGTGATATTGTTAAAGTCAAGGACGGCTATGGCCGCAATTACCTTATTCCGAAAGCGCTGGGAGTCCCGGCGACCGCCGCAGCCATGAAAATGTCCGAACAGCTGAAGGCGCTGGAATCCAAAAAAGCGAAAAAGGCCGAAGGGCAGGCGCAATCCCTGGCTAAAAAGCTCAAAGACATTTCTGTAACCGCGACCATGAAAGCCGGCGAAGAAGACAAGCTTTTTGGTGCGGTTACCGCGCAGATCATTGCGGATCTCCTTGCAGAAAAAGGCATTGAGATCAATAAGCATGACATCGTGCTCGATGAACCCATCAAAGAGCTGGGTGTTTATGATGTTCCCGTAAAAGTTGGCGCGGGTGTCAAAGCCGAGATCAAGGTTTGGGTGGTTAAAGAGTAACGACCCATATTTAAAAACAATGAACAGGGACGGATCGTGATCCGCCCCTGTTCATTTATATGTATTATTTTTTTGTGAGATGCGGTAAGGCGGGTAGGGTTTTTTTATATAGGGTTTGAGTCAAATAATTTGACCCAAAATAATTGACTCAAAACATTTGACTCAATACAATTGACTCAATGCTCCAAATATTATTCCTTTCAATCCTCAACAAGATTATTTAAATTTCATTTTGTCAATAAAGGAGGATCCTTCAGCATGCCGGCATATATCGTGATCGGAGCCCAATGGGGGGACGAGGGCAAAGGAAAGATCGTGGATGTCCTCGCGGAAAAAATGGACCTGGTTTTGCGCTTTCAGGGGGGCGCAAATGCCGGCCATACCGTTCTGCACGGCAACACCAAATATGTAACCCACCTTGTGCCCAGCGGTGTAATTTCCGGTTGTTCGATGAATATTATCGGGAACGGATGCGTCGTCTGCCCTCTCACGCTGCTGGAAGAAATGCGCATTCTGGAAAAACAGGGCATCGCTTTTTCTCCGCAGAATTTTGCCCTTTCGGGCTCCGCCCACATGGTGCTGCCCGTACACAAATATCTGGATAAGTGCCTGAACGAAAAGATCGGAACAACGGTTCGGGGCATCGGTCCCGCCTACACCGATAAGGTTCAGCGTACGGGCATCCGCTGGGAAACGGTGAGCGCCGGCACTTTTGAAGCGGCCTACCACGAACATCTGGATCTTGTCGAAAAGGTCTATGCCGTGATTGATAAGGCGGAACTGGAAGAACTGCGCAGGGCCCTTCCGCAGTTGCTCGAGACGGTAGAAATACTCAAACCCTACATCCGGGATATCCGGCCCCTCTTGTCCCGGGCCCTGAGCGAAAATAAAAACATTCTCTTTGAAGGAGCCCAGGGCACCTTCCTGGATATTGACCACGGAACCTATCCCTTTGTGACCTCATCCAGCACCAGTATCGGCGGCGCCTTTACCGGGAGCGGGGTCTTCCTGGATTTTGACAAGCGTATCGGGATCGTCAAGTCCTATACCACCCGCGTGGGCGAAGGACCTTTCCCCACCGAACTGTTTGACGAAACGGGCGAAAGGCTGCGCAGGAACGGAAATGAATACGGTGCCACCACCGGACGCTCGCGGCGCTGCGGATGGCTGGACCTGGCACTGCTGAAACGCTCCTGCCTGATCAACGGTTTTAATTATCTGGTTTTTTCAAAGATCAGCTGCCTTTCGGGACTGGGTCCGCTGAAAGTTGCCGTCGATTATGACGCCGCCGGCAAAGCGATCTACACCGAACTCCCGGGCTGGGAAGAGGACCTTGAGGGATGCCGGGATTTCAATGCGCTGCCAAAAAATTGCCAAACTTACATCCGCTTTGTCGAAGACTTTCTGCAGGTCCCCATCGGCCTCGTCTCCACGGGTCCCGACCGCAATAACGTGATCCTGAGAAAAGCTTTATTTTCATCGTGAGTCGTGATTCGTAAGTTTTAAACATTCTTTTTGATAAAAAAGCGGGAGGCGGCAGCAAAAGCCGGTGTTGCTTTTCAATATTCCGGAATGGAACAGATTCGTTGTTCATGCATTTATGCATTTGTCCGCCTGCGGATGTTTTTATTGTTAAATATCGGATTTCAGTTTAAATTAGCTTTCTAAAGATATTTACGGAGGACAGCATGGAAAACAAAATTAGCAGCGATCAGTTATTTATGGGACTGGTGTACAGTCTGACGCAATCCGTTTTTATCGCGCTGGGAAAACTGCCGGATCCCATGTCCGGAAAGATTGAGCGCAGCCTGGAACAGGCATCGCAGACCATTGATCTGCTGGCGGCTCTGATGGAAAAGACCAAAGGCAATCTAAAGGAGGAAGAGGAATCTTTTCTTACGCACACGGTCAGTGAACTGCGCCTGAATTATGTTGACGAGGTCAATAAAGCAAAACAGCAAACGGCAACGGAAGCGAAACCTGCGGAAAAAGAAAGCAAGCCGGAAGAAGAAAAAGCCAAAAAAGCCGGTGCCGGTAATGAAAAAGCCAATGCGGACACCAAAAAATAAAACGATCAATAGATTAACGGATTCTTGAAGCATAAAGGGATATCATGTTCATTGAAAAAATCAAACAGGCCAACAAACTGAAACTCGGTTTTGGAATCGCCTCTCTGTTTATTTCGTTTATCGTATACCTGTTGACCATAGCGCCGACAGTATCTTTCTGGGATTGCGGCGAATTCATTGCCTGTTCCTATACCCTGGCTGTTCCGCATCCACCCGGAGCGCCGATGTTTCTGCTGATCGGACGGATCTTCAGTATGATCCCTTTCGGCAGCGATATCGCTTTCCGGACCAATATGCTCTCGGTCCTGAGTTCTGCCGTGAGTATTTTGTTTTTATACTACAGCATCGTACTGCTCATTCAACGCCTGCGCGGCGGCAGCTCCGGACGCAGGGAACAGTTTTTTGTGTATTTTTCTGCTTTCCTGGGTTCGCTGGTTTTTGCCTTTTCGGACTCTCAGTGGTTCAATGCGGTGGAGACGGAAGTCTATGGGATGAGCACCTTGTTGACCGCAATTACCGTCTGGCTTATTCTGAAATGGGACGCCGAAGATCTGCAGGGACGTCATGCCGAAAAATATTTGCTTTTCCTGTTCTACATCATCGGTATCGGCGTCGGGATCCATCTCCTGAATATTCTGGTCATCCCCTTTGTCGCCCTCATTATCTACTTCCGCTACAGCTCCTTTCATCTCAAGGGATTTTTGGGTGTAACCGCGTTGGCCGGACTGGTGTATCTGGTGATTCACAAAGGTATTATTGATGGCGCACCCAAGATCGCCAGACTCGTCAATATCAATCCGGCGGCAATCTCATTCCCCATCACGCTTCTGCTGATGCTCGGATTTTTTCTGGGACTGTTCTTCCTTTTAAGCCGCTTGCTTCGCGAAAAACCTATGGCGCTTAAATGGAGCAGGCTGCTCTGTATCGGCATGATCCTGGTAACGGTCGGATATTCCAGCTACGAAATGATCTTTATCCGTTCGCTCAAGGATCCGCGTATTGACGAAAACGATCCCGAAACCGTTGCCGCCGCCGTTTCTTACCTGCAGCGTGAACAGTACGGCCAGCATTCCTGGAGCCGTGACGAAGCCATGAAACAAAACCGCAGTACCGTGTCCTACCGCGGCCCGATGGACTTTTTTTGGCGCTACCAGTTCAAGCAGATGTACATCCGTTACTTTAACTGGCAGTATGTCGGCCGGGCGGAAGGCGGCGGTGTTGGCTGGAGCGGCGCCGGTGTGGATATCAGACAATTATGGGCTTTGCCCTTCCTCATCGGGATGCTGGGCGCTTTTTTTCACTTCAGCAAGGACTGGAAACGCGCCTTCCCGGTACTGGTGCTCTTTGTCATGACCGGGCTGGCGATTGTGCTCTATGTCAACAATCCCGATCCGCAACCGCGCGAGCGCGACTATTCCTATGTCGGAAGCTTTTATACCTTTGCCCTCTGGATCGGCCTGGGAGTAATGGCTGTTCTGGATGCGCTCAACCGCTGGATTAAAAAGAAAAAACTGCGGGAATCTGTCATTGTTCTTGTATCCGTACTGCTTGTTCTTGCCCTGCCGGTCAACATGCTTCAGGCCAATTACCACAGCCACAACCGCTGGGGCAATTACGTGGCTTCGGACTATGCCTACAATCTTCTGAATTCCTGTGAAGAAAATGCGATTCTTTTCACGAACGGCGATAACGACACCTTCCCGCTCTGGTATATGCAGGAAGTGGAAAAATTCCGTATGGATGTTAAGGTCGTCAATCTCAGTCTGCTGAATACGCCCTGGTACATCAAACAGCTGAAGAATATAGAACCCGTTATTCCCTTGCGCTGGAGCGATCAGCAGATCGATATGATACGGCCGGTGACCTGGAAGGCCCAGGACGTCAAGATCGCAGGGATCAGCTTTCATGTAGAGCCGACCTACGGCGGACAGTTCCTGCGGGTCCAGGACCTTATGATCATCGAACTTATCCAGTTGATCAACTGGGAACGTCCCATTTACTTTGCAACTACTGTTTCGAGTGATTCCCGGCTGAACCTGGACGAATACCTGTCCATGGAAGGTCAGGTTCTGCGCCTGAATCCGAATAAAGTATCGACGATCGACAAGGCGATGATCTACAAGAATTTCACGTCCAATTACCGCTTCCGGAATCTGAACAATCCCCGGGTCTATTTTGATCCGAATACGCAGCGTCTGATGCAAAATTACCGGACCGCAGCGCTGCAGTCGGCATTGGAATATCTGAACAGCGGAGATACGACCGTTGCGCGGGAGCTTCTGGAGGCACTTGACGAAAAAATCCCCGAAACGGTAATTCCGCAGTACCATGCAGAGCTCAGCCTGCAGACAGGACGTCTGTATTTTCAGTTGGGTGATACCGCCGAATACCGCAGTCGTATCGATGCGGTGATGGAAAAGGGCGGACTGGAAGAGCGCACGATCATGATCATTGCTCAGGAACTTGTGTATAGCCTGGAAGATTACGAAGGAGCCGAAAAGATTCTTCTGCCCATGTATCAGCGGGATCCCTACAATAACTGGGTGGCCGGAACCCTGGTCCGCGTTTACCGCGAACGCGGAGAGTATAAAAGAGCGCTGGATATCTTGGATAACTGGCTGCGTGTTTCTCCCGCCGATTATCAGGCTCAGGCACTGAAAACCCAGATCGAAGCATTGGCGAATGAATGATCTACCACTGCCGGGATAATCCCCGTATCCGCGTCAAAGAAAAGGTCGCCATTGTACTGCTGAGCTACAATAGCCGCAGTTATCTTGAACAATTTTTGCCCTTTGTGCTGCAAACCCGCTATCCCGATTTTCGGCTGATCGTCGTGGATAACGCTTCCACGGACGACACTGCGGACTTTCTGACAGCGCAATATCCGCAGATCGATGTTGTCCGCATTGACGTGAACCGGGGTTTTACGAACGGATTTGTAAAATCTCTACCCTTCATTGAGGCCGAATATTACGCCCTGCTTACCTCCGACGTAGAACTGCCGCCGGACTGGCTGGACCCGCTGCTGAAAGCGATGGAAGCCGATCCCCGGCTGGGCGCCTGCCAACCCAAGATCAAAGCCTACCGGGAACGCGATGCCTTTGAATATGCGGGCGCTGCAGGCGGCTACCTGGACATCTTTGGCTACCCCTTTTGCAGGGGGCGCATTTTTGATCATGTGGAAAAGGACCGGGGGCAGTACGACAGGCCTGTGGAGATCTTTTGGGCCAGCGGCGCCGTTTTTCTGATCCGGGCGGAACTCTACCATCGGATCGGCGGCTTCGACAATGATTTTTTTGCACACATGGAAGAAATTGACCTCTGCTGGCGAATCCGGCGCGCAGCTTACCGCATCCGCGTGATCCCGGATTCCGTGGCTTACCATGTCGGCGGCAGCGTGATCCTTTACGGGAGCCGCGAAAAGGTTTATCACAATTACCGGAACAACCTCATCATGCTGACGAAGAATCTTCCTCTGAGCGCATTGCTCTGGATACTGCCCTTGCGTATTTTGCTGGACCTGGTCTCCGGACTGCAGGCCCTGCTGGCCGGACATTCCGGTGATTGCAGCGCAATGCTCAAAGCCCACCGTGATTACTGGTGCCACTGGCGCAAATGGCTGAACAAGCGCTATTTCGAGGACTCCGAGCTTCCCTGGAAGCAAATGAAAGGTGTCTACCGGAAAAGCATTGTTTGGCAATTCTTTATCAAAGGAATCAAAACATTTTCGGAATTACCCGCGATCGGCACGGCGGGAGAACAGGAGTCAGAACCATGAAAGTCGTGATCTTTGCCGGCGGGAAAGGCAGCCGCATTTCCGAGGAATCCCAGCTGCGCCCCAAACCGATGATCGAGATTGGAGGAAAACCCATTCTCTGGCATATCATGAAACGTTATGCCGCATACGGCCATAACGAGTTCATTATCTGTCTGGGCTATAAAGGGGAGTTGATCAAGGAGTATTTCCTGAATTATTATTCCCGGAATTCCGATCTGACCGTTGACCTCCGGGATAACCGGGTCAAGGTGCGCGAAAGCAGCTGTGAGGAATTCAAGATTTCGCTGATCGATACGGGACTGGAGACCATGACGGCGGGGCGCCTGAAACGCGTACAGAAATACATCGGGGACGAGACTTTTATGCTGACCTACGGAGACGGTGTTGCGGATATCGATATCAAGCGGCTGATTGATTTTCACCAAAAGAAAAAATGCCTGGCGACCATGACCGGTGTTCAGCCGCAAAGCCGTTTTGGAATTCTGGATATCGATGAAAACGATATGGTTCAAACTTTTCAGGAAAAGCCGAAAAACGAGAACGTCTGGATCAACGGCGGCTTTTTTGTCCTGGAAGCGGGCGTCTTCGAATATCTGCACGCCGATGCCGATGCGATTATGTGGGAACGCCAGCCGCTGGAAGATATTTGCCGCGACCGGCAGCTCAGCGTTTACCGGCATCACGGTTTCTGGAAATGCATGGACACCTTGCGCGATAAAGTTGAACTCAACGAACTCTGGGAGAAAGGTCCCAAATGGAAAAACTGGAAATCTTGAACGAACTGCGGGAATTTTATGCGGGGAAACGGATCTTCCTGACCGGACATACCGGTTTCAAGGGCGCCTGGATGCTGTTTTTGCTCAGGGAACTCGGCGCGGATGTCAGCGGATATTCGCTTGCGCCCCTGCATAAAAATGACCTCTACGTTCTGGCCGGAGGCGAGTCCCTTTGCAATTCCCGCATTGCCGATATCCGCGACCGGGAGAGCGTGGAAGCCGCCATTTCGGCTGTCCGGCCGGATCTGATCTTCCATTTAGCGGCGCAGCCGCTGGTGCGTGAATCATACCGCCGGCCGCTGGAAACCTTCGATACCAACATCATGGGCAGCGTGCATGTGCTGGATGCCATGCGGCGGCTACCCGATGCCTGCACGGCAGTGATGATCACGACCGACAAGGTTTACGAAAATATGGAGGGGGGTTTTCCTTACAAGGAAAACGACCGCCTGGGAGGCTTCGATCCCTACAGCTCCAGCAAGGCTGCAGCGGAGATCTGCATTGCATCCTACCAAAAAGCATTTTTTACGCCGGAAATATTTGCAGAGCACGGGAAAGCCGTTGCCGCCGCACGCGGCGGGAACGTTATCGGAGGAGGTGACCGCGCGGATGACCGCATTATTCCGGATCTGATCCGGGCGATCGAAGCGGACGAAGAACTGAAGGTCCGCAATCCGCAGGCCATCCGTCCCTGGCAGCACGTTCTGGAACTCCTCTATGGCTATTTACTGCTGGGTATGCGGCTCAGCCGGGATCCGCTTCATTGTCAGGGCGCCTTTAATTTCGGTCCCTGCGACCAGGATGAAATGACGGTTGAAGAACTGGTGACGACCGCGATACGCATCTATGGAAAAGGCCGCTATATTCATCGTTCGGATGCCGAAAAGCTCCACGAAGCCGGAATTCTGCGCTTGAATATCGATAAGGCGATGCGGGTGCTGGACTGGCATCCGCGCTGGTCTTCCGCAACGGCGGCCGAAAAGACCATTCGCTGGTATCGCCAGGTTGCAGAAGGCGAAAACGCGGCTTTATCCTGCCGCCGGCAGATTCTGGAATATTTTGGGGAGGAGAAAGCATGAAGATCCTGAAGACCCTCCTGGATGCGGCGTTTTATCTGGAGCTCCCGCGCTTTGAGGATATCCGCGGCTCCTTTACCAAGATCTATGCCGGCTCGCTGTTCCGGAACCTGGGAATTGAAACGCAGATCCGGGAAGTCTATTATTCCGTATCCGGGCGCAATGTCATCCGGGGCATGCATTTTCAGGCGCCGCCCGCTCAGCACGGCAAACTGGTCAGCGTTTCCTTTGGCTCGGTGCGAGATGTGATCCTTGATCTGCGTAAAGACGGTCCCCATTACGGTAAAACGGCAGACATCCTCCTTTCGGCCGAACGTCCGCATGCCCTGTATATCCCGCCGGGTTTTGCACACGGTTTTTTGAGTCTGGAAGATAATACCGTCATGCAGTATCTGGTCAGTGCCGAGCACAGTCCGGAACACGACAAAGGCATACGCTGGGATTCCGTCAACGTAGACTGGGGTGTCGCGGAACCGGTGATCTCCGATCGTGACCGCCGCCTGCCGCCCTTTCATCAATTTGTAAGTCCCTTTTAAAAAGATCAAAATTCGATTATGCGTGTATTTATCATTGGAGCATCAGGACTGGTCGGTAACAACTGCATGCAGTATCTGCGCGGGGATCCGCACTTTGAAGTTATCGGCTCTCATTTTTCTTTTGCCACCACCGACACCGAATATTTCAATGTGTTCCGGCCGGAAGCCGCAACCTTTGACCTGGACGCCTTTCATCCGGAAGTCATCATTCACACCGGAGCGCTGACGCATGTGGATTACTGCGAGACGCATCCCGAGGAAAGCTTCCGCAATACCGTGGAATCTACCACTGCGGTGCTGGAGCTTGCCCGAAGCTACGGAGCGTCCCTGATTTACATATCCTCGGATTATGTCTTTGATGGCCGCAGCGGACCTTATGGCGAGAACGATCCCGTCAATCCGCTCAGCGTTTATGGCCGGCATAAACTGCAGGCAGAAAACTGGATACGCGGCACATACCCGGCGCATCTCATACTCCGGGTAACAAATGTGTACGGCGATGAAATGCGCGGCAAGAACTTTGTCGCTTTTCTGATCCGCGAAGCCCGGAAAGGGGAGGCGAAAACCCTGCGTTTGCCTATAGACCAGTATGCAAGTCCGGTCAATGCCGCCGATATCGGCCGCGCCTGCGCCCGCCTGATCCGGGACGGGAAACGCGGTCTTTATCATTTGTCCGCAGGTGAATACCTCAATCGGGTGCAGCTGGCGGAAAAGGTTCTGCGTTATTTTCCCGGCAACCGTTTGCGCATTGCGGCGCTTCCGACAAAAAAACTGGGACAGGATGCCCCGCGCCCGCTGAAAGGCGGGCTGAAGAATGATAAATTCTTGGGTGAATATCCGGATTTCCAATTTTCAACCCTTGACGATTATTTGAGGAAACAACATGGAATATAGAAACCTTTCGCCGCAGCTGGCGGCCATGTTGAATGGCATCGCCGAAGAGCGCGTATCCCGAAGCCTCCTCCCCGGCATGGATTATATCCCCGCCTCTGGAAAGCTGATGTGCGCCAAAGACCTGCTGGCCGGCGTAGAGGCGGTGCTTGACGGCTGGCTGACCGGCGGCCGTTTTAACCGCGAATTTGAATCCCGCCTGGCCCGCGAAAGCGGCAGCCTGCGCGCACTGAGCGTCAATTCCGGTTCTTCGGCCAATCTCCTGGCGGTCGCAACCCTGGCATCTCCCAAACTGGGCGATCGCGCACTGAAGCCCGGCGATGAGATCATCACCGTGGCCTCGGGTTTTCCCACTACGGTCAATCCCATTCTGCAATATCGCTGCGTACCGGTGCTCTGCGACGTGCAGATCCCCAATTACAATATTAATACCGTTCAGCTAAAAAAAGCCCTTTCACCCAAAACCAAAGCCATTATGCTAGCGCATACCCTGGGAAATCCCTTTGACCTTGATGCCGTTATGGCTTTGGCAAAGGAACATCAACTCTGGGTGATAGAGGACAATTGCGATGCTTTAGGAGCAAAGTTCGGAGGAAAAAGGACCGGCAGTATCGGGCATATCGGCACCTGTTCCTTTTATCCGGCTCATCATATCACCATGGGCGAAGGCGGCGCCGTACTGATCAACGATCCCGAGTTAATACGCATTGCCGAAAGCCTGCGCGACTGGGGCCGGGACTGCTGGTGCGAAACGGGACACGACAATACCTGCGGCCGGCGTTTCAGCGGTCAGCACGGCAAACTCCCCTTTGGCTATGACCATAAATATGTGTATTCCGAACGCGGATATAATTTCAAGATCACGGACATTCAGGCTGCGATCGGGCTCAGTCAGTTGGACAGCCTGGACGCTTTTATCCAAAAACGCCGGGAGAACCATGCCTATCTGAGGAAAACTGTCAGTGAAACTCTTGATGACGTATTTATTTGCGACAGCGTTAATCCCGCTGCGGAGCCCGCATGGTTTGGTTTTACACTTACCCTGCGCGAAGCCTATGCCGGTCGGCGGCACGCACTTTTGCAGTATCTCGAGAACGAAAAAAAGGTCGGTTCCCGCCTGCTTTTTGCCGGCAATATTCTCAAACAGCCGGCATATCTGGATATGCCGCACCGGGTGGTCGGCGGACTCGAAAATACGGACCGTGTGATGACGGACACCTTCTGGGTCGGTATCTGGCCCGGCCTGGAACGGGAACATCTGGACTACATCGCCGCTTCCATTGCGTCCTTTTTCGGAAGATAATTCTGCATTTACAACAGATAAAAAACAAAGGGTGTTTTTCCACCCCCGGCTTAATATTATTTAAAGAAATGCGGGATCAGATATTTTTTAGGATTGCCTTTTCAATGGCATTGGCGATGCTTACCGAACGCAGTCCGTGTTCTTCGTTGATCCTGGGTTTTTCCCCCGCTTTCACGGCATTCAGGAAACTGCGCAGTTCCTCCGCCATGGCGTCGTTCGCCGTAAAGTTTTGCGGAAGGGCCCCATCCGGAAGTTCCAGACGGCGTTCCATGAAGTTTGCCTTATAGACTCCGGAACCCGCATGGCATATCATCTCGCGGCGGCGCTTTTCTTCTGCACGGCTTGCAAACAGCGTTGCCACCGAACCGTTGTCGAACTGCAGTGTTGCCGTAACGCGGTCGGCCTTATCGCTGTGCAGGATCTCGCCTTCCGCTTCAATCGATTTGATTGGCAAGGGAATAAGCCGAGTGACCAGTTCGATGTCGTGTATCATCAGCTCCAGAACGATCGAAACATCCACACCCACGCCGGCCAGAAAAGGTCCCTGCCGGTAGGCGTAAATTTTATCCGGCAGCACTTTCAGGTGCTGTTGGAGGGCGGCGAATACCGGATTGAAATGTTCGATATATCCGACACCGACCCGAAGGCCTTTTTCCTGCGCCATTTGCGAGAGTTCTGCTGCCTGGTCCTCAAATTCGGTAAAAGGTTTTTCGACAAAGATATGCTTTCCGGCCTCCAGGGCGCTTTTGGCAATGGCAAAGTGTGCCGATCCGGGTGTGACAATATCGAGGATATGCACCTTTCCGAGAAGTGTCTTAAGCGGCAGATACGGAATGCCCTTTTCTCGGCTGATCCTTTCCCGGACCGCAGGATCCGTGTCGTAAAAACCGACAAGTTCCGCATCATGGAAATCCAGCCATTTATCCAGATGCCGGGACCCGAAACGTCCCACACCGGCAATACCCACCTTGATACCTTGTTTTTTCATAACCCCGTAGTATAAGGAAAAAAACAAAAAGCCGAAAGCAGTTTTATAAAAGTTGTCGAGTCGTGAAATTGCCTAGTCGTCGAGGTGCCTGCACGCCGTAGTCTTGGCGAAGGAGGGTCGAGTTGTCGAGTTGTCGAGTCGTCGAGTTGATGTTGAGTTGTCCTTTTTGTCGAAAGTTATGAGTTATGAGTTATGAGTAAGGTAATTCCGCTGACTAATCTTCCTAGGTTCATAACTTCTTAACTTCTCCTCTCAGCGCTCAGTGCTCAGTGTATGCTTCAAGGTTTCCGAAGTTCCGAACTTCCCAAGCTCCTCTCTTAGCGTCTTCTGTCGTCGAACCAGCGCCGGAATCAAGGTTCAAAGCTCAAGGTTTGGACTTCCTATATTTTTGTGGACACGCAGATAAGCCTTATATTAATATGAGAAACAAAAAGGAGTAAAGATGCGTGAGACAAAAAGATATTTTCCGCGGGAGTTCAAGACAGAGGCCGTG
>JAQVTR010000097.1 GCA_028699915.1 Fidelibacterota bacterium
AGTTTTGCACGTAGTAATCGGCGTAGTAAAGCACACCTGCCGCTGCCATCAGAGCCTTAAATTCGCTGTTTTTTGAGGGTAACAGCTCGGTGGTATGGTCTAAGCGCCACATCCAGAATATGCGGTTGTCTTTCAGGCTGTACTCTTTTGTCTCTGTTCCAATTCGGCGCTTGAAGCCGGTCAAGCCTTCCCACTTGTCAATTTGCGGTGTGATCGTACTGGGTACAACGTAGCGCAAGTTCTTCACCGCGCGGTTGCCTTCCATGAATCCGTAAGCCGAATTAGTCATGAATAATGATAATCGCCATAATCGCAATAGCTCACGGATATTCGGTAGAAATCCAACCTTGTTCTGCCAGTCGTCACTCGTATCGTATTCGGTTTCGCCTTTATAGACCGCGAACGGCACGTTGGCAATCGCTTCAGCCGATAAGTTCGCGACCCGATACACGGCCGCAACACGCGCGTAGAGTTCTTCGTCCTTCGTGTCCTCCGGCGCTCCCGTGATCCAGTTCCAAGCGGAGTCAGGGTATTGAGGTAAGTCAATACTCTTCAAGCTCGTCCCATCTGTATAAAAATGTAAATTCTCAGGCACCCGCCCCTCCACTAATCATACGAACTGAAAAACCATTTATCGGCCATCTCGTCTTCGTAGGCATAACGCAGCGCGTCAATGAGATGATTATTCCTGTCCACCGGGACTCGCATTGCATGTCCGCCTGCATCCTCTTTCCATTTGTACGAAGAGAGTTCGTTGCGCATATTTACACAGCGCTTATCCACAATAATTTCCTGCTGTTGAAGCCACTGAATGCCAAACAATACACTATCTTTGCCCTTTTTTGCACCCTCAGCACTTACCCCATGTCCTTGCAATTCTGCTATTGACTTGGGTTCTGCCGAGTCCGCCTTGACGTAGTCCTGCGCAATTTTTGTTTTGATTGCATCAGCCAGTATGTCGTTAGTCAATCCTGTTTCATATAGTTCGTCAAATATGTAAATCCGCTTATGGTTGCGGTCATAATGCGTACAAGACATTGCAGCCGGATCGCTCGAAAAGCCAAAATCCAAACCATTGCGCCTGTTTGTGCGTTGATTTGTCGGCAAGTAATATTCATCCGCCGGATTATCAAGGTCAGCCACGCGCCAGTTCGTGAAGATTACATTCCCAAGTACGCCCCACTTACCAAGCGTATAAACGTCCCTGAAGTAAGGATCGCTCTCATTTTCAAGGTCTGCAATGTCAGCAGCGGTAAGAAAGCGGTTATTTTTATAAGTGGTCTTTAATATTGCCAGACCATCGCCGCGATAAACGCTTTGATCGTCCGCCCACTCAGCATTCGCAAAATATTCTTCGTAAATCCAATGCGACCTGAGAATAGGGTTGAATGAAAGTGTCAGACGCTTTGGAGTTTTGCCACTCCCTCCACGCTGCCTTTTGAATAATTGCTTTATTGTCGGCTGTTCTGTCTCTGTAGCTTCTTCAACCCAAATGTCTGTTATTACGCCTTTTTGCGGAGTGAGTGACTTCAGCTTTTCAACATCATCCAGCCCACAAAAGATAGCCTGGTATCCATTCTGGCAGGTAATTAGCATGTCCGACCTGCTCACGTCAAACAACTCACTTACGCCCCAGTCTGATATAACTTTCTTTATTTCCGTATAGACAGACCCTCGCAATGTGCGTCCGACTTGTCTTGTAATGAGATAGTTCCGCCCGCCTTGCAGTAGATCGTAGACAACTCTCTGTGAGAGAAACACCGACTTCCCGGACGAAGACCCGCCAAAGAATATTTGCCGGCGCTCGCTTGCGTCAAGGAATGGCAGATAGACTGAATTGATTACTTCTTCGTGAAGTTTAATCAACGTCATCCTTCACCAATCTGACCTCAATTGCAGAGCCAGCCCCGCCTTTACCAGAAACCTCCAAAGATTGAGTAGCTTTACCTATAACTCTATCAAGAATATCCTGCGATGCTTTCAGCTTTACATTCTCATTTCTGCTTTTTACTAAACCGGCTATAGCGTCGGCTGCCGACTCTGCATTTTCCTGCATAACCATCAAGACTCGCAAAGCAGTTTCACGCTTGAATTGTTGCGCAAGTTCATTCAATCTCGCTCTAATTGATTCATCCCACTCATAAAAAGTGGAGCGTGCTATACCTGCATCTTTCAAAGCCTGAGAATCAGACGAACACTTAGAGCGCGCAATCACATAATCTAATTGTCGCTCTTCTAAGTTGTCTAATTCAGTCCGTAAATCGCTCATAGTAGTCCGGTTTTGTACTGATTCAGTCCGATTCTTTTTCTTTTGCCATAACAACACGGACAAGGCTTTTCAGCCAGCCCATCATCGTTTGCACTTGCGGTAAGCAATACTCCGGCACGTTCAGCACGATGTTATAAGTGCCATCGGCCATTGACTTTACTTGTCGCATCTCTGCTTCAAACTCGACTGCTACTGGTTCTGCCAGATCACCCTCGTCTTTTCAAGTAAGCGCGACCACGTCCACAAACACTCACGCCCACCGATGAAGTCAGTCACCATCGCCGTTGCCGTTCATAGCGTCAAGCCGTTCTGTCAACTCTTTTACCTGCTTTTCGAGTTCACGTATTCGGCGGTCTTTGTTGTTCACGACCTTGCTCAACTTGTCCACTTGCGCCTGCAAATCAACATTTTCCTGCTGCAAATTCACGATCATTGCTTCCCTGTCTGATAATGCAGAACGCAAGCCTGACACTTGCGCCTCTAATACATCTACCTTCGTGGCCAAATCATCCGCCCGCTTATTGAGAGCGTTCAGCCTCGTTTCATATGCGGATGATAGCGTTGCTACACAGTCAGCCTGGATCTTCTTGCGGTTAGCAAGCGCATTCACAATAGCCGCGCCTAAGCCGCCTCCGCCCAGCACCGCTGCTATGATTGCAATCCAGACGTTCTCGCTCATCCGTTAGCCTCGTCGTCATCTTCAAGCGCGTTGAACACGGCAATCAGATTGGATGGCTTGTCAGTTAGGTCGTGGAGCAAATTTGACCCACCCCCTGCAACAATGGCAGTCAGAATTTGACCGATCAACGCATTCGGAATGAACGAAGCAAACAGGTTGACTTCGGTAAACCACACGAACACGCCTGCCAGAATCCAGGCTGGATATGCCAACCAGAACTTGTCGAGCGAGTACTTATCGAAAATCGGCGTGACCAGCATTGCCACGAGCCGGTTAGCCAGTACCATCATCCCAACCACGATTCCAAGTAAAGTTACGTCAAATTCCATTCAAGCCTCCGAGTGTCTAATAATTACTCCGGTGAATAAAGCCCACCGGCAGGCATTACCGCCCAAACCTGGTTCGCTGGTTTCCCGCGCGCATTTGAGTCTGTTTCAATGTTTATCCCGATC
>JAQVTR010000098.1 GCA_028699915.1 Fidelibacterota bacterium
CCGCAGTCGCATTCAGACCGTCCGTGATATAGGTGCTCCAGCCGCCTTTCAGCAGCAATTGCGGAATGGGCTGATAGTTCACATCGACTCGGAATTTGGTACCCAGCGGCATGGAAACGGTGGAATCCGCGCTGATCAGGTTCTCTTCCACGACCATGATGGAATCCAGGGAAAATTCCCCGCCGAAGGTTTCCAGCAGATCCCCGGCCTCGGCCTCGAAGCTGATCTCCCGCAGATAAGCGTGGTTCATGGCGATGGATGCGCCCAGATCCTCGATACCCAGTTGCAGGTCGAAGTAGTTCTTGAGGATGCCCGGCGCAAAGGGCAGGACGCGGTTGAGCTTAAAGCGCCAGGCTACGCCGATATCCGCACCGTAGGTGATTTTGGGAATACCCATATAATCATCCACAATGTGGAACTGGAATCCGTCCTCGCCGAAGATATTCAGGGTATCCGCGAAGCTCAGGACTTCCATACTGCCCTGCAGTCTGGTATTGCCCTCTGCCGGCACGAGCTCCAGATCGGTGATGTTCACCGAAGAAAAAGCGCCGGCATAGACATTCGCGGCCGCGCCGAAACGGATCTCGCCGAAGAAGGCGGGCAGTTCAATATAGGAACCGAAACCCAGGGAGTTCTTCAGATACAGGTTCAGACTTACTCCCAGCGGATCCGTCATCTGATAGGGATCGTCAAAAGTGGCGCCTTCAAAGATGATATCAAAGAA
Source organism: Fidelibacterota bacterium (assembly GCA_028699915.1). Classification (GTDB taxonomy): domain Bacteria; phylum Fidelibacterota; class Fidelibacteria; order Fidelibacterales; family Fidelibacteraceae; genus M50B103. The sequence goes on from JAQVTR010000098.1 coordinate 725, forward strand.
GGACGAAGGAATACGGGAGCGCTCCTTGATAAAGAGACCGGAGTTCAGGTAAAAGGACCCGAATACCGGCGCCATTTTTAAAGAGAACAGGGTGGGGAAGGAAATGTCGATAGGCAGTTCCAGTCCGTTGGGACCCAGCATGTCGATCAGGCTGTCTTCGGCGGCTTCGCTGAGCAGTTCGCCGGTACTGAAATATTCCTCCAGCAGCACAAAGGGGCGCGTGGAGGTGTTGATATTGATGTCAATGGTATTGATGGGAATGATCGAGAAGGTGTTGAAATACTCGCTGCGTACGCCCAGGTTGGAGGGATTCTCCAGCGCCGCTTCCACGGAGCGGTATTTGCGTCCGTGAATAATATCCGCCTGGTCAAAGGTGATCAGCCGCATACGGCGTTCGGGCGCTTTTTCGAGCTGTTTCACGTATTTGCCCTGGCTTTTGTTCTTTGCCACTGCCGGCTCGATAAAGGGCACGTACTCTTTGGGCTCCCGCGCTTCGCGCTCTTTTTTGACTTTTTCGGGCTTCGGCTGTTTTTCCTTTTTGGGTTTTTCGGCGACAGGACTGTCCGGAAGCGGTACATCTGTAGAGTCATTGTCAGTCACGTCTTCAGCCGGTGCCGTATCCTTGAGCGGAGTTTCGTCTGCGACGGGTACAGGCAGGGGAGCGGGCAGCACTGCGGCTTCCGTTCCTTCGGGAGCTTCTTCGGTTTTTTCCGTTGTTTCACCTGCGGGAAGTGCTGCCGGGAGCGGAACGGTTTCTTCGCTATTTTCCGCTGTCTCTTCTGCGCCTTCCTTTGCCGATTCGAGCGTGTCCGCGGAAGGATTCAGATTCTTGATCAGTTCCTGGAAATAGGTTTCGTGTTCGTTTGCTTCCTCTTCCTGGGCAAGAAGAAAGAGCGGAATGAGGATGATCATTGTCAAAAGTATAATCAGGCGTTTCATTATTCACCCCCTTCCGTGTTAGTCGTATCCGGGCCGAAGGCCGAGAAGTCCAGTGTACCCTCCGCCATGATATTCAGGCTCAGCGTTACGGAGTCCGTCGTGAGGAAGGTGGTCGGCTGCTGATCGGCCCTGCCGGTCAGATAAATATCCATGGCGATCCAGGCGGAATCCGGCGCCAGCGCAAGAAAATCGTAATCCTCTTTGGTCAGCACCAGCGTCTGCGTGGTGGTATCCATGGCCGGAATGCTGATATCCGCCAGGGTGCGAACCTGCGCAGCGTAAGCGGAATTCTCAAAATACAGGGTATCGTAGGCGGCACGGACCAGGAAATCCACGCCGAACTGGAAGCTGTTGTCCACGCGGGCCTGCAGAGAACCGCTGAAATCGTCCAGGAAGGCGGGAAGACTGTCCAGACTCAGGGAAGTATATCCCGGCGAGAAGGACAGCGGGGAAGTGATCTCGAACTGGAAAGGCACGGCGACGATCCCGTCAACCGCGATCAGCTGGGTCAGCGGAATATTCCCGGATCCGTTCAGACGTACATTGCCGCTGAAGATCAGGGAGTCCGGCCGGAAGTTGATCAGCCGGGCGGCATTGTCAAAGATCACCTGCGGGTCCGAACCGGGTCCGGCGATCTGCTGATTGACATTGAGCATGATCGTATCCTGACTGTCGTTCTTCTTGCCGATCAGGTTCATTTCAAGATACATCGGAATATTGATATCGCTGAAAATATCCAGTGCCAGGTCAATCTGCGAAAGTTCGATCCCGTCGAATTCTTCGGGTATCATTCCGCCGATTCCGGCATCAATGCTCATATCTTCAAATACATACGTTGCATTATTGAAGGTGGCTTCAACGGACTCGATCCGGATGGGATCTCCGGGATTCTTGCCGTAGAAATCAAAATCCACGCCGAATTCGTCGTTATCGGCCAATTGTCCGTACTGACCGGGAATATTGATATAGGTCCGGTACTCGAAATCATCATCCAGCTGTACGGCGGCGTAAGGCAGATTGAAGGAATAGGTAGTGCTGCCACCGGCCGGAATGGTCATGGAATCCGTCGTAAAATACTGGAGCCCGGCACTTTCCGAAACATCCAGGGATATCACATCCAGCAGAACCTTTCCGCTGATATTGCTGGTATTGCTGATGCTGATCACAATATTGCAGGTATCGAGAATGGCCTGCTGCACCGAGATCTCGGCGGTATTCAGATCATCCCCGAAACTGATGTAGCTGGTATCGGCCAGCGATTGCGGATCCAGGTCGCCTTCCACGAAATCGCCGACCAGATTTTTGATCTGTCCGTTGACGGAGAAAGTGGAATTGCGCGTCTCTGCGTTATTGGTCAGCGTCTCCGGACCGTCCCCGCAGATCATGCCGTTGACAATGATCATCACGTGTTTGGGGAGTTCCACACCGGCCAGAGAAAGGTTTTCCGTGGAAGAAGAACCGGAGGGAATAGCTGTTGTCCAATACAGTCCTACGGGATTACTGGATTGGTCCAGGATGGGATTATGGGTCGTGGAATCATAGAGTTCCACGCTGATGGGATCGCCAAGCGTACAGGCCAGGTCATTTTGAATGGTTACCTCCAGCGTACCGGAAGCAAAGCGTTGGCGGTCCATGGGAAAGCTGACATAGGAGGTATCCGGCGGAATGGCGACATTCTCGATGGGCGGCGTAGTAAAACCTTCCGGCACCAGGGAAAAATCAAT
>JAQVTR010000010.1 GCA_028699915.1 Fidelibacterota bacterium
CCTCTGGTGCTGGGAATCCTTTTTGTGCATTTTTTCCCAAAAGCCGCGGAAAAAATGAAGAAACCCATGCAGTATTTTTCGCTGATTTTCTTCATTGCCATGGTCGTGTTGTCATTCAGCAATAATAGCGAAACTTCCATCTTGTTCAGTTCGCGTGCAAGCAGTTCCCGCTTACCTTTCGGCAGCCTTAAGGTGTATGCATAGGCGGGCGTATTGAATTTCCGCAGCTCGGGATTAATATCCCGCAACTGATCAAAGGTGATCCCGCAGACCCGGGCGATCTTTTCCAGTTCGTAACTCTGCTGCAGGGTCAGCGTATCAAAATCCCCCCAGGTCGGCAAAGGCTTATAGTCGGTGAATCCGTACTTGGCAGGTTCAATGGATATGGCTGCAATCGCCATAATGTAGGGAACGTAATTACGGGTTGCGCGCGGCAAAGTTTTCATTTGCCAGTAATCGCGGGTGTGTTCATAACGTACCGAACGTCCCACACGCCCTTCACCGGCGTTGAAAGCCGCCATCACGAGATACCAGTCCTGAAATTCTTCGTACAGATACAGCAAATACTTGGCAGCGGCAATGGTAGATTTGATCGGATCGCGGCGCTCATCCACCCAGTAATCATATTTCAGACCGAAGCTTTTTGCGGTGTAATCCATAAACTGCCACTGTCCCGCAGCACCGACATAGGAGGTCGCGTCGGTCTTCATTTCACTTTCCAGCATGCTGAGATAAATGAATTCCTCCGGGACCCCCTGATCCTGCAATATCTGCCGGAACAGTCGTTCATATACGGCTTTTGTCCGGATCCAGTTCTGCATATCGCCGCGGCGCCGGGTCTGAAACATCTTAATAGCGGTTTCCACACGGCTGTTGATAATGATGGGCACATGTCCGTCCCGGTCTTCCAGAACGATATAATCCATCGTACCTTCACCGGCAAAATATTCATCCGTCATGCGACTCATCGCCTGCTGCAGATCCCGGAGATTGAATTCCTCATGGAGTTCACGCATCTGAGGGGCATATTTGTCAAAAGTCCGGACTATGTGATCGGTAAATACCTTGAATTGCTCATACTGGATCTCGTCCATTCGGTTATAGGACTCGATCTGAGCCAGGATCTCAAAAATGATACTCAGCTGAAATTCCACTTCAAGGGAATCGTTATCTTCCTGAGCAATAAGCGCATCGACATAATGGACTTTTGCCTGGGTAAGATGCTGGTCAAAGGGGGTTTCAAATTCCACGTTCTCGGGAATCAGCAGGATCTCCGATGTAATATTGGAACTGTCCTCGGCCGTGTACTCATAGATCGGCACCGGATCTTCGGAACGCGCTTGTTCCGCAACGGTTTCTTGTGTCCCCGAAAAACAGGCCGTATTCAGCATCAGCAATGTCAACAGTAAGGGTACTCCGCAAAATTTCATGTAAAGCGTCCTTTTGGATTACATTTTTTCCGGGGCGGAAATCCCCAGAATGTACATACCGTTGGCGAGAATGGTTTTTACGGCATCAACAAGCTGCAAGCGGGCTTTTGACAGCGCAACATCTTCCGTCACAACCCGGTGCACGGTGTAGAATTTGTGGAAAGCCGTAGCAAGACGATATAGATAATTTGTAAGATACATGGGCTCCAGCGTTGAATGGCACAATTCCATGATTTCTTTGAACTCGATCATGATTTCGATCAGTGCCAGCACTTCGGGTTCCTGTAAAAGCGCGAGGTCTGCGGCTTCATAGGAATCGATATGCTTCTCCTTGCTGTGCACAAGGATATTGCACATGCGTGCGTGGGCATACTGCAGATAGAACACCGGATTTTCATCGCTTTGTTTCTGCGCCAGCGCGATATCAAAATTCAAATGGGAATCCATGCTGCGCATTAAATAAAAATAGCGAACCACATCCGCACCGGCAAGATCGATCAGTTCGTCCAAGGTGACAAAATTGGCCTTGCGGGTGGACATTTTGATCTTTTCTCCATCCCGGGTCAGGGTGACGAACTGATGCAGCAAAACACGGATATGACCGGTTGCATATCCCAGCGCTTCCAATGCCGCCTTAACATCGGGATAGGTTGCATGATGGTCCGCACCGAAAATATCAATGATCAGATCAAAGCCCCGGCGGATCTTTTCTTTATGATAAGCGATATCCGGCAGCCGGTAGGTCGGTTCTCCGGTATTCTTGACAAGCACACGGTCCTTTTCAGCGCCGAATTGGCTTGCCCGGAACCAGGTAGCTCCGCCTTCACGGTACAGAAAACCGGCTTCTTCCAGTTCTTTCAGCACAGCTTCTATCTTTCCGCTGCTGTAAAGATCTTTCTCATTGTAATAAACATCGTGCCGGATGCCGAGTCGCTGCAGACTGTCGCGGATCGTGCCAAAGATCTGCTGAGCGGCAAAATCAATAAAGGGCGAAAGCGGTTCGGCACTGACCGAGTCGCCGAATTGCCGGCGAAAATCCCGGGCAATGTCAAATATGTATTCACCTTCATAGCCGCCCTCCGGAATATCTGCTTTTTCCCCGAGCAGCTGCCGGTAGCGGGCAAGAACCGAAAGTCCCAGCATGCGCATCTGCCGGCCGGCATCATTGAAATAATATTCCCGGGTCACGGAATAGCCATGCCATTCCAGTATGCGGGCGATACTGTCTCCCAGCACCGCCTGGCGGCCGTGCCCGATGGTCAGGGGACCGGTGGGATTTGCGGAAACGAATTCCACTTGCACCTTCCTGTCCTTGCCGCGGAGTTCGCGCTGAAAATCGGCGCGCGATTTACGGATACGGGTTATAAATGCCTGAAAATAAGCGGGAGAAAAAGTAAAATTGATAAAACCGGGACCTGCCGTATCTATGGCGGACAGATCGGGAATTTTTCCCTGCAGATGCCGGATCAGTTCTTCCGCAATCTCGCGGGGCGCCCGCTTTAATTCTTTGGACAAGGTCAATGCAATATTGGTGCTGACATGTCCGAATGCCCGGTCCCGCGGACGCTCGACCGTAAAGGCGGTCTGCGGCCAGCCCTGCTCACTGCAGCACTCCTCAATTTTACGTCTGATCGTTTCTATCATGCTATTCCCAAAAAACACCATAAAAAAACAAGTTGCCTTATGCAACCCTCTAACCGGAAGAAGCTACTATTTTTATCTTAAGATTTCAATCAAAAAGCGAAAGGGAAGCATGTTTTTTATCCGTCGATCCGCAGTGCTTTCAGCAAGGGATCATCCGGGATCAGGGCCGCTGCACGGATTCGCTTGCTGATCTCCGCTTCCTGTATGTTTACCGTGATTTGCGCGCCAGTTTCCGCTTTGGAATAGCGCCCAAGGATCCGTGCTGCAAGCCGGCAGTCTTCGTTAGTGAAACGGCCCAAGCCCAGCGCCGACGCACCAATGACGTTTTCCAGCTCGAATGTTATATGCCTGGTTCGGAAGGGTTGTAAAAGCAGCGCTTCCGTCTCGTTGCGACTGACGATGAGATATGCCTCTTCCGAAAGACGAAAATGACGCCCGATCCGCAATAATCCTATATCCTCCCGGGGAAAGCGTTCTTTCCCATACTGCCTTAGCAGATCCCGAAAACGCGCAGTGAAGACCGCATCGGTCAGGAAACAGTTCCCTCCGGCCGCCACGGCCAGATGCTCTACATGCAGTTCCTTTGCAAGTTCCAGCTGAGGCCGCCGGCTGCGCCCCTGAAAACCTTTCAGTGCTTTACGGTCGATCCTGCCTTCCAATTCAGGAACGGTCGGCGGCAGACAAAGCGCCGATAAAGGCCGTAAAAGACGTCCTTCGATCCCGCTTTCCTTTAGTACGATCTTCATCTGATGCGCCAGCTGGCTGTTGGGCCGCTGTCCCAGAACTTCACCGGTGATCACCAGTTCCGCATTTTCCTCTTTCATTATGCGTGCGGCAACCCGGATCATGTGCAAATGGCAGTCCATGCAGGGATTCAGATGTTTTCCATAACCGTGAACGGGATTCAGGAGCGTTTTCCAGTATTCCTCGTGAATATCTTCAATTCGTAAAGGAATTCCCAGTTCACGCGCGATATTTGCGATTTTTCCTGTCCCGCTGCCGGACCCTTCCTTGTGTCCCGTAAAACCGGTCCGGATCAGAAGTCCCGTGATCCGGACATTCTGACGCTGCAGCAAGGCGATCGCAAGAACCGAATCCAATCCTCCGGACAATAAGGCAATGGCCTTTACTTCTTTTGCCATGGCTGTCCTGTTTCTTCCAGAGGGTGTTTTTCCATCAAGGTTACCTTGTAGCCCAGTTCCGGGAAGCGGGATTCGATATTGAGCTGATGCGTCTTGAATCGGTCGTAGTGAACGATCACAAGATCCGAATCCGGATAAGTGACCAGCATAGAAACGCCGGGATCGCCGAGAATGGCCGTTTTCAGCGAGTCCGGATGCAGGGCATTCTCTTCCGCGCTGTAACGGAATATCAGCACGTTGTGATGGGATTTGCTGCAGGCCGCCGCCATCAGCAGGAAGAGCAGCAATACTAACGCGGTTTTTGGTGTTTTTTTCTTCATCATATCCAATTATAAGGATTTAAAAGGAAAATGACATGCGGAATCGCAGAGTTCCCGTTTTTTCACGTAAAAAACCGTTTGTTTGAAATTCTTTCATACGGCATTGCCGGATACACGATTTAAAACCTTTTTTCTTCTGAAAGATCGCCCTAAATTTAAAAAGATAAAAAAATTAAGTCTAAGGGCAGAAATGAATAATTATCCGTTCCTGTTAAGCCACACGGCCGAATTGCTGGGTTACTGGACAGCGAAAGAAAACGCTGCTCCTGCCGATCTTCTGCGACGGCGCTTCTTTCGTGAACGCCCCTATCTGGGCGCGGCAGACCGGAGATTCATTGATTTCCTATACTTTGATGTTATCCGGAATCTGCGCCTTTACCGCTGGCAAGTCCGGGAGAATGGTGCGGGAGACGAACCCGAGGCCCTTATACTGACCGTGCATGCGTTTTTTACGCATTACTCCGAACAGGTAAAGGATCTGAGCTTTAAGATCGACGATCCGACGGCACAGCTGTTCCGGCGCTATTCCTACCGGGAAGTCTATCCGGAAGATCCGGCGATCCGTTATTCCGTACCGGAGGTCCTTTGGGAGCGAATTCGCAATGCATATCCGGGTAACACGCTTGAAGCCTGCCTTAAACAGCTCTTGCGTCCTTCCGAGGTGCATATCCGGGTCAACACCCTGAAAACGACGGCGGAAAAACTGCAGCGGGATTTACCGGAACTCCCTTTGAGGAAAGGTCTGATCTCTCCGCTTGCCCTGCGCAGCGAAATTTACCGCAGCATGGACCATCACCCGCTTTTCCGGCAGGGATATTTTGAATTCCAGGATGAAAGCAGTCAATTGACCGCCTACGCCTGCGAACCCCGTGAAAGCGATACCGTGATCGATCTTTGCGCCGGGGCCGGCGGCAAAACCTTGCATCTGGCCGCTTTGAAAAAAGACCGCGGCAGGGTGATCGCAACCGATATTGCTCCCGGGAGAATGGAAGAACTGAAACGCCGGGCAGAGCGCGCCGACCTGCATTCGGTGCGGTGTATGTCCCTTTCGGAACTGCAAAACAGCTATGCGGGGAAAGCAGATATACTCCTTATCGATGCCCCTTGCAGCGGATCCGGCGTGTACGGAAGGCACCCCGACCGGAAATGGGGGCTGGATGCGCAAAAACTGGATTATTATTGTCAGGTTCAGCGGGAAATCCTGGAGCGGCATGCCGCGTTATTGAAAACGGGCGGGACGCTGATCTATGCGACCTGCTCCATTATTCCGGAAGAAAATATGCTGCAGGTACGCAGCTTTCTGGAACGACACCCGGAATTTCAGCCCCTGAGTTTGGGCCCGGCCTTTCGGAAATATCATATCCCCGTTTCGCTCCCCGATCCTTCTTTCATGCGGCAGATACTTCCCCAGGAATTTAACAGCGATGGCTTTTTTATCGCAAAAATGATAAGGATTTCCTGATCCTGAAAATCTTATTCAAATAAAAAAAGCCCCGTTGCCGGGGCTTTTATAAATTGATGACAACATCATTTTACCAGGAGCATCTTCTGCGAATGATGTTCGCCGGCGATATTGCTCGTGAGCACATACATACCGGAACTCAGATCATCACAGAGAACCCGGATGGCATAGCTGCCTGGTGCATAGTTGCCGTTTGCGATATCGCGAACCATTTTTCCGGACATATCAAAGAGCCGGATTGTCACATCCATGTTTTCCTGTAAAACAAAGGGGACCGTAAAGCCGGGATTGAAGGGATTGGGATGCGCATTTAGCACTGTATAGGAAATCCCGTTCCCCACCTCAACTTGTGCAAGACTTAAAGTATTTCCGGCAATATCAACCGCTTCAAGCCGGTATACGGAATAAGCAGAAGCAGCTCCGGCATCCCACACCTCGTACTTGTTGACGCTGTTCTTTTCCTGAGCAAGGAGTGAAGGATTTGTCGCATATCCGGTAAGCATGGCGAAATTAAAGCCATCCGTTGAATGCAGAAGATTGTATCCGACAATATCCGTTTCGTAACGGGTCGACCATTTAATGATAATATCGGATTTTTTGGGAGCGGCGGTAAAACTGAAGAGATTTAGCGATCCGACCGGAATATCCGCCGGAACAATTACATCTTCTACCGCTTCGCTGTAGTCCAGACCGCCGTCAAAGGTTTCGTAATTAAAATTCCAGTAGAGGCTTTCCGTTCCGGGTAGATACGAAGGGAACAGAAGCTGTCCGCTGCCGGAAGCCGCAACTTCCATCCGGATTCGAAACAATTCCGACGGCGCCTGAGGATCGGTGGAAACCTTGCCGTAAAAATCCTGCATATCTGCGGAACCGGCGAAAAAGGCGTCAAAGGTAACGGCAAAACAATTGTTCCGGTTGTCATTGGTAATCACGTCGTAAACTTCGGTGATCACATCCGGCAGCACGCTCTGTAAAATCCCCGTCTTCTGTACAAGTACTTTATCGTTATAAACAAGCATTTCCCCGAAAATATCAGTCGGATAGTCTACATAAACCATTCCGGAACTCAGGATTTCTTCTCCTTCACTCAGCCATATCTGCACGTCAAAGACATAATAAGTTTTGGCGTCCTCACTTAAGGTTGTTCCGTTTGAATAGATAAGATGCAGTGTTCCGCTTGCCGGAAAGGCGAACGAAAACACCAGCATCATCACGAAAACGAGTTTGAACATCCTATGCATACATTTCCTCCCGACTACCGCATTTATTAGTATTTATTAACATATCCTTTATAAAATCTTGTTAAAGTATAATATAAACAATGAATTTGCAAGAAATTCCTTAATTTTTTTAACGTTATCCGGCAATCGCAGGTTTTCCATGCAAATATGTTCACATTTCATACCAGCTGCTGAATAACAATTCACTGTCGCAATAAGGCATTTTCCTGCGGAAAAACACAAAACGGCACGTCTCTGCGTGCCGTTTTGCTCTCTCTCATTGCAGTTTATTTCAGCAATGTCATTCTTTGGGTTGATATTTCAGAACCGATCCGTGTTACCAGCAGATAGATCCCGCTACCGAGATCATGACTGTCCACATTCAGTTCGTAATAGCCGGCCCCATAGCTTCCATCGGCGATCTCGCGGACCATTTTACCGCGCATGTCATACAATGCGATACGGACGTCTTGTGCGGATATCAACTCGAAGGGTACCACAAAACGCGGGTTGAATGGGTTGGGATAAGCCGCTTCAAGCGCAAAATCTTCGCCGATTATGAGCTTTTTCTTGTTCTGTCCCGGGGGAAGCTTTTTGTCGCTGCTTGCGGAATTGACCGAAACGGATTCATAAGTACTTATATTCCCGTAAATATCGACACTTTGCAGCTGATAACTGTATACACCGGCGGATATTCCCTTATCTACATAGGAATAACGGCTACGTTTGGTGGAATTCAGTTTTCCCAGCAGTGCGGGATTGTCTTCATACGATGCGATTTGGACGTAATCTCCGCCGTCGACAGAGCGAAGGATCACAAAACCGGCATTATCCAATTCGCTTAAGGTAACCCAGTTTAAAGTAACATCCGATTTTTTCAGGCTGGCGGTAAAAGAAAGCAGTTCAACATAGCCTTCGGGACCGGGCTCTACCGGATCTCCGGGCAGTACAATTTCAACCGCTTCAATTGCCTGGCCGATGTCCAGGCCGCCGCTGAAGGTTTCTCTTTCAAAATCCCAGAACAGTTCATCCAGGCCCGGTATGTCTGAAGGAAATTCGACATTACCGTTTCCGGATGCGGCTGCTTCCAGAACAATATGGAAGAGGTCGGAGGGATTTTCGGCATCGCTTGAAACTGCTTCATAATACGGTTTGTAAGATGAAGAACCCGCTAAAATTGCCTCAAAGGTAAGAGCAAAAACATCTGCCCGGGTGTCGGTCACGTTGACGATCTGATACAAGGCCATTCCGGACGAAGTATCCTCCAGCGCCAGAACCCCCCTTTTTTCAACGCTAAGTTTTCCGTTCATGGCAACAACATCTCCGAAAACGGAAACGGGATATTTGACATAGACCATGCCGTCGGCAAACACGTCGCTGCCGCCATCGATCCAGGCCTGTACGTCAAAAGAATATTGAACGGTTCCGTTGACCTCGTTGAGGGCGGCGTTCGCAAAGATCAAGTGAACGGTACCGGGTTCCGCAAAACCGAAAACAGCCAATAGGCTCATGACTACAATCGCAATCGCTTTTTTCATGCTTTCCTCTCTTTCACTTTCTCTTCCGGGTAATCGGGCTTGCCATATTGCCGTTCCTGAATTTTTCCCGAAAGAATTCCCCTCTTTTCTGATTGAAAATAGAAAAAATAAAAACACTCCGCAATACCCCGGGATGTGAATTAATCAAATGTTAATATTATAAAATATAATAAGTTAAAATCCCTCCACTTTTAGAGGATTTTAATACATTATTAATTATACATTCAACCAAAGCTGATTTTCCGTCAACGTAACTGATAATCATTAAGAATCGTGAAAAATATTGATATTTGATCTATGTCAGGGAAATAATGTATGCGAGAAGCCAGGGCTACCGTTCGTTTCTTTATACATATTTCAATTTGGCTGTAAAATGGCGCAATACGGGAGGTTCGTATTCGAAGCACAGGCCCCGGAGGCTTTCGCGTTTTTCGTAAACCGCCAGGACAGCCTCTGTCACATAATCCAGATGCGCATAGGTATAGGTTCTGCGCGGAATGGAAAGCCGCATCCATTCAAAGGGACTTTCCAGGTTTTCGCCGCTTTGCGGATCACGTCCCAGCAGCAGCGAACCGACCTCCACCGTACGGACACCGGATTCCAGATACAAGGCATTACAAAAGGACTGCGCAGGGAAACGGTCATAGGGAATGTGCGCACAGATCTCTTTACAATCGATAAAGACCGCATGGCCTCCCGGGGGATATTGCAGCGGGATGCCTGCCCGGCGCAGCGGTTCCGCAAGGTAGCGGACCTGGTCCAGGCGATGAGTCAGATAATCAAGTTCCAGACTTTCTTCCAGTCCCACAGCCATGGCTTCCATATCGCGGCCGGCAAGCCCGCCGTAGGTCGGAAAGCCCTCGTATGCTACGGTCCGCACCCTGCATTGCCCAAACAAAGCCTCATCATCCCCGATGGCAATCAAACCGCCGATATTCACCAGTCCGTCCTTTTTTGCGCTCATTAAAAAAATATCACAGAGATCGAACATTTTGCGAGCGATCTCCCGGATACTGAATTCCGCGTACGCTTCCTCCCGCATTTTGATAAATGCCGCATTCTCGGCAAAACGCGCACCGTCCATGATCAGGGGAATGCCGAATTCCTTTGCCAGTTCGCTTACCTGTTTCAGGTTTTCCATGCTTACCGGCTGCCCGCCGGCGGAATTATTGGTCAGGGTCATGATAATGCCGGCAATATTTTCCGCTTTATGTCCTTCGATCCGGGAACGGCAAGCGCACAGATCCATGTTCCCCTTGAAAGGATGATAGCTTTGAACATCGTGGCACTCGGGAATTACGCAGTCCAAAGCCCCCGCCCCGGCCAGTTCCACATGCGCCCGGGTCGTATCAAAATGCATATTGCTGATAAAATACATGCCGGGGTGTTTTACCAAAAGCGGTAACAGGACCTGTTCGGCTCCCCTTCCCTGATGAACGGGGATCACATACCCGTAGCCGGTGATATTTTTAACGGTTTGTTCCAGGCGGTAAAAACTCCGGCTGCCGGCATAGGATTCGTCGCCCTGCATCAGGGCGGCCCATTGAAAATGGCTCATGGCACCGGTGCCACTATCGGTCAGAAGATCGATGTAAACCGCTTCCGAAGGCAGCAGAAAAAGATTGTTATGTGCTTTTAGCAGCGCCTTTTCTCGTTCTTTCCAAGGGATCCTGCGGATGGGTTCTACCATTTTAATTCTGTACGGGGGCGGAGAAAAATCACGCATAGACAAACTCCTGCAAATATAAATAATGATAAACGGCAGCGCTTAAGCAGATTATTTCGGGATTTTTTATTGCCCGGCTTTTTCCTGTTTATCTTTCCGTTTTGCTTTAATGCTGTCCCAGAAAAAAGCATAGAAGAGCAACAGGGCCATACCGCTAATCACAAGTATTTTTTTCCAGGTTTTGTCCCAGAGCAGGAATTGAACGGCGGTCGGTTTGCCTTTGATGTATTTGTAAGGGACCAGGCCCCAGAAACGGCTGTCCGCACTGTTGTCCCGGTAGTCCCCCATCATGAAATAAAAATCCTGTTTGACCTTATATTGCCGAATCCGTTTTCCCTGAAGATACCAGTTACCAAACTGATAGCCAACTTTTTGGCCGTCCAGGGTCATAATATTGTATGCATAGTCCGGATGAGCGCTGTCAAGATTGATCACATCGCCCTTTTTTGGGATATAAAGAGCCCGGTACTGGTCCTGATTGCCGTTTCCCGGCGGCCAAATCTGCGGATTGATGTTGTTTTCGGGGCGGATATAATTATAGTTGATATTAGCGTTGGGCGGATCTTCAAATAACTGACCGTCGACATAAACGCGTTTGTCCCGGATCTCCACCGTAGATCCCGGCGTGCCAATACAACGTTTGACATAGTCCAACATGCGGTTCTGCGGATATTCAAAGATCACGATATCGCCGGTTTTCGGTTTCCGGATCCCGGGGAGTTTGACATGCGGCAGCATAAAACCAATTTGGGTAAAGGGAATGGCGACCTTGTGCGGTGTCTGGGCGCCGTAATAAAACTGGTTGCCAATCACAAAGGTCCCGGTCATCATGGTGTTCTCCATGGAACCCGTGGGAATGATGTAATTGCAGAATATCATGGTCCGGATGATCCACACGGCCAGGATGATAATGGTCCAGGATTTGATCTCGTAGATCACTTTTTCTTTTTTGGAGGCAAAAGTACGTTTCTCTCTCTTCTTTCGCGTTTTCAACGGAGTTTGTCCGCCCTTGTCAATTTCTGCCATAAATTACCTTTATAAAATATCTTGATAGTGTTCTATATGCGGAGCGAACCAATCTTTGCCGCTAACGGTGACCGCTTCGAATTTAACAAAGTATTCCGGGATATTCAAATGATAAAAATAATGCTCGGCGGCATCCATCATTTTCCGGATCTTGCTTTCATCAATGCGCTCTGCGGCCAGCGCTTCGTTGTCGTAAAAGACTGTCTTAACCTCGATCATGGCATAAGTTTCGTCGTCCCTGCGCATGACAATGTCGATCTCGCCGCTGTTCCCGCCGTGGTAATTGCGGGTAACATAGTGATAACCTTTCAGGATCAGATAGTATATTGCCCAGTTTTCGCCCCATTTTCCAAGAATGTGCCTGTCGGGTCTTTCGGACAGCTGCCAGTGTTTGATGGGAGCAAAGTCGCGGCGGTGCAGCGGACAAGGATAGTGTTCCGCAATGGCTTTCAGGTGCGCTGCCGTGCCGTAGCCTTTGTGTTGTTCGAAACCGTATTCCGGGAAGATCTCCCCCCAGCGCCGCATCATCCTGTCCCGGCTAACCTTCGCCAGGATCGAAGCTGCCGCGATGGAAAAAGAACGGCTGTCACCGTCAACAACAGCCTTGCTCCTGTCCCGGATGGCTTCCGGTACCTGCGTTCCGTCGATCAGCACCAGTCCCGGGGCTTGACCAAACTTTTCTACAGCGCGCTGCATTGCGCTCAGGGCCGCCTGCAGAATATTCATTCTGTTTATTGCCTGTACGCCCAGAGAATGCACGGACCATTTTTCTGCGTGTTCAATGATCCATGCATATGCTGTTTCACGTTGTTTTTCGCTGAGTTTCTTGGAATCCCGGATCAAAGGATGATCCGTGTTCTGTGCAAAAGAAACGGCCGCAGCGGTCACGGGGCCGGCCAGAGGACCACGGCCGGCTTCATCGACCCCGATAATGCATCCGTACTGTTCCCGGAACGGGCGATCGAATTCTGCCGGAGACGGCGTTTGTTGTTCCATAAAAAAGCTTTATTTTTTTAGGATGCTTCCGCTTTCCCGAACGGCAGATCCTTTAAGGTTCTCACTTTCACCGGATTCGATCTTCCCGCTTTTCTTTTCCGTATCTCCGCTGTTCTTACTGCTGTTTACGGTTTTGCTTTCCTTGACACTGCCGGTTTTGGTATCGGAGGAGGTCTTGGTTTTTTCTTTTTTCTTTTGCTGATACTGATCTGAATCGGAAGTTTTGGAATTGTCGAGATTGATCTTGCCGACATTCTCGATTCCGCTGCCGTCGGTTTTTTTCTTCAGGCCGTCATCCTGGTCTCCGGGATCCGGTTTTGAGGTATCGTCATCGGGCGGGCCGGGCGGCCGCGGAGCTTGCGGAGGGCGATACGGTGGCGGGGGATACGGCGGGTGCGAATGAAAATCATTCCGGTAATTCACACGGATGGTCGCCGCATAGATGACCTTTCCGCTGCCGGTCTCAAAGCAGCGCAGGGATATGTATTCATCCCAGATTCCGCGCTCAATGCGGCCGTGAAGGACATAATCCGCATTTGAAAGCTGCCGCATGCGGTATGCACGATCATACAGCAGATCGCGGATGGACAGTTCGCGCTCTAAAATAAGCTCGTTGATAGAACCGCGTTTAATGATAAGCGGATTGCGATAACGATAAAGATGCAGGGCAATCTGATCGGCAAAAAGACTGCCGCTCATAGTACGATCGCCGTATTCATCCGAAAAATCCAGTATCGCCAGGGATTGAGGGCTGTGTTTACGGAACAGGCGTCCGATCTTTCGGGCTACCTGTCTGGCAGCATCGTCACGGCTATCAACCGTATAAAATGGTTCGTGCCGCTCGAAATAGTTGTCATATTCGTATTTTTCAGAATAATTTAAGGTCGCACAACTGCAAAGCAAGAGCAGCAAAGCAATCGCGAAGATTAACTTTTTCATTTCAACTCCTTATCTATACCCCTTAAAATATAATTAAATGTCAAAATAGCTAAAAGATTTATTCATTTTATTCTTTTATACACAAGGACCGCCATCGGTTCCTTAGAAAACGAAAATGTTGCGCTTTTTCCGGCGACTGCGCGGCATCCAGCTCAAGCGGCTCTCCCCCGCCGCAATTTTCGCGTATGCGAATGGTATCCCGGGTTCCCGCGATACTCAATGAAAGGCGGGAATCGTAAACCTTTACACAAACATCAAATTTTCCCATAGTCCAGCAGCTATCGTTTTGCAGGCTGCAGTGCGGCGTTTCCGGAAGAGGGTCGCCGGGCGGAGCCAGTACGGAACAGCCGGGATATTCCCTGCGGATGTGCGGAACCGTTCCCGATTTGTACTTGTCCGCGGAAGTTAAGATTACCTGCAGTTTGCGTACACCCCAATGCCGCAACAACGGCTTGATACTGCGCTCGTAATCGTTGCTGCCGAAGGCCACGGCGCCGGTATTGACGATCAGGGCGTCCCGGCCGCTGCGAAATACCAGGGATTGTCCCCGCGGCAAAGCGAGCTGTACCAATTCCGGACGGCTATTCCGGTAAAACAACAGGGTTCCGCAAAGAAACAGGACAAGACAAAGCGCGTAGCGCAGAGATTTCCGGCGGACAAACAGCAGGACAAGCAGGATTAGCATCAAAAAGAAAAAGGCATTTTTCCAATAGGCGGAAATGTGCAGGGTCCAAATTCCCGTCCGCGCTGCAAGACGCAGCATGCTGCGAAACAACTCCAGGCTCAGGTCCAGCGCATTCAGGATCAGATCGCCCGCAAAACTTGGCAGAAACAGACCGGGCAGACAGAGCATGGCACAGATCATCACGCAAAAGGTCAGGGGAATGGCGACGATGTTCAGCGCAAGAGAAGCCGCCTGCACCGTATCGAAATAATACAGAGCGACCGGAGCGGTAAATAAGGTTGCTGCAGCCGAAACCATCAGCATATCGTAACAATAGTGCAGCAGGGCGTTCTTTTTTTTGAGGGGCAGCATTTTTTTCAAGAGGCCGTAACCGACAAGAATGCCGCTAACGGCCGCAAAAGAAAACTGGAAACCGACATCCTGCAGATAATAGGGATTGACAAGCAGGAGGATCAAAGCTGCCGAAGCCACCGCGTTAAGGGGATGATAACTGCGCCGGAAGAGCGGGGCCAGCAGAAGGAACACCGTCATCAGAGAGGAACGAAGCACCGAAGGCGAGCCGCCCGTCAGGCGGCAGTAAAAGCATAAAAATCCTGCCAGCAGCAGTGTTTTCGGCAGACGCGGCAGGTTTAGAAGACTCAGCATCTGAAAAACGATCAGAACGATAAGTCCCACATGCAGTCCGGAAACTGCCAGCAAATGACTGATCCCCAAGTGGCGGAACATATCGGAAAGCGCATGAGGAATCTCGGATTTCATACCCAAAAGGAGCCCGTTGACCAGACTGCCTTTTTCGATCCCGAGCAAAGACAAAAAACGTACCGATATCTTGTCCCGTACGCGGCAGGCAAGATAAAGTCCCGGGCGAGCGCTTCCCAGTTCGCTTACGCGGCTGGCGGAACTGCAGCGCAGCCGGTGACTGATCCCCTGCCGTTTTGCATAGGAACGGTAATCAAACCCGTAAGGATTTACCGCTTCGGCAATGCTCTGCAGTTCCACATTTTCAAGATGATAACGTTTACCCGGATACAAAACCGGCATATCCGTCCTGGCATAAAGGGTCGCGCGGATTTTCTGCTGCCCGAGATCGCTTTCCAGCACATAGGATTCTATGTGATAGGGCGAAGTCCGCTGTTCCAGTACCGTAGCCTCAAGGCAAAGGCCCTGTGCATCCGGCACCGCGATCTTCCGTGCAAAGGACTCTTCTGCAATTGAAAAACGCAGGGCACCGCTGAGCAAGAGGCATAAAACGGCAAAAATATCCCGGTATTTTTCCGCTTTCAGGCACAGGAGGCAAACACCGGAAACAAACAAAATAAGAAGGATAAGCCAAGCGGGACAGCTGATTCGGGACTGCAGCAGCATTCCCGGAATTAGAAAAAGAACAAAACGCAACGCTGGTGCCATTGAAAAGGATGATGCCATTTCCCCCTCACTTCGATGAAAATAAACATTCCTCCTTTGCGCGAAAAGGCTTTTTCCCTGTGCAAAATATTCTGTGCGCAGGATCACATCAAAAATATCCGAAATAAACCATTAAAGTCCTTCCCGGAAAAAGGCGGGAAAGTCCGGGATATGAAAAAAGGGACTTATACTATTGTGAAAGTGACCATCAATGCAGTTTAAAATGGTTGACCAGCGGCATCTTCCGGCCGGGACCAAAGGCCTTGGCGGTACATTTAAGTCCGGGTGCCGCTTGACGCCGTTTATATTCGTTTATGCGAATAAGATCGTAGATACGATAAACCAGTTCCGCATCAGCGCTTTCCCGGATAAGCGTGTCAATTTCTTTGCGGTTGTAAAGAATATCATCGACCAGCGGGCCGGTAATGTCATAATCGAAGGGGTCAAACTGATTTTCGGCCAGCTCTGCCGAGGGCTGTTTCAGTATGCTGTTTTCCGGGATCACGGAATAAGCATAGCGCTCATTCAGATAGCGGGCCAGGCGATAAACTTCCGGTTTGTTCAGATCGCTAATGGGTGCCAGAGCTCCGCACATATCGCCGTACAAGGTGCAGTAGCCCAGCGCCAGTTCGGTCTTGTTACCGGTGGTCAGCAACAGTGCGTGCTTTTTGTTGGCGATAGACATCAGCAGGGTGCCGCGGATGCGGGCCTGCAGATTTTCTTCGGCAAGTCCGAAAGCGCTTCCCGCAAAAGGTTTTTTCAGCGTATCAAGAAATTGTTCATAAATATCCGAAATCGGAAGCACTTCGTAATGCATTCCCAGATTGCGGCTGCATTCCTCTGCATCCTTCAGGGAATGGGTACTGCTGAATTTGGAGGGCAATGCATAGCCGTAAACATGTTCGGCACCCAGGGCTTCCACAGCTAAAACAGCGACAAGCGCAGAGTCGATTCCCCCGCTCATGCCGATAAGCGCGTCCTTAAAACCGCTCTTTTTGAAATAATCCCGGATCCCCAGCGTCAGCGCAGCGCGCAGCTCAGCGTTGATATCCGCAGCAGGCTCCAGCAGCGTTTCCGTTCTCATTCCATCGCGGAATCTGCAGAAAACAAGATCTTCACGGAATGCCGCCGCCAGCGCCGCAATCCGGCCATCCGCATCCATCGCAAAGCTATTCCCGTCAAAGATCAGCTCGTCCTGTCCACCGACCAGGTTCACATAGACAAAAGGCAGCCCGGTTTTACGGATTTTTGCCTGGACCCGCTCACGGCGTTCCCGAAATTTTCCGTTGCTGAATGGCGATGCGGATGCGTTTAAAATAATATCTGCACCCTGTTTTGCCAAAAGGTCCGTGACCTTATTATCATAGCGCTCGTCCCAGAGATCTTCGCAGATCTCAATACCCAGCCGCAGCGATTTCCCATGCAAATCTACTTCAACCGGCTGCGGGGCGGCAGCGGGCGTAAAATAGCGCAATTCGTCAAATACGTCATAAGTGGGGAGATTGGTCTTTCCTACGATTGCGAGGATCTTTCCCCGCTGCAGGACCGCAATGGCGTTATAGATCTTTCCCGCTTCTTCGTGCACCGTACCCAGCAGCGTAATACTTTCCCCGCAAGCGGCGGCAACACGCTGCAGCGCTTCGCGGCAACGCGTGAGAAAGAGTTTATCCAAA
The DNA here is from genome assembly GCA_028699915.1 of Fidelibacterota bacterium. Taxonomy (GTDB): domain Bacteria; phylum Fidelibacterota; class Fidelibacteria; order Fidelibacterales; family Fidelibacteraceae; genus M50B103. The sequence goes on from JAQVTR010000010.1 coordinate 17,206, forward strand.
AGGAGATCCTGCGGCGGATAGGCACAGAGCGTCAGTTCCGGAAAAAGCACAATATCCGCGCCTTTGCGCTCTGCAGCGGCCATGGTATCCATGATCTTGCGGGTATTGCCGGGCAGGTCCCCCACAATGACATTGATCTGGCTTAAGGCAATATTTAAATCCATGTTTTCAGGTCCTTATCCGGAAGGAATCAAAACTGATCTTTTCATCGCAAGCTTCCCGCCGGATCTTTGTAACCCTTGCGCGGGAGGGACCCTTTCGGAGATATTCGATGAAATTTTCCAGGTTGCTGATTTTCCCCTTTGCGATAATTTCCACATCGCCGCGACTGCTGTTGCGGACATAACCGCGTATGCCCAGCGCATCTGCCTGCTGTTTGGCAAACCAGCGGTAGCCAACCATCTGGACTTGGCCGCTGATGGTAATTTTTACGGTTTCTTCATTCATCTATAAAAAGAACCCGGGTTGTCCCCGGGTGTTCTTTATACCAGTTTTACGATACGTGCCTCAAGTTCGCTCTTGGGAACGTTCCCTATTACCTGATCCATGACCTTTCCGCCTTTAAAGAACAGCAGTGTGGGAATGGAACGGATACCAAACTGTCCGGCGATCATCGGGGAATTGTCAACATTGACTTTGGCAATGACAACCTTTCCTTCATGGTCTTTGGCTATTTCTTCCAGCTTGGGTGCGATCATGCGGCAGGGTCCGCACCAGGGCGCCCAGAAATCCACCAGTACCGGCAACGTGTTCTCAAGTACCTTTTCCTTGAAGTTTTGATCATTAACTTCAACGGTGAGTTGCGACATATATTTCCTCCACTTTTTTTCTCGCAGCAATATAGCAATAAAATGACAAAATAAACACGAAAATCATTTTCTCAGCCACTGCAGCACCTCTTTCAGGGTCGCGCGTTTTCCGTACATCAGAATGCGTGTGCGGAAAAGTTTGCTGCCGGCCCAAATGATCAGCAGCATCCAAAAGATCTGGTACAACATCATTCCCAGGATCTCCCAGAAAGGCGCTGAAAGCATGCCGATCTTCAGGATCATCATAAAGGGCGTTGTCAGCGGAATAAAGGCCAAGATAGTCGCCAGCGGCGTTTGCGGGTTCATCATAATGGGCTGAATGAGCATAATGGGCAGAACGGCAAAAAGGCTGAGATATCCAACCGATTGCTGGGCATCCCGCTCGTTGTCAAAAAGCGAACCCAGTCCCACATAGAGCGAGGCATACATAAAATAACCCAGAATAAAATACAGAAAATACCAGATCATTGCGGGCGTAAACACATCCGCGACATGCAGATCCAAATTCAGCGCAGAACCGCCCAGGAGCGTGAACAACAAAATAATAAAAAGATAAAGCAAGATCTGAAAAACACCCAGCATGCCGATGCCGATGATCTTGCCGGTCATCAGTTGCCGAGGTTTTACCGCGGACATCAGGATCTCGATAATACGGTTCGAGCGTTCCTCTATCACACCGCTGATCAGCATGGAAGAGCTCATGACCACTCCCATGACCAGCAGCCACAGAAAGATACCGGGCACGCCGTAGCGGGCGATCAGGTTGGAGCGTGAAGCATCCCCGCCTTTGCCGATCTCATACATTGTGATCCGCGGTTTTTTCAGCAGATAATCCAGGTCTGCCTTGGTCAGGCCCAGCGACAAGATCCGCTCTTCCATACTGAATTTTTGCAGCGACTGTTCCAGTCGGGAAATTTCTTCAATTCCCACATCCTGCCGGTGGTAGATCTCAATCCTGGCATCCCGTGCAAAATCCGGGCGGATAAGCAGCAGAACATCAACGAATCCGTCACGGATCAATGTGTGGACAAGCGTATCATGATTGTCCGGTGTGGACGAATAGGCCTGAATGCGGTAGACGGGTTCACCGTTCTTGTTTAAAAATGCCGTGGAAAAATGGGTCTCCAGTTTTTCGTAAAGCCCGTCGTTCTGATCGATAATACCCAGGTTTTTTTCATCGATATCCGCATTCATGGCCATAAAGGTGGGAACGATGGCGATCAGAAGCACAACAAAAGGCATCAGCATCGATACCAGAAAGGCCTTGGATCGCAGACCGCGCTTTAATTCCCATTGAATAATGCTGAATGTTTTATTCAATTTTCTCTCCTGCCAGCGCAATAAAGGCTTCATCCAGCGATCCGCCGTATTGCGTCTTGATATCCTGTGTCGCTCCCTGCGCCTTGACCTCTCCCCGGTGGATCAGGCACAGATAATCGCAGTTTTCTTCCACTTTTGCCATCAGGTGCGTACTTAGGATGACCGTACGGTCCTGGACCTTGAAATCTTTCATAATATCCCGGAGTATCTTCTGGTTGATGGGATCCAGCCCCGTAAAGGGTTCATCCAGGATCATTAGCTGCGGATCGTTGATGACGGCAATTAGAAATTGCACCTTCTGCTGATTGCCTTTGGAAAGTTCATAGACCTTTTTATCGGCCAGTTCCCCGATCTGCAGACGGGAGAACCAGTAAGACGCGCTGCTCTTTGCATCGGCCGCAGTCATGGAACGCAGTTTTGCAAAATATTCCACCACGTCTCTCACGACCGCTTTCTGATACAGGCCGCGCTCTTCCGGCAGATAGCCGATACGGCTGTGATCATAGCGCTCGCCGGGTATTCCGTCAATAAGAATGTGCCCGGAATCCGGCTGAATAATGTTCATGATCATGCGCAGGGTCGTGGTTTTACCCGCTCCGTTGGGACCCAGAAGTCCAAAGATCCGGCCGCGGGGGATGTCCAGGGAAATATTGTTGACGGCTTTCACTCCCGTAAAGGACTTGCTGATGCCTTCAATCTTTAACATATCGCTCCCTTTTTCATTTCCGTTCTTCATCCGCTTCCCCGTTACGGGCATTTTCTTCCGTTTCCGTCATGCCGGGATTCAGGCGTTCATCGCTCTCCGCGATCAGATCCCGGACACGCTGCAGATCAAGATCACAGCGCACTTTTGAAGCCTGTACCTTTGCGAATTTTACCAGATCCGCAAAGTTTAAAAAGTCCCGAAGTTCCGGTAAAAGCGCTGTTCCGACGCGCGTTTCCAGCTCATGCAGCAATCCGCTGGTCGTCATTTCCTGAAGATGAACAAAAAACACCGCTTCATAATACTCGCGTATAATATAGGTCAATTCCAGATAAAATGCCTTCCATTCCGCGTTTTCCGGATAATGTTTTTTCAAAAGAGAATCCAGGGCGCGTTCCGCTTTTTCGCGCGGGGGCAACCAGAATTCCATGGGCATCTTTTGCGTGCCGTTTCGGCTCCGAAGTCCAAAATAGAGCAGCAGTCCGGCCGTAGAAAGAAGTAAAAGCGTGATCAGGATTTCCCACCAGCGCAGAAGCATAAGGGGTACCGGTGTTTGCAGGGGAAGCGCAGAAGCCGTGCTGTCCAGAACGGAATAGATATAGAGAAATTTTTCAGGCGTGTAAAGGGTATCGGCAGCTTCATCCCCGGATTCGCGGTAAAGGATCAGGGGCATTGCCGGGATCCGGACAAAACCCGTATCAAAGGCGGCACCCTCAAATTCCGTACGGTACTTTCGCTGTATTTTCCGGGTAATTCCGGCGGATTGTTCCAGCACCTCGAAATCACGCACCCACTCCCGTACATCCGGTGCTATCACCTTTGTTCCTTCCGGAAGGTGCAAACTGTAGCGTACCCGGATACGGTCACCGATATGCAGTTTTTCTTCGGGATATTCCGCTTTGATGCGCAGTTCTGCGGCAAGAAGGGGCAAGATCAGCAAAAGTGTCAGGATGAGGCGTTTCATCGGTACTGTTGCCTTCCGCGGGTTTTAAAAAAGCGGTTCAACGGTTCAATGTAAGAGGTATCGGTACGGATATGGATCAGGTCTGTCTTACTTTTACGGCTCAGCTGTTCCAATACGCGAGTACGCTCAAGATAGCTCCGGGCATAGGCATCGCGTACTGTCTTCAGGGAAGTATCTATCAGTGTTTGCCTGCCGTTTTCGGCGTCGTAAATCGGCAGCAGCCCCAGATCCGGCAATTCCGTATCCAGCGGATCTACAATGTGGACCAGTATCAGATCGTGGCGGTTGGCGACCGCTTTCAGCGCCTGCTCAAAATCGGTATCGTAAAAATCGCTGAGCAGAAAGACAATGCTGCGTTTTTTTGCCACTCGGGACAGGAATTCCAAGGCTTTGTCAATGCGCGTACCGCGGTCTTCGTATTCCCCAAACAGCACTTCGCGAATCAGCTGCATGGCATAGGCTTTCCCTTTGCGGGGGGAAAGGTACTTTTCCACCTTATCGGAAAAATTAATGAGTCCCACCTTGTCGCCGTTGCGGATAGCACTAAAAGCCAGTACTGCGCAGATCTCCGCCGCAATTTCGCTCTTAAAACGTTCTCTGCTGCCCACCCGGCCGGAAGCGGAAACATCAAAAATAAAATAGACGGTCAGTTCACGCTCTTCTTCCATAACCTTGACATAAGGTTTGTTGTTGCGTGCCGTGACATTCCAGTCGATGACCCGCACATCATCGCCGGGTTGATATTCGCGCACTTCGGAAAAGGACATGCCTTTTCCTTTAAAAATAGAGCGGTATTCGCCCGAAAAAACGTCATTGACGATGCGGCGTGTTTGGATTTCAACCTGTTTGACTTTTTTTAATATCTCGCGCGGCAGCATGATCAGGGGACCGGGATGGTATCAAAGACCTTTTGAATGACATTTTCGACGGTAATGTCTTCCGCTTCAGCTTCAAAGGAAAGCAGAATACGATGACGCAGGACATCCATGCCCATTTCGCGGATATCTTCGGGGGTTACATAGCCGCGATGCCGGAGGAAGGCATGGGCTTTGGCCGCTCTGACCAGGTTCAGCGAGGCGCGCGGTGAGGCACCTACATCAATAAGATCCCGTAACGATTCGAGTTTGTAGCGTTCTGGATAACGGGTTGCGAACACTATATCGGTCACATATTTGTGGATCTTCTCGTCCACGTAGATGCCCCGCAGCACCTTGCGGGCTTTGAGGATCTGAGCGGGTTCCACGACCGGTGAGACGTTTTCGGGAAGCACATTGGAAGTCAGCAGGCTCAGCATTTTCATCTCTTCATCCTGGCTGGGATAATCCACTTTGACCTTGAGCATAAAACGATCCACCTGAGCTTCCGGCAAAGGATAGGTGCCTTCCTGTTCAATGGGATTTTGGGTGGCAAGGACCAGGAAAGGCTCTTCCAGCGGATAGCTGTTGTCTCCGATACTGACTTGTTTTTCCTGCATTGCTTCCAGCAGTGCCGCCTGAACTTTTGCAGGCGAACGGTTGATCTCGTCCGCCAGGATAATATTTGCAAAGACAGGACCCTTGCGGACTTCAAAGCTGGAATTCTTTTGATTGTAAATGAGCGTTCCGATCAGGTCCGAAGGCAGAAGGTCCGGCGTGAACTGAATGCGATGGAAGCGGGTATTGATAGCCTGCGCCAATGATTTAACCGCCAATGTTTTGGCCAGCCCGGGCACGCCTTCCAGCAGGATATGGCCTTCCGAAAGCAAACCGATCAGCAGTCGCTCCAGCATTTTTTCCTGACCGATCAGAACCTTATGAAGTTCGTTGCGGATCTTATCCAGGAATAAGCTTTCCGCCTGAATCTGTTCGTTTAACAGAGCAAGATTGAATTCCATGTGCTTCTCCCCTATTTCTTTTCCGAACCTTGCATAATGCCTTTCAGCTCCTCGATTTGATCCAGTTCTTTTCCCAGATTCCGCAATTCAAATTTTACGGATTCAACAAGGGGATGCTCCGGATAATCCCGGATAAATTTATTGTATTCGTCTTTAGCGCGGTCAAAATCCCGCATGATATTGGCAAGGGTGTAGCCGGCCATAAAGCGGGCTTTAGGTGCGTCTTCATGAGAAGGATACTCATCGGCAATGTAGGCAAATTTCCGGACGCTGTTTTCAAAGTCCTGTAAATCGCCGCCGTAGATCTCCGCCATGCGGTAATTGGCCTTAACGGCAAGCGGATCATCCGGGTAGGTATTGGAAAGTTTTTCAAGCGTTTTGATCGCCCGGCTGGTTTTTTCCTGCTCATAAAGCGCCGCACCGTCCTGAAACATTTTTTCTGCCGTTCGTTTGTCGGTACAGGAAAGCAGTAAAACTGCAGTCAGGAACAGGATACCGATTTTTTTCTTCATAGTACTAGATCTCCTCAACTTACTTTTCGTATGCATGCTAATTTACGCGTTCATAAGGTTAAAAGGCAAATAAAAGCCCGAAATTAATCCTTCTGAAAAAACTGCGCTCAATGTCAAGTTCCGTCCCCTTGTTCGGATTGTTGATCAGGATCGGCAACTCGAGCCGAACCGGGCCGATCGGAGTTTTGTAATAGATCCCGAAACCGCTGTTGATATAGTATTTGTCCACCTTGAGCATCTCCCGAAAATCGCTGTCAAGACGTCCGGCATCAATAAAAAGATTGACCCCGAAATTCCAGAGCAGGTCCATTCGCAATTCCGCATTGGCCATGACCTTGCTTTTTCCGGCATAGAGGGTATCGCCGGATGCGGTCAGGTAAGGATCTCCAATGGACTGGAACCAGCCGCGCACGGTCGATTCACTGCCCATCCGGTAAAGATAAATGGGATTAATGGTCTTTCTGTCAAAGAACTGTCCGATTTCAAAGCGTCCCGCCGCAACCAGATTCCGCATAAGCCGGATATAGGTATTCAGCGAGGTCTCAATTCGGAAATAATCGGTTTCCGTCTCCTCCTGCGTACCTAGCACATACCCGCTGTAAAGCAGAATGTTCCAGCCTTTTGAAGGATAAATAAAATTATCGCGGTTGTCAAAGCGCGCCTGGATCAGAACTTCTGTCAGCGGTTCAAACCCTTCGCCCGACAGCTCGCTTTTCAGGTTCTTGAGTGCGATGGAGGTACGGGCGTAAATGTTGCGGTTGTAACGCCAGATGCTGGATAAATTGATACCGTAGTCGGTCAGTACGTCGTCTTCGCTGATCTTGAGATCGCTGAAGGGAGAGTAAATATTCCGGTTGTAATAAAGCTTCAGCGTGGTCGGCAGGCGGAAACGGATCAGCCAGGGCACGGTATAGCTGATGTTCGCGTTTACCCCGTGGTCCAGATTGAGGTTGTGAAATACCGCCTCGTACTTCAATCCGGCACTAAAGCGATGTGCGCGATGGAGCATATTCTTGTGAATCCACTGGGGCTCCACAAATAGCGAAGAATAACCGATTTTTTCGGTGTATCCCTGACTTGCGCCGAATTCCACATCAAAACGCCTGGCTTTGCTTTCGACGACCTTGATCTCCAAATCGAGCTGCTGGGTTTCGGCATCGGCATTGACGGGCATGATGTTTACTGAATTAAAGGCGCCCATCTCGTAAATGCGGTCCTGCGTGCGGTTAATGCGGTTTAGCCGGTATGTCTCGTCCTTTTTAAAATCAATGTGCTTCCGGATGGACGATTCCAATACCTGATGGTTCCCCTTGACATAGATCTCGTCAACCGTGTAGGTTTTACCTTCCTGAATATAAAGCGTGATCTCAAGCATGCGTCCCCATTCGTATTCTTCCCGGACAGAAGCAAAGGGGTAGCCCAGTTCGCTGTAACGCGTCAGGATCTTGTTGATATTGCTGTAGTAAATATACTGCCGAAAAGGATCGCCGACGCGCATGTTCAGTAATTCCAGCACCTCGCCGTCGCTGAGGACGGTATTCCCTTCCACGGAGACCTTTCGAATGGTAAAGCGTTCGTTTTCCCGGATATTGAAATAGAGATGCAGATGTTTTTCATTATACACCACAATGGAATCCTGGACCGTGCAGTTCAGGAATCCTTCGCTGACATAATAGTTCTTGATATTCTTGGTCTGTGATTTCAGGTAGCGGTAGCTGATGCGCTGCATAGCGCGCTGTGTATAGACCGGTTTAATATCAACGACGCGTTTCAGCTGGTTTTTACTAAAACTCTGGTTCCCTTTAAAAAAAATTTTGCGCAACTGAAAACCCGTCAGAACATCGTCATTCTGCCCGTATAACAAGTTGAAGCACAGAATCAGCAGCAAAATGGGAACAGTGCGTTTCATCAGTACTGCAACCTCAGGCGGAATGCGCCGGATACGCTTTCGTCATCGGCAGAACCAACGATGGAAAGCCGGTTGTTGATACGGTATTCGATCTCGATATTCATCGGTTCCGAGCGGGACCCTTCGTAGGTCAGGTAAAAATTCCGGCCAATGCGGCCGCCGACGATCACCGCGGTGGTGCTGTCGATGTAAGTTGCTTCCCCGCCCTTGATATCGATGCGGTCCAGTCCGCTCATCACGCCGAATTTTTGTGCCTGCTGTTCCAATGGACGTTCCGCAAGCGCCAGAAGCGCGGTCGTGGTGCGCTGAGCGGTACTTTCTCCCCGTGAAAAGGTATTTTCGATCTGACCTATCGTCAGTTCCCGCACGATCTCCGCCTTGCTCAGCTGATTGTCTTCGTCAATAAAATCAATCTCCGGATTGTTGAGCGATCCCGTAATGGAGGCGATGATGCGGTTCCCTCCGCTGATCTGCTTGAAAGCCGTAAAATTCAATTCATGGTTTCCCTGAAACTGATCAAAGACAATACTGCCTTCATCCAGTTCAAATACCGATGCCCAGTAGTTAAAGAAGCCCTGACTGACTTCCAGTTGACCGCCGATACGGATGTTCTCGTCACCGGCGTATTTGAACAGCGACATTTCACCGTCCAGCGTGGCATCAATGAACTGGTTCCGCAAATAGATCTTATCCACATTGGCGTTCAGCTGGTATTCCATATAGATTTGCCGTTTTCCGGGACTTTCGATCGCGGCAACGGGGCGGTTGAACCCCAGTTCGATCAGTCCTTCCCGGATCGTAAGATCACCGGCGACCTGCAGGGTATCCCTCCCGTGCACCGTAATGTCAAGTTCTTCCGTGGTTAAATTGAAATTTTCATCCAGCGTTACGATCGAGACCTGATTGCCGCTGATACGGATATCGAATTCCGGGCTGATGAGCTTTGTCATATCCATTTTCCCGTCCACCCTGAAATTGTGCGTATTGGTCACGGCCGTATTGTTCAGACCCAAAATACCCGCAAGCGTATAAGAAAGGGAAGGCAGCTTTCCGCGCAGGTCCACATCGGCAATATTGTCCTTCATCCGCAGTTCCCCTTCGAAATTTTCGATCTCGTTCGCCAGCATGCTCAGCACAAGACGTCCGCCCCTGACACGAACAATGCCGTTTTTGCGACTGTTGTTAATTGATCCCTGTATTTCAAGTTCGGTAAAGAAATTCCCGGTCATGACTTCAATATCTTCGATAAAGGGTGTCAGATATAGCAACTCGTCATCCTCACCCTGAATAAAGGCATAAACCGAGCTGTCCGCAGAGAAGCGAGGCCCCTTCGGGCTGAGGCCCAGATCGGCATAGATTTGCGTATTCCCGCGGTAATTCCCGTTGTTGGCTATAAGGCGCATATCGTTGAAATAAAGGTGTGCGCTGCGGTAATGGACTTTGCTGTTCAGGGTATCGGCGATGATCCTGTCCATGCGGGGAGCGATCACCCGCAGTTCGCCGTCCATGAGCGGATCCAGCAGGGTGCCCCCGATATCCGCCTGAAAATTCGCAGTACCGCTGACATCAAGATCTTGGGTCAGCAGCGGTAAAAGTTTGGAAAAGCGGGCGTTCTTTACGCTGATTTTTGCATTTAGGCTGTCATTTTCGAGAAACTTTAACGGATTCATGCGTGCAAAACTGATATTCAGCGGAATACTGCCCTTGAGCTGCAAACTGCGCTGAGGTTCGAATTCCACAATAAAATTTTTAATGTTCAGACGTTCCCGGGCATATTCCATTTGTGTGCGGATACGTTCCGCATAAAGTCCCAGGATGTTGGCTTTACGCAGCGAGGACTGAAGCAGAATACGGGGATCGCCCAAATAGCCGCTGATATCGAGATTGATGTCCAGCAGTCCCGCAATACTGTCCGAAAGCACCGAGATCAGCGGAAGGCTCGCCAGATCGGCACCGGCAAGGTTAAGACTGCCCCAAAGCGAATCCTCTGCAACATCCATGGAACCGTAGAGCAGAGCGTCACGGTAAAGAATGTCAAAACGTGACAGAGAAAATCCGCCTTCATGCAGTGCCAGGGAAAGGGTATCCAGCAAATAGATGTTCTGGTCCATATAGGTCCCCTGCAGGGAAGTAATGCGAAAGTCCCGGAAATCCCGGATCGATCCGGCCATACTGATATTGTATTGCTCTGATGACAAGTCCAGATAATCCAGACTGATAAGATCCTTGTCCACGCGAATGTAGGTCTCGACCGCTCCAATGAGAAAAGAATCGATGGACGCGTGGTCGAAGGACATTAAAAAAGCGCCGGAAGGATTTTTCAGAATGCGGTTCCCGAACAGGGAAATATTGGTGTTGAACAGAGAAATGCGGTCGTAGTGCAAGGTATCCAGATTTACATTGAACTGAATGTCGGGGTCCTGCAGTTCCCCGAGCAACTTAAGTGTGATCACCAGCTGTTTGGCTTCAAAGGGACTGATGCCCGGAAGTTCCAGTCCGCCGAAATAATCAATATTTCCGTAGACATCCAGATTCAGTTTCTTCAGGTCCTCGATATTGCCGCGCAGCTTCAGGGTTCCGCCCGGCAGCGTAAGCACATTGCTGGAATCCATCCGAACGCTTTGCATACTGTCAACCAGAGCATTGCCGCTCAAGTGTGCAAAAGGAAGTCCGTAGATTTCCTGTACGTCAAGATCATAGTTGATCTTGATCCTTTTATCCAGGTATCCGTTTGCCCTCAGGCGTCCGCGGAACCCGAAATCCGGCAAGGTCCCGTACCATTCGGACGGGCGCAATGCATGGGAAGAAAAGCTGGTGCTAAGGTATTTGTCTTTCAAATTGTAGGAACCGTACAGGGACAGATCGCTTCCGGTATTTTTAAAACTTGCTCCCAGGAGATGAATGTAGTCGTTCTTGTACTCGAGACTGATATTTGCGTAATGGATCTTCTTGCTGTTCAGCACGCCGCCGAAGTCGGCGATCACCGAAAAGTCCTGAAAATCGCCCATGATCCCCAGTTTCAGGCTGAGTTTATCATCCGCTGCGATAAAGGGATGTTCCAGATATTGCGAGGGACTGATCCCGTCAGCATTGAAATTGAATTGAAAACGGAAAGGTTTCTGATAGCGGATCTTCCCATTGGCACGGACCGCGGCATCATCGAGGGTAAATTTGATGTCCCGCAATTTTGCAATATTGTTTTTAACGGTCAGTTCTCCCGACATGCCATGTAATGAAAGATCCGCAATCGGAACTGCGGTTTTAAGATCGCGGATCAGGATCTGTGCTCCGTCCCTGCGGCCGTGGTAGCTGAAACAGCCGCGGTCAATTGTTTGGGTGAAAACGGTGTCGGATCTTTGCACTTCGACCTTCAGACCTTCCAGTGTGATCTGGCCGATCGTAAAAAGGGGGAAATTCAATTCCGGTATTTCGGGCGGATCGGTTCGTGGCTCGTTGATCTTTACAAAAAGCTTTGCATCACTCAGGGTCAGAGAGTCCAGGCGGCGTCTCCCCAGCAATTCAAAAATACCGCCGTAGCGGATATTCGTGGTATCAACACTGAAAACCAGCGAGGAATCCGCATTGGCAAACACAAGGATGTCCGCTTTTAACTGTGTCCGAAGTCCGGCGCTTAAGTTCTTTATCGAAATACTGAAATTGGCCCGCTTATTGATCTGGTGGCTGAACATTTTATACAAAAGCGTCAAACCGGTATCGGTTTTCGTAAAGAATATGCCACTTAATCCTAAAAAGAGGATCAGAAACAACACGGAATAATAGTACCGCTGTTTGTGTTTGCCCATGTTTGCCTGTTTAATCAAGGCTGTTTTTCGGCAGCCTCGACGGTGTTTTGCATTAACATGGCAATGGTCATCAGTCCCACGCCGCCCGGCACCGGAGTAATGGCCGCTGCGCGCCGGGATACCGCATCAAAATCCACATCGCCGCAAAGTCGTGTGCCGTTCCGGGCAGCCGCATCGGGAACACGGTTTACGCCGACGTCGATCACCACCGCCCCTTCCCGGACCATGTCTTCCCGGATCATTGCCGGTACGCCTGCCGCTGCGATCAGAATATCCGCCTGCAAAGTATGGCTTTTAAGGTTTTCGGTAGCGGTATGGCAAAGGGTTACCGTAGCATTGGCGATTGGAGATTTTTGACAGAGAAGATTGGCCATCGGCTTTCCAACGATGTTCGAACGTCCCACAATGACAACATGTTTCCCGGCAGGGCGGATATCGTAATATTCCATCATTTTCAGGATGCCTGCAGGTGTACAGGGTAGGAATGTATTGATCCCCTGTACCATAGATCCGACATTAAAGGGATGAAAACCGTCCACGTCCTTTTCGGGAAGAATGCGCCTGATCACCGCCTGCTCGTTCAGGGGTTTTGGCAGCGGCATCTGTACCAGAATGCCATGAATGCGCTTATTAGCATTGAGTTCATCGATCTTTGCACTTAGCACTGCCGCTTCCGTATCCCCGGGAAGCCGGAGGGTCTCGGAATAAATACCCAGTTCCTCGCAGGCGCGGCCCTTATTCCGGACATAGATGCAGGATGCCGGGTCTTCGCCGACCAGCAATACGGCCAGTCCGGGCTGAATGCCTTTTTCCTTCAGGGCTGCGATCCGGGACCGGAGCCCCGCTTTCACTGCATCCGCAACCGGTTTTCCATACAGGATCTCTGCCATGTTTCCTCGCTATTTTGCATATCCGATCGAGCGGTGTTCACGCAAGACCGTTACTTTAATCTGGCCGGGATAGGTCAGTTCATTCTGGATCTTATTGGCAATATCTTCCGCCAGCAGATCGGAAGCCGCATCGTCGATCTGGTTTTCTTCTACGATCACGCGCACTTCGCGTCCCGCCTGAATGGCATAGGTTTTACTGACACCCTTAAAACTGTTGGATATTTCTTCGAGTTTTTCCATCCGGTGAATATAGTTTTCCAGCGTCTGCCCGCGTGCGCCGCGCCGGGAACCGCTAATAGCATCGGCAGCTTGGACCAGCGCCGAAATGGGGTGGATCATCTCGACTTCTTCGTGGTGCGATTCAATGGCGTTGACCACGATCTTGTCTTCTTTGTTCCGGCGTGCGATATCGCCGCCGATCAATGCATGCGTGCCTTCCACATTCCGGTCGATAGCCTTGCCGATGTCATGCAGAAAGCCGGCACGCTTGGCCATCTGGCCGTCCATGCCGAGTTCCGCTGCCATCAGGCCGGACAGCCAGCCGACTTCGATGGAATGCTTTAAGATATTCTGACCGTAACTGGTACGGTATTTCAGACTTCCGATGTAATGCATCATTTCGGCGTTAAAATGCGGAAGACCCAACTCAAGGGTTGCTTCCTCGGCAGCCTGGATAATGGATTCCTCAACTTCTTTACTGGCTTTTTCGATCATTTCCTCGATACGCGCCGGATGGATACGGCCGTCCTGGATGAGCTTTTCCAGTGCGATGCGTGCAACTTCGCGGCGTACCGGATCAAAACCCGAAAGCACCACCGCTTCCGGAGTGTCGTCAACGATCAGCTCGATGCCGGTCAGCGCTTCAAAATGCCGGATATTCCGTCCTTCACGCCCGATCACACGGCCTTTCATCTGATCGTTCGGCAGCGGCACGACGGCAACGGTGGATTCGGAAGTATGGTCGGCCGCCGAACGCTGTATTGCCTCTATAATTACTTTTTTTGCTTCCTTGTTGGCATTGAGGACTGCAGTTTCCTTGATCTCGCGGACCTTGATCTGAGCTTCGATCCGGGCTTTTTCATAAAGGCTTTCCTTGAGGTTCTGCTTTGCCTCTTCACGGGTCATGCCGGCAATTTTCTCAAGCCGCAACTGCTGTTCGTCGATCAGCTTATCGAGTTCTTCCTCTCGCAGGGCAGTGGCCGCTTCCTGCTGTTTCAAATTCTGTTCGTACTTCTGCAAGGCATCGTAACGCTGATCCAAACCCTCGTTCTTGCGGTCCATATTGCTTTCCCGCTTCTGTATTTCACGCTCCATATTGCGGATATCGCGCAACTTTTCGTTGTACTCGTCTTCGCTCTTCTGTTTAATGCGGATGGCTTCATCCTTGGCTTCCAGAATAAGCTCTTTTTTAAGCGTTTCTCCTTCTTTGCGCGCACTCTCCAACAACTCGCTTTTAAAGGTTTGCAGCTTGCCGATCCTGCTCCGGAAAATAACAGCGACAACAAGGGCAGCCAGCAGTGCCGATACAAATCCCACAAGCAGATATAGTGTTACCATGTTTTACTCCTTTTTACAGGAGCTCATTTTTCAGGTATTGAGATGTTCGTCGATCAGCCTGATCAGCGATTCAGAATGGTTCTGAATGTATTCCTCAACAGATTGGTTATCTTGCTTCAATTGAAACAATTCACCCGCGATGTTCAGGGCGGCAAGGATCGCAATCTTTTCGACGATCAGCTTACCGGACATATTGGCTCCGACTTCCATCATTTTGTCGTTGACATAGTCCGCGACACGATGGATAAATGCGGGATCTTTGCCCCGCAACGGGAATTCCTGTCCGTAAATGGTCACTTTGACCGCTTTATCTTCGGGAAATTCCAGTTCAACCGTTTGGGGGTCGTGTTCATACTTCGGCATGTTCGATCCACTCCGTTATTTCCGCCAATTTCGAGGTAATGCGCTCGATCTGACTCCGTGTCAGAACCAGAACACTGTCACCTTCGGATCCCTTTTGTTGTTTCAGAACTTCGAGGGCTTGGTTGATTTTTTTCTCTAAGATCTCAAAAGAGCTGATATCCATTACCTTAGCCGAGCTCCATATTGATTCTCTAACTGTTTAAACAACTTGTTCATTACATTATCGATCTGTGAATCTTTCAATGTTTCCTTTTCACTCCGGAATTCAAGACGGAACGATAATGCCTTTTTATCTTCACCAAGTTTCTTCTCGTCAATGTACATATCATAAAGCAAACAGTCAATGAGATATTTACCTCCCTGCTGCATAATTTCATTGATCAGCGTGTTGGCGCGGACCGTTTTATCCATCACCAGGGACAGGTCCCGGAAGATCGAAGGATAAGCCGGAGGCGGCGTATGCTGTTTGCGTGGTTCATACCATTGGTATAAGGTACCGAGCTGCAGTTCCATGATCACAAGCGGATGTTGTAGCTGCAGTTTTTCAAAGAAATCTCCCCGATACTGCCCGATTTTTCCGATAACTTCCTTGCGCAACATAATGTCATATAAGGTCTCAAAAGCGGCATTCTGCGTGTTTTCCCGCAATTTTACCGTAAAACCCAAAAGATCCATAAAATGTTCCAGGATCCCTTTCATGTAAAAAAAGTCTGCACTGCGTTCCGCTTCGGTCCAGCTTAAACCCCAAAGCGAGGAACTGCAGAGTACGCCCAGGTTGTAATGTTCACGTGCCCCGGTCTCGCTGGCGGGATCTCTTTCAATGACATTCGCCAGTTCAAAGAGACGGATGTCCCCGCGTTTGCGGAGTGCGTTGACCCGCAGGCTGCCAAGCAGCGGCTGGATCATATCCGTACGCAGCATATTCATCTCAAGGGATAAGGGATTCAGGATCTTCAGCGGCGGATAGCCCCAGATACCCGCGGAAGCGGCTGCTTCGCTGACCAGGGAATTGTTGATGGCTTCGTGCATGCCGTATCCGGTAAAGAACTGACGGGTTTTATCGGTAAAAGGATGAAAGGTGTCAAATGATTCCGGTATGGAAATGGACATGCGCTCCATGGTGGGAATTTTATCCATGTGGTTGACCGCAACCTCCTCCACCAGGTCGATCTCGCGTTCCACATCCGGACGAAAGGTCGGGATGCCGACATCCAGAAAATTATCGCCGGCATTCAGGATCTCAAAACCCAAGGCCTCCAGTGTGGCTCTGCAGTTTGTTCCGGACAGTTCAATGCCGGTAATGCTTTTAACCTTGGACAGATTCAGTCTCGCCCGCTTTGCCGGGATCGGTTCCGGATAAACGTCTATGACACCTTTTGCGATCTCGCCGCCTGTCAGCTCCGCAATCAGCGCTGCAAGCCGGTCCCGGGCATATTCAAGTCCCGCATTGGGATCCGTGCCGCGTTCAAAACGTTTTGAGGCATCGGTGGAGAGCTGTTGATCCTTCGAAGCCCTGCGGATTACCGAAGGGGTAAAATAAGCGCTCTCGATCAAAATATTCCTTGTATTGTCATCGACTTCCGAAGCCAGGCCGCCCATCAGTCCGGCCAGAGCCACCGGATTCTTTGCATCGCAGATCAGCAGGACCTTTTCGCTGAGCGTGCGTTCCTTGTGGTCCAGGGTCTCGAATTTCTCTCCCTTGACCGCAAAGCGTACGCGGATTTCGGGTCCCGCCAGCTTGTCGAGGTCAAAGGTATGCAGAGGATGTCCGGTTTCCATCAGCACATAGTTGGCGGCATCCACCACATTATTCACCGGGCGCAAGCCCACGCTTTCCAGGCGCTGCCGAAGCCAGGCCGGCGAAGGCTGAATGCGAACATTTTTTACAACGCGCGCGCTGTAGCGGGGGCAGCCTTCCGGAGCCTCAACACTGATTTTGCAGATCTCACGGATATCCTTTTCTTTTTCTTCCAGGCAGAACGGGACTTTTTTAAAGGGCTTTCCCGTAATCACCGAGATCATGCGGACCAGGCCCCAATGAGACATCAGGTCAGGGCGGTTTGCCGTGACCTCGACATCGAGGATAGGGTACACGGGATAATAATCGGCAAAAGGACGGCCGATCTCGTAATCGTCCGGCAACAACATAATGCCGCTATGGTCATTCCCCAGTCCCAGCTCGTCTTCGGCGCAGATCATGCCCTGCGACAGTTCGCCGCGCAGGCGGACTTCCTTCAGCTCAAAATCCGGCGCCAGTTTTGTGCCGACAGTAGCGACAGGCACAAGCCTGCCCGCAATCACATTCGGCGCGCCGCAGACAATGTTCAGAATTTCACCGGTGCCGGTATCAACCTTGCAAACGCTAAGCTTTTCGGCATTGGGATGCGGCCGGGTGTCGAGAACCTTAGCGACAAGCACGCCGTCCGGAATACGGATACCGCTTTGTTTAAGCGTACATTCTGCACCCGCAACGGTCAGCTTCTCCGCGAGTTCTTCCAGGGGGATGTCAATATCGATATAATCTTTGAGCCAGTCTATTGAGACGATCATTTCGCTTTCCGGTCAAAACTGTTTTAAGAATTCCACGTCATTTTCAAAAAGGATACGAATGTCATTGATACCCAGGCGCATCATCAGCATGCGCTCGATACCGAGTCCAAAAGCATATCCGCTAAAACGTTCCGTATCGTAATTTACGGCTTTCAGTACATTCGGATCCACCATTCCGCAACCCATGATCTCCAGCCAGCCGCTCTGTTTACAGACCGGACAGCCCTTGCCGCCGCAGAGAAAGCAGGATACATCGATCTCGGCGGAAGGTTCCGTAAAGGGGAAATAACTGCCGCGGAATTTGATCTTTACATCCTTGCCGTAATACAGGCGACAGAAACGCTCGATGGTGCCCTTGAGATCCGCAAAAGTAATGCCTTCGTCGACATACAGACCTTCGATCTGATGAAAAAGGCAATAGCTGCGGGCGCTGATGGCTTCGTTGCGGAATACCCTTCCCGGAGCCACAATACGCAGCGGCGGTTCATGGGTGGACATATAGCGTGTCTGTACCGGGGAGGTATGTGTCCGCAAAACGCCGCCGCCTTCGGTGTAAAAGGTATCCTGCATATCGCGCGCCGGATGGTCCGGAGGGAAGTTCAGCGACTCAAAATTGAACCAGTCGGTTTCAACTTCGGGTCCGTATGCAATATCAAAGCCCAGGCGCTGAAAAATATTCAGCATATCGTCAACCGCCTGTGTCAGCGGATGTCGCGAACCGCGATGCATGGCATAGCCCGGCATCGAATAATCGATATAGGATCTTTGTTCCCTGGGGGCAGAGAATGCCGCAGTTCGCGCATCGATGGCCGCGCTCAGATCCGCTTTAAGCCGGTTGAGCAGCTCCCCCGCTTCTTTCCGGGATTCGGATGAAAGATCCCGGATACGGGAAAACAGATCGGCAATTTTACCTTTTCGGCCGAGATAACGGTATTTTAATGCTTCCAGCGCGGCGGCATCGTGAACCTCTTCGAGGGTTTTATCAAACTGCTTTCGTATTTCGCTGATGGTCGCTTTGTTCATTACTGTAAATTTTCACTGTTTACTGCCCATTTTTCCGGATCGAGCCGGAAGGGCATGGGGCTTCTTCCTGTCAGCTGATTATTTGTTAACCGTTTCGACCAGTTTTGCAAATGCCTCCGGTTGGTGCACAGCCATATCGCTCAGCTGCTTCCGGTCGATCTCCACGCCCTTTTCATTCAGCAAGTGAATGAAGCGGGAATAACTCAGACCATATTGCCGGACCGCGGCGTTGATGCGGGTGATCCAAAGCTGGCGGAAATCGCGTTTTTTCTGGCGCCGGTCCCGGTAGGCATAGGTCCAGCCGCGTTCAACGGCCTCAACTGCGGTTTTGTATAATTTGCGCCGTGCGCCGAATTGTCCTTTTGCAAGCTTGATGATCTTGCGGTGTCTGCGATGTCTTGGTACGGAACTGTTTGCTCTTGGCATAGTATTTTACTCCTTCAAAAAAGCCTGAATTATATTCCCAACATTTTTTCTACTCGACCGAGATCCGCCGAAGAAACGCCGGTCTGCTGGCGCAGGTTACGTTTGCGTTTGGTTGACTTTTTGGTCAAGATGTGGTTTGCGTAGGCTTTTTTGCGTTTCAAACCGCCCGAGCCGGTTTGTTTGAACCGTTTAGCTGCACCCCGATTTGTTTTCATCTTGGGCATGTTCTCATTCTCCTTACTTTTTGGCGGCGAGATAAGCCGTAATAAAGCGCCCCTCTTGCAGTGGCGCCTTTTCGATCCTGGCAACATCTTCAAGAAGTGCGATGACCTTCTGTATCGTCTCCATCCCGATTTCCTGATGGGCCATTTCACGGCCGCGGAACATCACGGACAGTTTAACCCGGTCGCCGCCTTCGATAAATTCGCGGATCTTGCGGACCTTGGTCTCAATGTCGTGCGTGTCGGTATGAGGGCGGAAGCGCACTTCCTTTACGGTAATCACATGTTGCTTTTTTTTGTTGATCTTCTCGCGCTTTTGTTGTTCGTAGTTGTACTTACCGTAATCTATGATCTTGCATACGGGGGGAACTGCGTTCGGGGATATCTCCACCAGATCCAGTCCGCTTTTTTCAGCTTCACTGAGCGCCTCACGTATGCTCACAATGCCTATTTGTCGGCCATCCTCACTGATCAGGCGCACTTCGGGCGCGCGGATAGCATCATTTACTCGTGTCGCGTCATCTTTAATTTTCGCATTTTGTGTCATTGGTCGTGTGATAAGACTCCTTTAAATTATACACGATAATATAAATAATAAAATTCCTCATCACCAGGGAATTTGACGCAAATATATTGCCATAAACAGATGAAAGACAAGGTTTTTTTAAAAAAGATATGCGAAACCGGAAAAAGGTTCTGCTTCGGACCCGAAAATTCTGTCTTCAAATAACGGGGATAACACCGGAACTTTGCAAAGCAGCACGGAGAGTCCGGACATTCCGCGATCAAACCCCATGATCACGATTCGGCAAAAAGCTTCTGCAGTAAGGCTTGGGCGGCGCTCCCGGGACCTTCCTGCTCATAACCCGGAATGCCAAGGCGGGTGCGCAATTGCCCGACGAATAGTTTTCGGGCATAAAAGGCCTCGAAAAATTTTGCGGCAATCGCTTCGTGCAGTTCCCGGTACTGGACCGGTCCGAAAATATTCGCGAAATAACTGTGTACAAGTCCGGTAGCGGTGGTGGTCCCTTTGCTCATTGCCCTGCCTTCACGAAAGATGTGCAGTGCGGCTTCCGCGTTTTCCAGTCGATCGATCAGGGGATGCTCGTCGTCCACATCCTCATAATTGTTGGCATACAGGATCAAATCCACCGGAGAACCTTTGATAATCTCTTCGTAGCCGGTGACCGGCAAAAGGATGCGGGAATTTACCCGCCCTGGATTCATGATGATGGAACGGTCCAGCTGACCGAAAGCATATCCCGGCTGCAGGTCATCCAGGCGGACAAAGGCGCCGACCTCTGTGCCATAGGCCAGAAGCCTGCCTTCTGCATCCAGTTCAAGCGAGCCCATGTCATCGGCAATGATGCGCATTTCCCGGATACTGCTGTCGCCGATGCTGCGCAATGCTTCCAGGGTTTCCGACTTTCCGGTGCCGCTTTCACCGATGATAAGAACATTCCGTTCTTCTCCTTTGGTACTCTGAATGCGGACCATCGCTCCGTGAAAAGGCATTTTCCCATGCTTCATCACAGCAATATTATGCAGGGTCAGGATCATTTTTTTCAGGTAGCCGAAATATCCGAAACGGTCGTCGTTGGGACAGGCGGCGACCAGCACGTTGTTATCCGTATCATCATAGAATACGGCGGGTAATTCGGCAAGATCATTTAAAGCTTCCCCGGGAACGCCGAAAAGATAGACGGCATCGGCTTTCTTATCCAAAAAAGCGTCTTCCGCCGGTTCAAAGAGGTTGCAGAGGGAGAAGCCCAGTTCGAAAAATTTTTCGTGGACATAAACCAGGATAAGCAGCGAACCCACTTTTGCTGGATAGCATAACCATTCGCCGCTGTCCGGGTTGACAAGTTCCAGGGGATTCTGGTCCACGCGCTTAAAGCGACCGCTGCGCTTATTCATCGGCGGGTCCAGCAACAGCGGCGGATAGAGCAGCAGCTGCCGGATCAGCGGGATGGTCTGGAGTTTTGAATAGATTCCCGGAGGCAGCTGCAGATCTTTCGGCATTGCGATCACCGCCAGTTCGGCACCGGCATGCACCTGCCGGTAAATATGGGGATGCAGACCGGTGATGTGTTCCTCGATCTGCCGGTAGCTTTGCCGCACCAGGTGCATCAGCGCCTCGATGGTCGCGTCAAAAGTGCGGTAAGGGCGCTTGTCAAAGTCCTCCAATGTGGAATCACAAATGATAAAACGTTCAAAGGTTCGCCAGTAATTGTAAAGGCCTTCAACAAAAGCCAGCAGCAGTTCGGGTTTCCCGGCGAATTGTTTTCCGTTCTCCAGCAGTTTCGGCACGGTTTCCAGCGGCATTTTTCCCAGAATCTGCAGAACCCTTAGCAGCTGTTTGATATCTTCGTCCCCGATTACAGAAGCGCTTTTCCCGAAAAGTTCAAGCAGTCCGGACTGTCTGCGTTTAAGGTGGGCGACATATTTGGAAAGAACGGCAGTGAAAAGGTCGCTTTCCAGCAGCTCCTCCGTCGTTTCGCAGATCCGGTCGCGAATGCGCAAGATCACCTTTTTGCCAACAAATTTACAGGTACCGTAATATTTCATTATGCATCTCCTTGTACTCAAGCGTCCCTGACGAAAGCGCGGAATTCGTTAAATGTGATGACAGTGTTTCAGGCCGGTATCAGTGTTTTTCCCGTTCCGTTTCCTTTAAACGGGTTATAAGGCCGGCAAGTGACATCGACGGCCATTCTTCCCCGCCCTGCAGGCGCAGTTTAAACTGTCCGCTTTCTTCTTCCTGCTGTCCGATAACGATCATGCAGGGTATTTTCTGCGTCTCGGCCTCGCGGATCTTGTAGCCTACCCGTTCGTTGCGGAGATCGACATCTACGCGCAGATCTTCCTTTGCTGCGGCTTCGGCAATTTTTTGCGCCGTCGCATTGAATTTGTCGGATACCGGAATAAGCTTGAGCTGGACCGGCGCATACCAAAGCGGAAATTTTCCCGCGGTATGTTCGATAAGCACACCGATAAAGCGCTCCAGTGAGCCCATGATGGCGCGGTGGATCATGAAGGGGCGCTGCAGACTGCCGTCGGGGGCGGTATAAACCATATCGAAGCGTTCCGGTTCGTTAAAATCGAACTGAATGGTCGTACACTGCCACATGCGTCCGATAGCGTCCTTGATCTTGATGTCGATCTTGGGACCGTAGAATGCGCCGCCGCCTTCATCGATCTTGTAATCGATCTGCATTTTTTTCAGGGAGCGGCTTAGGGATTCCTGGGCCTGTTCCCACAATGCGGGCTCGCCGACAAATTTTTCTGCCGGTTTGGTGGAAAGGTAGATCTCATATTCTTTAAAGCCGAAGGCTTTCAGATAGTCAAAGGAAAATTCCAGCAATTTCTCAACCTCGCCGCTGAGCTGATCCGGTGTGCAGATAATGTGCGCATCGTCCTGGGTAAAACCGCGGACCCGCATCAGGCCATGCAATACGCCGGAAAGTTCATAGCGGTAAACGGTGCCCAGCTCCGCGTAGCGCAGAGGAAGATCGCGGTAACTGGTCTGGCGGCGTTTATAGATCATGATATGAAAGGGGCAGTTCATGGGCTTGAGATAGTATTCCCGGCCTTCTATTTCCATAGCCGGATACATGGATTCCTTGTAAAAGCCCAGATGGCCCGAGGTTTCCCAGAGATCGGCTTTGCCGATATGCGGCGTCTGGACAATGTCGTAGCCCCTCTTCCGGTGTTCGGCATACCAAAAATCCTCGATCTTTTTACGCAGCAGGGCACCTTTGGGATACCAGATCGAAAGTCCCTGACCAATGGTCTCGGAGATCTCAAAGAGATCAAGCTCTTTACCCAGCCGCCGGTGATCGCGTTTTTTTGCCTCTTCCAGGAAGTTCAGATAATTCTGCAGCTCCTTTTTCGAAGGAAATGCCGTTCCGTAAATGCGGGAGAGCATCTTGTTGCGTTCATCGCCGCGCCAGTAAGCGCCGGCAACGTTCAGCAATTTAAATGCCGGGATCTTCGCGGTCGAAACCAAGTGCGGACCGCGGCAAAGATCGGTAAAATCTCCCTCGCTGTACAGCGAAAGCGTCTCGTCTTCCGGTATTTCCCGGATGATCTCAATTTTGTAAGGTTCATCGATCTCTTCAAAGAACCTGATCGCATCGTTGCGCGATATCTCCCGGCGGAGTACCGGCTGATCCTCATCGATGATCTTCTGCATTTCGGCTTCGATCTTCGGAAGATCTTCTTCGGTAAAAGGCAGGGGCGCATCGAAATCGTAATAAAAGCGGTTCTCGATGGCGGGCCCGATCGTAACCTTCACGTCCGGGAACAGGCGCTGAACCGCCTGGGCCATCACGTGAGCCGTGCTGTGCAGCAACACATCATGCGCTTCGGGATCCTTCCAGGTGATCAGACGCAGTTCGGCATCTTCCATAATGGGACGGGTCAGGTCTGTGGCACGGTGGTTGACCTCGGCAACAACGCAATTGCGTGCCAAACCGTCACTGATGGATTTCGCGATCTCCATCGGGGTCACACCCTGCTCATAGACCTTGACAGATCCGTCCGGGAAAGTAATGTTCACTGATGCCATGCGTCTAATCCTTTCATTTTTTTACATCAAAGAAAAATACGTCATTTATCGGTTTTTTTCAAATGAATTTCCGTGAAGGCTGTGGATTTGTGGATCTGTTGATTTGTTGATCTGTTAATCTGTTGATCTGTTGATCTGTTGATTCGGGGTTTTACCTGATCAGTAAAAGCTTCCGGATGTTCTGAGTATTGCCGGACTGCAAGTGCAGCAGATACAAACCGCTCGGCAGTTCGCCGGCCCGGATCTGCAGTTGTTGTTCACCCGCAGACATTTGGCCGTAGAAGATCTGTTTGCGGAATTTCCCGCTGCTGTCGTAGAGATTGGCACGGATCTGTGCAGACTGCCGCAGCCGCAGGTCTACCGTACATTCCGGGTTAAAGGGATTGGGATAGGCAGCTGATACGCTAAAATCTTCCGGAAGTATCTGCAGCGCAGTCTCCGGATAGTTGTTCCAACTGATATTGTCGATCGCCACCTGGCCGGCTCCACTGTTATTCTGTTTTAAGCTAATCACAGCATCGCCTTCAACATTAAGGGCAACAGGCCCGCTTTCTTTAACGACATTCTGTTCGGACGAAGAAGTAAAGGTCCGGATGAGTTGACCGTTCACAAACAGGTCCAGCGATACATCCGTTGAAAAGGCCTGCATGTATTGAAAAGACAGACTTGCGATACCGCCGGAGATCGTTCCCGATGTAAGCGAGGCCTCCAGTGAAGTTTTTGCAAGACAGGGGGATTTGCCTTCAAGGCCGATGTCGCCGCGGCATTGCTGATAGGTCCAGAGCAAGCCGTTTTCCCCCGTAAAGCTTCCGTTCTGGTAAGAGGAACCGCTTTCCGGAAAATTGTCAAAGGTCTCCGTGTAAGTGAATACGGTGTCTGCAGGTCCGGATATATGCGCCAAAGTGCGTACGGAGATCACGTTGGAAAAGGGACTTTCCAGACTGTCGTTTACCGCCTTTACCTTATAATAATAATCGGTACCGGGATGCAGACCCCCAATAAGCTCGCTGGTACCGGACACGGATTTTGGGTTATAGACACTGAGTGGCGTTTCAAAATTCTCATCTCCGGCAACGTACAAATGATAGGCCGCAGCCGTATTGACCGCTGTCCAGTTGGCGGTAAAGGACAGCGAATCGATCTCCGTGGCAGCCAGCGCAAGGGGAGCGTCCAGGGTTCCGGGAGTTTCACCTCCCCAGATATATTCTGCATATTCGGGATGGTCTATAAAAGGATTGCGGTTATGCTGATGCAGATTGTAAATGGCATCATTGCGATTCAATTCTTTTTCACTGACGGGATCTTCCTGATTCCATTGAAGCAGCATGGCGACTGCCCATGCCTTCAATTCCACGCCATCCGCCATGGCCCAATCGCTCCAGCTGCCGTCCTCGCCGTAATAACGGGTTGCCATATAAAAGTAGGTCCGTGCAAAATCGCCTTTATACTCGTCGATGGGTTCAAAGACCGTGCCGCTGTATCCCAGTCCGCTGCGGGCGGGACCCAGTTTGGACCCGTTTGTGGAGGTCCGGGTCGGCGTATTGGTCTCACCGTAAGGGTAATTGCTGCGCCAGCCGTTCACATAACCGTCGGTGGGGTAGATATGGAACAGGTCGGTTACCATCGGGGATGCTTCGTTGAAATAACTTTGCGGCCAGGAGTGCTCACGGTTGTACACATCGCCCTCGGCGCTGTAATTCCCGGCCTGATCGTCGTAAAGGGTGTATTCATAGCTGCTGTACATATCCCAGATCTTGCCGTTGGGTTTCAGATCGGTGGTCGCAAAGGCGTTCCAGACCCCGGGTGTATAGGAAAGGACGCTGTGGCCGTCAATGATATCATGCAAAACCGCACGCAGCGCGTTTCCCGAAAGTCCCGATGCCGGGCTGTAATATCCGGCAGGAGGGGCAGCGAAAAGCACAAGGGTCCAAAAGAGAACCGTATAGCAAAATATTTTGATCTTTCCAATATTTTTCATGGGTTGAACTTAATAAAAAGCGGGCTAAAAGCCAATGCTTTACTGACATGGCACAGAAATAAAAAATATTATTTTAATTGTTCCGGTGCCTGCAATTGATTTATATTTCCCCCACGAATTATTTTTATTTATAATATTGTTTTAATTAATTGTAATATTATATAGTATACTATTTATTTATCATTAACACTAAACACAAAAGGACAGGAGAAAAACCATGAAAAAAGTTGCAATGATGACGCTGGCACTTTTGATGCTATCTGCCGCAGTTGCTCAGGAAAACTCTGGCGGAAAACTGGATGCGGGTTTACGTTTGGGACTTATGAATGTATTCGGCGGCGTGACGGCGCGTTATCATCTTTCGGAAAAAAACGCAATTGAAGCGATTATTTCCACTCCGGGTTTTAAGGGTATCGTTTTTACAGGGTTGTATCAGTGGCACAAGCCCGTAGGTAAAATTGAAAACCTGAGCTGGTATTTCGGCGGCGGCCTTACCGCGCTGGAACGGGACCCGCTGGATCAACCGCAAGTTTGCCCTGGGCCTTGATGCCGTTGCCGGTGTCGCCTATGACATGGAATCCATTCTGAACTTCCCGCTTGCGGTTTCCCTGGATTACAAACCCGCAATCGATATTATCAGTTACTGGGCCAGCCTCTACTATGATGTGTCCTTAAGTATCCGATATAAATTCTAATGATCGCTTATAAATGAATCTTATTTATCAGGGCCGGCTGTACGCCGGCTTTTTTTTATAATTCCTCCATCATTTTTTAATAAAATGATTTTTTTATTGTGAATTTTAGCTGATTGTAGTTAATATTGGCATAAGGATAATTATAAACGAGGGAACACGTTTATCAAATCGAGAATAACTCACAACTTGGACAGCTATAGGGAAGTCATTCATTATAGTACGCGTTTTAAAAACAAACACATAAGGAGAAGAAAGATGAAGAAAGTTCTGGTTATCGCATTGATCGCTGTACTTGCATTCTCATTCGCTTACAGCGAAATGACGGTCGGTTTACGCGGCGGTGTCCGTTCGGGCGCCAGCTTACGTCTCCCCATGGGGGATAAAGGCAATGCCGTAGAAGCCTTACTGACATACAGACTGGGTATTATTGTTACCGGTATGTATCAGTGGCACAAACCCCTGGCCATTGGCGAAATTGAAGGCCTGAGCTGGTATTTCGGCGGCGGCGCGCATGTCGGGATCAGCTGGTGGTGGACCAATGCCTTCGCACTGGGTATTGACGGTATTGCCGGTGTTGAATATGATTTTGAATCATTGATCAATTTGCCGGTCAAATTATCCCTGGATTACAAACCCGCTTTTGACATTATCGGCGGCTGGGCCGGCTCGTTTGGTGATATCGCCTTTACTGCACGTTATAGCTTCTAATTCAAAATACCTTCATTTATTTTGTAAAGAACCCGGGGCTTTCCCCGGGTCTCTTTTTTAGGGCATAAAAAACGCCGCTGTTCAGCGGCGTTTAAATATTTATTTCGATATGTCTTATTCGCTCAGAATATCCTTTTCCTTGCTCTGCTGAGCATCATTGACTTTTTCAATATTCTTATCGGTAATCTTCTGGATCTCGGCATAGGCGGACTTGGCATCGTCCTCGGAGATATCCTTGTCTTTTTCCAGTTTTTTGATCTTGTCGTTCGCATCTCTGCGGATATTCCGGATTGCGACCCGCGCTTCTTCGGCCATCTGATGGACAATGCGTACCAGTTCCTGGCGGCGTTCGTCGTTCATGGCCGGAATGGGAATGCGGATCAGCTGTCCGTCGTTCTGGGGGTTCAGTCCGAGATTCGCCGCTTGGATCGCTTTTTCAATTGCAGAAAGAATGGATTTATCCCAGGGTTGTACGACCAGCAGGCGCGCTTCGGGAACGCTGATGGTGGAGCACTGATTCAGCGGTGTCTGCATACCGTAATAGTCGACCCTTATATTATCCAGCAGTGTGGGGGTGGCACGGCCGGTCCGCAGGCTTTTATATTCATGATCCAGATGTTTCAGGGATTTGTCCATGAATTCTTCGCAGTAAGCATAAACTTCGTTCATCATAGGAGTACTCCTTTAGACTGTTTATTCTTCAATTAAGGTCCCGGCTTCTTCACCGGAAAGGATACGGTACAGGGTTCCCGTTTCGGTAAAGTCAAAGACGATCACGGGTATGCGGTTTTCGCGGCACAGGGTCATGGAACTGAGATCCATTACCTTTAACTGTTCTTCAATAACCTGTGAATAGCTGATGCGTTCATAGCGTTTTGCATTGGGATCCTTGACCGGATCTGCACTGTATACTCCGTTTACCTTGGTCCCTTTCAGCAGGACATCCGCATCGATCTCGGCGGCACGCAGGGCGGCTGCGGAATCGGTAGTAAAGAAGGGATTTCCCGTTCCCCCGGCAAAGATCAGGATAATACCCTGATCCAGTAATTCGATAGCGTGTTTCCGGTCAAAGGGCAGCATCAGCGGAGAAACCGAAGAAGGTCCCATGATGCGGGTTGCCATTCCGGCTTTTTCGAAGTAATCGCGCAGAGCGAGTGCATTGATCACGGTCGCAAGCATGCCCATCTGGTCGCCGCTGACCCGGTCGATCATGGCCGATCCGGCTGCACCCCGATAAATATTGCCGCCACCGATCACAATGCCGATCTGTACGTATTCATCGTGGATCCGGCGGATTTCTTCGGTAAAATAAGAAGCGGCGCCGGGATCTATTCCGTGTCCCTTGACGCCGCCCAGTATTTCACCGCTTAATTTCAGTAATATCCGGTTGTAGTGCATTTAACAAACACAACCAGCAAGGGGACTTTCAGGATGCTTCCGTGGTCTCTTCGCTTGCTTCACCTACCATAAAGCGGGCAAAGCGCGCAATAGAGATATTTTCTCCCAGCGAGCCGATCGTTTCCTTTAAATAGGTTTCTACGGATTTATCGGTATCTTTAAAGAATTCCTGTTCCAGCAGGACATTCTCTTTATAATACTTTTCCAGCTTGCCTTCTACGATGCGCTCGGCGATATGTGCCGGTTTGCCTTCATTGATAACCTGATCATGATAAACGGCTTTTTCATGTTCAATGATCGCCGCCGGGATGTCTTCACGGCGAACCGCCAGGGGATTCATCGCTGCGATCTGCATGGCGATATCCTGGGCAAAGCGGACAAATTCATCGGTCTTGGCAACAAAATCGGTTTCACAGTTGACTTCGACCATTACTCCGAGTTTTTGTCCGAGGGGATGGACATAGGAGCAGATGATCCCTTCTTTTGCGCTTCGGCCGGCTTTTTTTTCGGCCTTGGCAATGCCGCGGGCACGGAGAAGATCAACCGCTTTGCTGATGTCACCTTCGGCGTCAACGAGGGCTTTCTTGCAGTCCATCATTCCGGCGCCGGTTTTTTCACGTAACTCTTTTACAATTGCAGCACTAATTTGCATTCCATATTCCTCGTTCGATTATTCAGTGTCTTCGACTTCGTTATTATCCGTTTCTTTCTGCTCTTTCAGCGATGGTTTTTCATCGGACATTTTTTCTTTAAACGGTTTTTTTGCCCCGCGTTTCCCTTCAAGGATAGCATCGGCAAGTGTTTTGGTGATGAGATGGATAGCACGGATGGAGTCATCGTTGGCGGGAATGGGATAATCGATCAGAGCGGGATCGGCATTGGTATCGAGGATACCGATCACCGGAATATCCAGCTTTCGGGCTTCGGCAACAGCGATCTTTTCTTCAACCGTATCGACCACAACAATTGCGTCAGGCAAACGCCGCATATTCTGAATGCCGCGATGCAGGGTTTCGAGTTTTTCCCGTTCGCGGCGCAGACCCAGGACTTCTTTTTTTGTCAGATTTTTCCAGGCTTCTTCGCTTTCACTGTCCCGCTGAAGCTGTTCCAGCCGGCGGATACTGCGGCGAATGGTGGTAAAATTGGTAAGTTCTCCACCCAGCCAGCGTTCCGTGATATAGTGCGCGCCGCTGCGGATGGCTTCATCTTCCAGGACGTTCTTGGCTTGTTTCTTGGTCCCCACAAAGAGGATCTCGCCGCCGTTCCGGACGACATCACCGATGAATTTACAGGCTTTTTCAAGCGCTTTTAGCGTCAGTTCCAGGTCAATGATGTGAATTCCGTTTTTTTCCATGAAAACGTACTTCTTCATCTTGGGGTTCCACTTGCTGGTCAGGTGACCGAAGTGGGCGCCGGCGCTGATGAGGCTTTCGATGGTAACTTGTTCCATATAAAAAATACTCCGATAATAAGATTAACGTTTTGAGAACTGGAAGGCACGGCGTGCACCGCGTAAACCGTACTTCTTGCGTTCGACTTCGCGGGAATCGCGGGTCAGGAAGCCGGCCGACTTCAGTGCGGGCCTTAATTCCGGGTGCAAGGCGATCAGCATCCGGCTGATCCCAAGGCGTACCGCACCGGCCTGACCGGTCAATCCGCCGCCCGTAACGTTCACAAAAAAATCATATCTACTTTCCATTTTGGTCAGTTCGAGAGGCTGCCGGATGATCATGGCATAGGTTTCACGACCGAAATAGTCGTTCATTTCCCTTTCATTGATCAGGATTTTGCCTGTGCCGGGGCGTGCTATCACGCGTGCAACCGATGATTTACGGCGACCGATGGTAATGGTTTCATGTTTTGTCGTTGCCATGTTTCCCTTCTCCTATCTGATTTCCAAGGGTTTCGGTTGCTGCGCCGCATGAGGGTGCTCCTCCCCGGCGTATACCTTGAGTTTCTTGAGGATCTGGCGGCCAAGACGATTATGCGGTATCATACCTTTTACGGCTTTTTCGATCACGCGTTCAGGATGTTTGGCTATCATTTCCTTGTAGCTGTTAAAGCGACCACCGCCGGGATACCCGGTATGGTGAAAATAACTTTTCTTTTCTTCTTTTGTACCGGTTAAACGGACTTTTTCCGCATTGATGACGATGACAAAATCACCGGTATCGATATGCGGTGTAAAGATGGGTTTATGTTTACCGCGCAGGATCTGTGCAACCTGGCTTGCCAGCCGGCCCAAAACAACGCCTTCAGCATCGACAATATACCAGTCTTGCTTGATATCTGCGGGTTTCGCCGAGAAAGTTCTCAACTTAAGCTCCTTTTCACTTGTATTTGTACATCTTTTTTGATCTGTCTTCCGGGACTACAAAAAAGCAACAAATATATACAAATATACGGCGGATATGCAAATGTTTTTTCGAAAACCGTTGAGTATGAACAGATTTGCTCTGTTTTGTGGTAAATGAAGAAAAGTATCTATTCGCTTATTGTAAAGGAGATATCCAAAACAGGCAGAACCTTTTCGTGGCGGAGGATCGGAGATCTCCCTTGCTGTATAAGCTCCCAGTGGCGGGCTGTATTTTAAATCCTGTAGTTGGTACCGACTATTCCGCTATAATGGTACCTCCCGGAGGAAGATGAATAAAATCGTTCCGAAAAAGGTTTTATTAAAAAATGCCAATTGTACACAGGGTTTTTAATTTAAAAAAACGGCCCTTCCAAAAATGATACGATCAGATAAACGTTTGAAGCAAGTCATTGATATCGCCGATAAAACGGATATTTCCATTATTATTTTCGGCATGCACTTTTTTTCTTGCGGAAGCGGGCAGGATCAGATTGTTGAAACCCATGCGCAGGGCTTCCCCGACCCGCTGTTCAATCCGCATCACCGAACGTGTTTCCCCGGTGAGTCCCACTTCCCCGATGATCACTGTGTTTTCCGGGATCATAAAATCCCGGATCGAGGAGCAGATCGCCGCGATCACCGGCAGGTCCATTGCCGGTTCTTTCAGGGTCAGTCCGCCTACAATATTGACAAAGATATCATATTGCGCTACTGAGATATTCAATTTGCGTTCGATCACTGCCAGCAGCAACTGCAGCCTTCGCGGATCGATACCCGAGGCATGCCGCTGGGGAGTTCCGTAAGCGGCTCTGGCAGCCAGCGCCTGTATCTCGACCAGCAGCGGCCTGCTTCCTTCCATCCCGCAAGCGATCACGGATCCGCTGGCTCCTTTTTTTCGTTCGCTCAGAAAGACATCCCCGGGATTCTCAATATCCTGAAGACCGTTTTCTTTCATTTCAAAGATACCGATCTCGTGCGTCGCGCCGAAGCGGTTTTTTACCGAGCGTAAAATCCTGAAATAATGCTGTTTATCACCTTCAAGGTAGAGCACAGTATCGACGATATGTTCCAGCAGTTTCGGACCTGCTATCATGCCGCTCTTAGTTATATGCCCGATCATAATTATACAGATATTGTTTTTCTTGCCGCAGTCCATCAATTCCGCCGCACATTCCCGGATCTGCTGCATGGAACCGGGCAGGGAATCCAATCCGGGAGAATAAACCGTTTGAATGGAGTCTATGATTGCGATTTTCGGTTTTTCGAGTTCCAGTCCGGCAATAATGCGGTTGAGTTCCATATCGCTGCTGATCTTAAAACCGTCGTGATTGAATCCGAGTCTTTTGGCGCGCAGTCCAAGCTGTCCCGGAGATTCTTCGCCGCTGAAGTAACAGACCGATATCTGCGACTTACTGAAGGCCTTGCAGAGCTGTAGCGCCAGGGTAGATTTACCGATACCCGGATCTCCACTGAGCAGGATAATACTGCCCTCCATAATTCCGCCGCTGACCACGCGGTCGAACTCACCGATAGCGCTAACGAAGCGTCTTGGCTGATCGCTCATGATGAGCGTTTTGAATGTAGCCGGAGCGGCCGCTTCCGTACGTCGCCGGACAATAGGTATCTCTGTAAAGGGTTCCAGAGAATTCCATTCACCGCAGTGGGGGCACTGTCCCTGCCATTTGGGTGTCAGCCCTTCGCAGACCGAGCATTTGAATTGTTGTTTGGATTTGGCCATGGTGGTAGTTTAGTGAAATGCCCGATAAAAAACAAAATTTTTCATATAGCTTGTTTTTTAAATATTTTTGCATTGAGTCAATCGTAAATAATCGCATTGAGTCAATCACATAAAATCTCATTGAATCAATGAGATTATTGCAGATTGAGTCAATTAAGAAAAATATAATTGCGTCAATTCTATTTCGCAGGTCACACTTTTTTGCTGTTCATTTTTTTTAATAACCCCTGAATTCAACAAGTAAGTGCAACTGAAAGTCATTTGTAAAAACAGGCAAGCTGTCGTAAAATGCAACCTGTTTTTGCAACAAAACTTAAGGTGCACAATTGAGAACTTACAAACAGCTTACCTGTGAACAAAGATACGCCATCAAAATCCTAAAAGAGAA
>JAQVTR010000099.1 GCA_028699915.1 Fidelibacterota bacterium
CAGAGTCCCGCGATCAGCAGATAAATATCAGCGGAGCCGTCGGGGCTGCGGATCTCAAAGGTCGAACGTTGCCCGGGATCCCGGAGCTGTACTTTTTCAAGAGGATTCGCATGGGCGATCATATCGCCGCGATGGGTCCAGCCCAGGGGAACGCGGATCAACGCCGAGCGGTTGCGTTTTCCCCAGCATACACGGGTCGGCGCCTCCTGATCGGGCACAAGACGCAGATAGCTGGTCGGTATGGTGTTGCCAAAGGCCGACAGCGCAGGTGCAAGGTCCAGAATGCCGGCAATACAGCGTTTTGCCGCAAGGTTTAATTCGCCGTTTTCCAGGGTGACATTCGTATCCCCCCGCATGATTCGCATGTGAATGTGCATGCCGCTGCCGGCTTTGCCGCGGGTGATTTTGGGCGCAAAACTGACCGTTACACCGTGGCGCAGCGCCAGCTCGCGCAGAATCCATTTTGCAATAAGGATCTGATCGGCGGCATCGTCGGCGGCGGTCGGCAGGAATTCGATCTCATGCTGTTCATAATCCCATTCGGCGTCCGAAAAATTCCCGACTTCCGCATGCCCGTATTTGATCGATCCGCCGCATTGTGCGATTGCCGCGAGGGCTTCGCAGCGCAGGTTTTCCCACTTGATGAAAGGGCCGGATTCGTGGTATCCCCGTTGGTCGTTCGCACGATAGGCCTCGTTCCTTTTACTGATCACATAATATTCGATTTCACCCATGAACTCAAGGGAATACAAAGTCTTTTCCAAAAGGCTGCGCTGCGCCTTGAGCATGATATTTTCGGGCGCCGCGGCGAGCGGATTTCCTGCGGCATCGTAAAAAGAGCAGAGGACATCGATGGCCGGGATGGCGGAAAAAGGATTTCGGAATGCCGTTCTGAATCGGGGAATAACGTAAAGATCACTGGACCCGGGTTCAAGAAAATTGAAAAGACTGCTGCCGTCAACGCGTTCTCCGGCGGAGAGCAGCGACTCCAGGTGCCGGCGCCCCTGAAGCGGAAAGTTCAGGGTCTTCAGGCGGCCGTCGCCGCCGACATAGCGGAAATTGAGCAAACGAATGCCGTTTTTTTCGATATAGCGCAGGATGTCGGTACGGGTAAAATGATGTTTGGACTTATTGAGGAAAGATTCAAGTGGGTTCTGCAGGAAAGCGGGATTGCTGTTCTTCATAGCGGCCTTATTTTTTTATTTACCCGAAAATTAAGCAATAAAAAGAGAAAAAACAAGCGGGACCGGAGATGGGTATAAAATTGCCGCCGGAGCGAAGTAGAGCGGAAAGACCGGGATTCGAACCCGGGGTGCCGCGTTAACAGCACACACGATTTCCAATCGTGCACCTTCAGCCAGCTCGGTCATCTTTCCGTAAAAAGCGGAATAAAATAGCGGTTGAAAACTATAAAGTCAATGTAAATCTCAAAACCCGGAATATGCGACGCCGGGCCGCTGCCATCCGGACAAGAGTATTGTCGCGCCGGGAGACCGCTTGCAAAAATACTGTTTTTTAATTGTCCCGCCGATAAGTATATTAGGCAGAACAATGACACCCGACATGCACAAAGAAAGAACGTACATTATCATCGAAAATAAAGCACAGCAAAAAATACCGGGATCGGCAAACCCGAAAAACCGGAACCGGAAGCAGCCCGCGGCACATTCACTGCAAAAATACCATTTCTGGGAAAATAAATGAGTCGCATCAAGAACATTCTTTCCCGTCTGCTTTCGCGTGTGGAACGCCCGGGCCGCTATATCGGGAACGAAATATTCATGCAAAAAAAATCCTGGGACAATGCCGACTGCCGGATCTGCCTGGTCTATCCCGATACCTATGAAGTCGGCATGCCCTTTTTGGGTTTTCAGATCCTGTATCATATCCTGAACCGCAGCGAAACGCTGCTGGCGGAACGCTGTTTTTCTCCCTGGACAGATATGGAGGCCGCCCTGCGCGAAGAAAAAATCCCGCTCTTTTCGCTCGAGAGCCGGCGGCCCCTGCGGGAATTCGATATCATCGGCATTACTCTGCAGTACGAAATGACCTATACGAATGTGCTGAACATCATGGACCTTGCCGGCATCCCGCTGTTTTCCCGGGAGCGCGGAGAGAAGGACCCCCTGATCATGGCCGGAGGCAGCTGCGCCTTTAATCCGGAGCCGCTGGCGGACTTTATCGATGTTTTTGTGATCGGGGACGGCGAGGAGATCCTGCCTTTCCTCAGCCGGGAATTGGGATCCCTGAAGCGTGCCGGGAAATCCCGGTCAGAGATCCTTGCGGCAATGAATCTGCCGGAACGCGGTGTGTACGTGCCGGCCGCCTACCGGCAGGAAAAGGACGGTCCCGTTAAGGCGGCAAAGGTAGCGGAGCTCTTGCCCGCGAATTATCCCCTGCGCCCTCTGATCCCGCTGACGGAGATCACACAGGACCGTTTTGCGATGGAGATCCAGCGTGGTTGTGGCGCGGGCTGCCGTTTCTGTCATGCCGGCATTACCTACCTCCCGGTCCGGGAACGCGATGCCGCGGACCTGATACGGCAGGTGGAAGAAACATTGAACAACAGCGGTTATGAAGAATTGTCGCTGCTGAGCCTTTCCACGTCCGATTACAGTGCCCTGGACGAACTGGTCCGCGGTATCGAACCTCTGAACCGCGACAACAAGGTGGGCATCTCTTTTCCTTCGCTGCGTCTGGATTCCTTTAATGTCCGGATCCTTGAAGCGGCGGGTACCCGGCGGCGCAGCGGATTGACCTTTGCGCCGGAAGCCGGCACGCAGCGGCTGAGAAATGCCATTAATAAGAAGATCAGCGAAGAAGACCTTTTCTCGTCCGTAAAACTGGCGCTGGAACACGGATGGCGGACGCTGAAATTCTATTTTATGGTGGGTTTGCCGACGGAAAACGACGAAGACCTTCAGGGAATCGTCGACCTGATCCGCGAAGTGCAGCATATGGCAGCGGCATATCCCGGCACCCGCATCAACGTAAGCCTCTCCAGTTTTATTCCCAAGGCCCATACGCCTTTTCAGTGGGAAGCGCACATTCCGCCGGCGGAGCTGTCGCGGCGCATCAATCTGATCCGCGAACCGCTGCGGCTGAAGAATGTCAACCTGCATTACCGCGATCCGAAATTCTCCGTATATGAAAGTCTCTTTTCGCGCGGAGGCAGAAATACCGCAGCAATCCTGTACTCGGCCTGGGCAGCGGGCGCACGTTTTGACGCATGGCCCGAGATCTTTAATCCGGAGATATGGGACCGTGCGATCCGCGAAAGCGGGATCGATGTTGCATCGGAGATCGCGG
>JAQVTR010000042.1 GCA_028699915.1 Fidelibacterota bacterium
AGCCGAACGATCTTGGCATCTACGACATGAGCGGAAATGTTTACGAGTGGTGCTGGGACTGGTACGGGAATTACTCCTCTTCCTCCCAGACAAATCCTACAGGCCCTTCGACAGGCTCCGCCCGCGTGGAGCGGGGCGGCTGCTGGGGCTTCGGCGCCAGCCACTGCCGGTCAGCCCTTCGCAGCGGCACCACCCCGTCGGGCAGCACCACCGGTGTTGGATTCCGTCTTGCCAGGAATGGAGTTGAGTAGTCAAAAGCATACATGCTTAGGGTGGAGTTTTTAATACCCCACACCAACATCCTCCCAAATATCCGGATCCTCAGCGGGCGGATTCACAAGGGATAGTTTATTAAAGTATTTTAACAGTTCCTTGTTAACGGACATAATTCACCTGCGAGGTTGTTTGTTAAATATTATATCTAGTTTTGGTGAATTTAACTTTAATTGTCTGATAATCAAAAAATAATTTCTCGCAGTTTAAGTTTTAAAAGTCTAAATTATAACAATCTGAAAGGGCAATGAATATGAGTGATCAAAGAAAAGTGGCCTTTTATATAAGGGTTTCAACAAAACACCAAGACACACCCGAGGGCTCATTAAAATCTCAAGAACAACGCCTTGAAGAATGGCGGAAATACAATAATACAATAAAGAATAATCCAGAAACCGGGAAAGATGGAATTCAATATTCATCTGCAACTGTATATAAAGATGTTGAATCAGGTGCCTCGGGCGAGAAGAGGCCTGGGTATCAAAGCATGTTATTAGATATAAAGTCCAACAGTATTGATGCCATAGCATGCACCAGTATTAGCAGGTTAAATAGAAATTTAAGAGAATTCTATGATCTCATGGATCTATGCAGTGAGCATCAAGTTGATATTATATCCTTAAAAGAGAATTTTGATACAAGTTCAGCGATTGGAAGAGCGCTGTTAAAATTTATGCTTGTCTTTTATGAGCTTGAACGAGAACAAACAAGCGAAAGAGGTAAGGATAATAGATATGCCCGTTTCAAAAGGGGGCTTTGGGTTACAGGTACGGTACTAGGATATGATAATGACGAAGGAATGTTAATTCCCATACCCGAAGAAGTTGAAATTGTAAATAAAATGTTTGATTTCTACATTCTCACCGGCTCGATAAAGAAAACTGCGGATTTACTATATGAAAAGGGTTATTTAACTCCAGCTAGAAAATTCACGGGAAACAATGATGGTAAAAGAAAAAAGTTTCCTGACCAGACGATACGAAGAGCTTTAACAAATAAAACGTATATTGGTGTAAGCCAGTGGAAAAAAGGAAATATTAACAAATTAGATCTTTCTGACCCTCAAGAAAAATATCAGGAATGTCAGGGGCAATGGGAAAGTATAGTTTCTCAAGATAAATTCAATAGAGCTAATGATATTCTTGAAAACAATACAAAAACACGCACAAACAGCATAAACCCGTCAAAAAAAATCTATCAACTAACCAATATACTAAAATGTGGTATATGTTCAGATAACCCTCTCTTAAGGGTTGTCTCTGGAACAAGTAAAAATAAAAAAACCTACAGGTACTATAAATGTCCCGTTTGTGGTAATAAAATTGGAGCTGAAATAATTGAAGATACCTTATTAGAACAAGTGGTTATGCTTGCTCAAAATGAGGATCATATAAAGAAAATTATTTCTAAGAAAGAAGTAAAAAATACAGCCGAGATCAAAGAATTAAAAAATCGTCTCTCAAGCCTGAAGAGTGAAGAAATTCGAATAAACAGTGAGATTGACACTACAATAGAGCAATTAGACAAAATAAAAGATAGCAAAGTTTTTTATAAAAGATTGGCTGACAAAGACAAAGAATTTAAATATAAATTAAAAAAGAACATCGAAGATCAGCAGCAAATCACTGATAGAATAAAAACCATTGAGCTCGGGACCCTAAAACCCGAGATTCTTATGGAATTATTCTCTAACATAAAAGACTATGCTGAAAAGATGGCTCCTGCTCATAAGCGCAAGCTATTTCAAATTGCTTTCACCCAATGCTTATTATATAAAGAGGACATTGAAGTTACAATCTCCGAGGAAGTTAAAATAATCCCTATATATGCAAAAACGGCGTCTGCTGAAAGTGTGTTCAGCAAGACAACCGTTAAGCGGGATTGACGGGACTCGAACCCGCAACTTCCGGCGTGACAGGCCGGTGCTCTAACCAGTTGAACTACAACCCCGTTCAAATAAGCCTGCTATTATACATCAATGCGGATAATTTGTCAATCATTTTTATTTGCACGTCTTTTTTTATTTTCTCCGGGGTGGTTTGTGATCAGATACTCTATATATTTTCCGGACTTCTTCTTTTTGATTTCCTGCTCCCGGATAATGGCATCATGCTTTGTTCCGTGGCTTTCGTCATAAATGATCTTCCAGGGTATTCCCCGTTTGGTCGTTTTTGTGCCGCCAGAATTATGGTGCCTGAGCCTTTCCTCAAGATCTGAAGTATAACCAATATAATAACGGTCAGTACTTTCCGAATGTAGAATATAAGTGTAGAACATTCTTACCCCTCCGTATAATTTAATTCTATCAAATAAAAAAACCGATCATTTTCATGTCGGATCTTGCGGGATTGATCCCGACGCATGTCGGGACAACTTCCGGCGTGACAGGCCGGTGCTCTAAGCAGTTGAACTACAACCCCGTTCAAATAAGCCTGCTATTATACATCAATGCGGATAATTTGTCAATCATTTTTATTTCTTCCTGCTCATTTTTGAGCAATGCCGGTCACCGGGAAGATGAAAATCGTGAGATCAAATAAGTTATATATTTTCTTGATCTTTTCTTTTTAATTTCGCGTTCGCGGACGATAGCATCATGTTTTGTCGAATAAATCTCATAATAGACAATTTTCCAAGGAATTCCATGCCGGGTGGTTTTCGTTGCACCCGAATTATGATGTCTGAGCCTGTCTTCAAGATCCGAAGTATAACCGGTATAATAACGGTCCGTACTTTCGGAGTAAAGAATGTAGGTATAATACATCACGACTTCCTCGCATAACTTAATCCCGTGAAATAAAAAATCCGATCTTTGATATCGGATACTGCGGGATTGATCCCGACGCATGTCGGGACAACTTCCGGCGTGACAGGCCGGTGCTCTAACCAGTTGAACTACAACCCCGTTCAAATAAGCCTGCTATTATACATCAATGCGGATAATTTGTCAATCATTTTTATTTGCACGTCTTTTTTTATTTTCTCCGGGGTGGTTTGTGATCAGATACTCTATATATTTTCCGGACTTCTTCTTTTTGATTTCCTGCTCCCGGATAATGGCATCATGCTTTGTTCCGTGGCTTTCGTCATAAATGATCTTCCAGGGTATTCCCCGTTTGGTCGTTTTTGTGCCGCCAGAATTATGGTGCCTGAGCCTTTCCTCAAGATCTGAAGTATAACCAATATAATAACGGTCAGTACTTTCCGAATGTAGAATATAAGTGTAGAACATTCTTACCCCTCCGTATAATTTAATTCTATCAAATAAAAAAACCGATCATTTTCATGTCGGATCTTGCGGGATTGATCCCGACGCATGTCGGGACAACTTCCGGCGTGACAGGCCGGTGCTCTAAGCAGTTGAACTACAACCCCGTTCAAATAAGCCTGCTATTATACATCAATGCGGATAATTTGTCAATCATTTTTATTTCTTCCTGCTCATTTTTGAGCAATGCCGGTCACCGGGAAGATGAAGAAATAACCGGGGTCACGTTTACGGAAAGCGGTGTACAAATCATGGCATATAACTAAATAAATTACATAAAGATAATGCAAAAACGAAGCGTAAAAAAATGTATGCATTAACGGAAAAACGCGAAAAATATTTGAAAGTAGTTTGACTCAGAAGGATGGGTTATTATTTGAGCAAAGCCATCTTACCGCTGATAAAACGGCCGTCGATCTCTGCAGTATAAAGGTAGATGCCGCTTGAGACCAGCTTACCGTCCAAGGATGTTCCGTCCCAGGTGATCTCGTAGTCGCCCTTCCCCCGGACGGCAAGATCGACATGCCGCAGGAGCTGCCCGGTGGAGGTATATATCCGGACCGGTACGGGTTCGTAAATATGCTGGTGGACTGACAATTTGATCCTGACAGCATGATTGAAAGGATTGGGGAAGGCGGAGATCAGGAAGGGAGTTTCGGGAACATACGGGGAAGGAATAAGCGACACGGGTATCTTGTTCTTCAGTGTCATGATGCGGTCATAGGAGGCATCGATCCGTTTTTCGCTGATCATCCCCGTATCAATGTTTTGCCGGATCACCCGAATGACTTCCGCGACCAGGGAGCGGTCGTTATACCGGTTGCCGGTATAGAGCAAGATATCCGTACCCGCTTGTACGGCAAGCAGGACCGCTTCTTCGAAACCGTAATTGTTCGTGATGGCTCCCATCCCCATGGCGTCGCTGATGATCACGCCGCCAAAACCCAGACTGTCACGTAAAAGTTCTGTCAACACTTTTTCTGAAAGGGACGCGGGATAAAGGGAATCCAGATGTGCGTTGTAAAGGTGCGCGCTCATGATCATGTCCGTATAACCTCCGGCAATAAGTTCACGGTAGGGCGTCAGTTCATCGTTGATCCAGGTAGCAGTGATGTCCGTAAATCCCAAGTGCGAATCGCCTATGGCGGAACCGTGACCCGGAAAGTGTTTCAGTGCCGTAGCGATACCGCGTTCGTGGAACTCGGATGCGAACCAGTCAATATGATCCGCAACCTTATAGGGATCCGCCGAAAAGCTGCGTTCCAGGTAACCGATCGCGGGACTTGAAGGATTGACGTTCACATCCGCCACCGGGGCCAGGTTGACATTGATGCCGCTGTGTTCCAGCCACTCGGCCATGCGGTTCGCCCAGAAGCGGGTTGAATCTTCGTTGTCTAAAACCGAACCGAGGTAGTAGGCGCTGGGTGTGGACATGAAACCGTTCGCGGCCTTCAGGCGGGCAACATAGCCGCCCTCCTGGTCGGTGGCGATCAGCAGCGGTGTGGCCGCATGATCCTGCAGATGAGCGTTGAGAACCGCAACCTTACGGGACTCTGGATATTATTACCCATCAGGATTACCCCGCCCAGGTTACGGTAAGCGATATCATAGTAAAGCGTATCTTCAAAATCGGTATTCGGTGTAAATCCCACCATGATCATCTGTGCGATCTTGTCTTCCAGGGGGATCTGTGCTGTCAGAGGGAAAAGAAAAAAGACCAGGCAAAGCATCAAGAGGATCCGTTTGTTCGTGCGTTGATGAAAAACCTGCATGAAATTGTCTTCCTTGCTTGATGAAAATTCCGGTATTGATCTGCGGCGGATCTGACAGTTTATCCCCTTTCCCGCACGGACAGGAAAGTATTTATTTATCGGATAGAAAACAAGCAGAGAAAAAGTGATTTGGGTTTTTTGCTCGCTTTTTCTGCAGTATTATCCGGGGAAGATACAGAAATCACCCGTAATTTAATTCCATTTCCGTTTATGTAAGGATCTGCTCCGGTCAGCAGGATATTATCCGCAATTCGCAAAGCATCAAAATGCTTTTATTGAAATAAGCGTCCCGGTTCTTATAAGGGATTTGTTTCGTCTTCAAGTTTCGATAAAAATTGCATTGCTTCGGAAAAATCGTTTCCGCAGACCTGCGGATCCGGGTTGAAATTCGCACAGACCCGGGGATAATTCTTTTGCCCGTAAATGGAACAGGTATTGTCCGCTTTCAGGTTTACGCAGCGGACACCGGCGGGTTTGCCAACCGGCATACCGGGCAGCGGAGAAGAGATTGAGATGGCAATGCAGCAGGCGCCGCAGCCGGGGCGGCAAGCCATGAGGACTTTTTTATGTTGTTTGCCGGATATCATAAATTAACCGCTTGACTCAAGCGGATCCGGGTTCCCGCAGAAAATCCGCCAGCTTCCGCAGGTCGGCGCTGAAACGGCGGATTCCTTCCGCCAGTTTTTCGGTTGCCATGGCGTCTTCGTTCAGCAGCCAGCGGAAACGCTTTTCATCCAGATGCAGTTTTTCCATTTCAAGCGTTTTTGCCGCTGCGGGATCCAGTTTGCGTGGCAGGCCGCTGTCGTCTTCCGATAATTCCTTCAGCAATTGCGGGGAAATGGTCAGCAGATCGCAGCCGGCCAACTCCCGGATCTCCCCGCTATTCCGGAAGCTGGCTCCCATGATCTCGGTTTTGAATCCGAAATGTTTATAATAATTGTAGATTTTTTTTACCGACAATACGCCCGGATCTTCTTCCGGCGGGATTTGCTCCACGCCGCGCGCCTTTTTGTGCCAGTCCAGAATACGTCCTACAAAAGGCGAGATCAGTTGCACACCGGCTTCCGCGCAGGCAACGGCCTGCACAAAACTGAACAACAGGGTCAAATTGCATCGAATGCCTTCTTTTTCCAGGACCCCCGCTGCGCAGATGCCTTCCCAGGTGGCGGCGATCTTGATCAGAACGCGGGAACGCTCAATCCCTTCTTTTTCAAACAAGGCGATCAATCTGCGTGCAGCTTCAATGGTTCCCTTAATGTCAAAAGAAAGGGTGGCATCGACCTCCACGGACACCCGTCCCGGAACGATGGCAAGGATCTCCTTAGCAAAATTGACCGCGAGTTTCTCCAGCAGGGGAGAAATACTTTGACTCGACGAAATATCGGTTTCCCGGATCGTTCTTTCAAGGAGTTCCCGGTATTCCGGCATTTGCGCAGCGGCCAGCAGCAGGGAAGGATTCGTGGTGGCATCGCGCGGCTTGTGCTTTTTAATGGCAAGAAAATCCCCGGTATCGGCGACCACTACGGTCATTTTTCCGAGCTTGTCCAGTGTGCTCATGATCATCCTCGCTTTCCGGATTGTTTACAGGCATTTAATGGAATAACAGCAAAAATATACATCATTTAAAGAAAAAAAACAACAGCGCTTCCGCAATGCATGAACCGGGAATGTCCGAACATTTTATGAGAAGAATCACAAATCAGATACAAGCTGTCTTATTTACTTGAGTCAAGTTTACGAAAACTAAACCAAAAAAAATCTCACGTATCTAATTAATTTACATAAAGATAACAAAAAAACGAAGCTTATGAAAAATAAAAAATAACGCAAAAAAACGAATAATGTTCTAAAACTGCTTAACTCAAGCAAATCACCCCGCTGAAATTGATTTGTCACTTCTAAAAGAAACGTGTATATTCATTCACGATGGAAAATTTGAAGGAAACGACAATCACATCGGAAAAGGTGTATGACGGGGCATTATTGCGTGTTCGAAAGGACACGGTGGCTTTGCCGGACGGGAAAAGTTCGGTACGCGAATATATCCGCCACCCGGGCGCGGTCGCGCTGATCGCCTGGCTGCCGGACGGGAAACTGCTGTTTATCCGGCAGTTCCGCTACCCGCTGAAGCGGGTCTTTATCGAACTGCCCGCCGGCAAGATC
Source organism: Fidelibacterota bacterium (assembly GCA_028699915.1). Taxonomy (GTDB): domain Bacteria; phylum Fidelibacterota; class Fidelibacteria; order Fidelibacterales; family Fidelibacteraceae; genus M50B103. Next base: position 7,477 of record JAQVTR010000042.1, read on the forward strand.
GATCCGGGCGAAAATCCGGAGCAAACCGGCTTGCGCGAACTGGAGGAAGAGACCGGCTACCGCGCGGAAAAACTGCGTTTTCTGATGCGCATTCACCCCTGTATCGGCTACAGCGATGAAGTCATTGATATCTACGAAGCCTTTGATCTGCAGAAGACGGAATGCCGCCCCGACGAACACGAATTCATGGAAATCTTCAGCCTTTCGCTGACCGAAGCGCTCAGCATGATCGATAAAGGCGAGATCACGGATGTAAAAACCCTTGCCGGCATTTTTGCCGTCAATCATCGGAAAGGAAGATCATGAAGCTCGAAACAAGGATGCGTGAACTCCGTGACGGGATCTGTCACGACCCCCATGCCATTTTGGGCATGCATGAAAACAGTCAACTGGAAAAAACCATACGCGTTTATCAGCCCGATGCCCTAAGTGTAAGTGCAGTATTGCTCGGCAGCGGCCGGGAAATCCCCCTTTTACCCGCAAAAGTGGAGGGGTTCTGGTACGCGGTTTTTGAATCGGAATCCTTTGAGAAATACGAAGTCCGCGTGCTTTATAAAAACAACGATACCTATAACTATATCCACCCCTATCAGTTCATGCCCGTCATTACGGAAGAAGATGCTTATCTCTTTGGCAAAGGGGACCACCATTTCATCTATGAAAAAATGGGCGCCCATGTGCGCGAGATCGACGGTATCAAAGGTGTATCCTTTGCCGTCTGGGCGCCGGATGCCCGCCGTGTCAGCGTGGTCGGCGATTTTAATCTCTGGGACGGCCGCAAACACATGATGCGCGTACTGGGATCTTCCGGGATCTGGGAGATCTTTATTCCCGGCGTGCGTTCCGGACTGAATTATAAGTACGAAATATTCACCAAGGACGGACGGCTGTTGCTGAAGGCCGATCCCTATGCCTTTTACTCGCAGCTGCGCCCCGGAAATGCCTCCCGCATCTTTCAGTCGGAATATGTATGGAAAGATAAAAAATATGTGAGTTCCCGTCCGGGAAATACCCTGGACCAGCCCGTGAGTATCTACGAAGTGCATCTGGGCTCCTGGAAACGGAAGGAAGACTGGAAGTGGTACAATTACCGTGAACTTGCGCCGCTTTTGGTGGAGTACGTCAAGACATACGGTTTCACGCACATTGAACTCATGCCCGTTATGGAACATCCTTTCGATGCTTCCTGGGGTTACCAGGTTACGGGGTATTATGCGCCCACCAGCCGCTTTGGCAATCCGGACGATTTCCGTTTCTTTGTCGATTACTGCCACCAGAACGGTATCGGCGTGATCCTGGACTGGGTGCCGGCGCATTTCCCCAAGGATGAATTTTCTCTCGGTCGTTTTGACGGTTCAGCGCTCTACGAACACGTTGATCCCCGGCTGGGCGAACATCCCGACTGGGGTACCTTTATCTTCAATTACAGTCGGAACGAGGTGGCCAATTTTCTGATCGCCAATGCGCTGTACTGGCTAAAGGAATTTCATGCGGACGGCTTGCGTATTGATGCCGTCGCCAGCATGCTGTATCTGGATTACAGCCGGAAAACGGGGGAGTGGGTCCCGAACCGCTACGGCGGAAATGAGAATATCGAGGCCATCGAATTTATGAAACGCCTGTCGACCATTGTCGGAAAATACTATCCCTCCTCGCTGCTCATTGCCGAAGAATCCACGGCCTGGGGCGGTGTGAGCCATCCGGTGCATACCGGCGGACTGGGCTTTGACTACAAATGGAACATGGGGTGGATGAACGATTTTCTGCGTTACATGTCAAAAGATCCCATCTACCGGAAGTACCATCACAGCGACATGACCTTCTCCATGCTGTACCAGTATTCCGAAAATTATATTCTGAGCCTCAGCCACGACGAGGTCGTGCACGGCAAGCGTTCCCTGCTGAGCAAAATGCCGGGAGACGACTGGCAAAAATTCGCGAACTTCAAACTCCTGCTGGCCTTCATGTTCTGCCATCCCGGCAAGAAATGCCTGTTTATGGGCAGCGAACTGGCGCCATGGAACGAATGGAACGAGGAACGCGGGCTGGAATGGGAACTGCAGAAATGGGAGCCGCACCGGACCGCCGGGAAATTCATGAAAGCATTGAACGCCTTTTATCGCGAATCGCCGGCACTTTGGCAGCGTGATCAGGAACCCGCAGGTTTCGAATGGATCGAAGGCGGCAATACCGAACAGTCCATTGCCAGTTTCCTGCGCCGTGGAAAATATAAAAAGGATGATTTGTTGGTGGTGTTCAATTTTACACCGGAAACCTATTTCGATTACCGTATCGGGGTTCCCGAAGCGGGGATCTACGAAGAAGCCTTTAACACCGACGAAGATGTATTCAACGGCAGCGGGGTAATCAGCAACCGGGCACAGCATGCGGAAAAGATCGAATGGAACGGAAGGAAATACTCGATTAAGATCGGCGTTCCTCCGCTGGGTTGTGTAGTCTTGAGACGTAAAGACACTACGGATGCAAAATAAGACCGTTTTTTATGCAGTCATCAATTGGGGACTCGGGCACGCGACGCGCTCAACCCCCATCATCCGCCATCTGCTCAGGCAGGGAAACCGCGTTATTCTGATCGCTCACGGAAACGCCCTGCGCCTCTTGCGCGAAACATTTCCGGAATGCGAATATTTCGATATCCGGGACCGTCAGATCAGCTATTCGCATTTATCATTCATGTTTGTTTTCAAGATCGTGGCGCAGCTGCCCAAGATGCTGCTGGGCTGGCATTTTGAACACAAAAAAACCCGGGAGCTGGAAGGTAAATATCACCCCGATCTGATCATCTCCGAAATGCGGCTCGGGATAGGGTCAAAACGTGTTCCATCGGTGCTGATCACGCACCAGTTGCGTTTCCACCTGCCGCCGGCACTGCGCTGGGCGACCGTATTTGGCGAAGTGTTTAACCGCATTGTGTTCCGGAAATACCGCTATGTGTTCGTCCCCGATGCCGAAGGCAGCCCCAACCTTTCCGGGGATCTGTCCCACAAGGGAAAGATCGCCCGTCATCCGAAAGTCCGCTATATCGGATGTTTGTCAAGTGTTGAATCCGCTACGGCAGAACCCGAAAAAAACATCGATCTGCTGATCAGCATCTCGGGTCCCGAACCCCAGCGCAGCCACTTTGAAGCCGGGGTCATGAAGCAGATCGAAACACTGCCGGGTACCGTATGGGTCGCGCTGGGCGAACCCGGCGCTGACAAAGACAGAATCCTGCAGAACGGCAGGATCCGGATCTTTTCGCATCTGGGCCGTGCCGCCATGAGCAGCGCCATGCAGAGCGCCGGATATATTGTCTGCCGTTCGGGTTATTCAAGCGTTATGGAATTGCTGGCCCTGGGAAAAAGCGCCCTGTTTGTTCCCACACCCGGGCAAACGGAGCAGGAATATCTTGCGGGTTATTACCGGCAACAGGGTATATTTCACAGTTGTGCCCAGCAGGAGCTTGATCTGAAGCATTTGCCGCCGCTGCCCGACGGCGTCCGTTTAAAAGAAAGGATCCCTGTCAACAACCTGGATCTAATTGAACAACTTCTGGATTCCCTATGTCCCTGAGCCTTAACATTATTATCGCTGTTTGCTACGCCCTTGCCGGCTGTTATGTGTTGTATATCCTGTATTTTTTACTGGGATTCCGGCGACTGAAAGCCCATGCGCTGAAAAAGGATGCGGACCTGCCGGCGCTGAGTGTGCTGATCTGCGCAAGGAATGAGGAAGCATCCGTTGAAGCCTGTATCCGCTCGGTGTTTGCCCAGGATTATCCTTCCGAAAAATTCAGTGTCGTGGCTGTTAACGACCGCTCGGAAGATGCCACCCCGCAGATCCTGGAAAAACTGTCACAAGAATTTTCACGGCTGCATGTGCTGCATCTGGATAGCTGTCCGCCGGGTGTTTCTCCAAAAAAACATGCCATTTCACGCGGACTGGAATACTGCGACACGGAATTTATTGTCGCCACCGATGCCGATGCGCTGCATCAGCCGCAATGGCTGCGCAGCTACGGTTCGATCTGCAATGAAAAGCTGGGTGCTGCGACGGGCCTGTCAATATTCCGTAAAGAAACATACCGTTCCGGGTGGGAGCGCAGCTGGCAGTCCATGCAGACCCTGGAAGCGCTGTCGCATAACGTGGTGATCGCCGGCGCTATGGCACACGGTTTTGCCATTACCGCCAACGGGAACAACATGATGTACCGAAAATCCCTTTTCAACGGCGATACGGTACTGAAAAACCATGTGGTGACCGGCGATGATTCCGATATCGTATATGAATCGCAGCGCCGCGGATACGATGTGCTTTTCAATGCGCACCCCGTTTCCGTAGTCCGGCTAAAACCCGAATCCGGCGTTGGAGCTGTGATCAATCAGCGTGTCCGCTGGGCTTCGCATGTCATGAAAGCCACCCTGCCGGTCCGCATTCTGGGGCTGAGCGTCTTTTTCTTTTACCTGTCAACGATTCTGCTGCCCTTTCTTGCCTTTGCAGATCCCTTTGTCCTGAACTGCTGGGCCGGACTCGTACTGATCAAAGCCGCCTGTGATTTTGCCTATATGTCGTTCACATTGCATAAATTCCGTATTCCTTACCGTTTCGGACATTTGTTCCTGATGGAACTCGTACACGCCCTGTTCATTGTTTGGGTGGGCCTGGCAGGGACCTTCGGGCGTTTTACCTGGAAAGGCACGGAATATAAAAAGACCATGAAGCTATGATCAAAAAAGTATTATCACTTCTGGGCAAGATCGTCCTCAGCGCGATCCTCCTGGGCTACCTCCTCTCCAAGATCGAGATTGGCGAACTTTATCTTTTTTTCCGCAGCTTACCTTTGCAGACGATCGGAATTGTGCTCTTGCTGGGTTTTGTCAACATCGGATTGCAGGGACTGCGTTTCCTTTATACCTGTCACCAAATCTTGCCGCCTTTTTCATTAAAACAAGGCATTATTGCACATTTATCCGGTTTTCTTTTCCGCCTGGTGCTGCCCGCAAGCATCGGTGAAGTAGGGAAAGCCTTCCTTCTGCCGGGCACGAACAAACAGCGCATATACGCCTTTCTTTTAGATGCTTTTTTCTCCGTCGGGACACTGTTTTTTTTCTTTGGAATCGCGACTTATATGCTATACCCCGCCATGTGGTATATGCTGGGATTCTGCCTGATATTTGTCCTTCTCTTTTTGATCTATCGGCTCTTGCGTAAAAACAGCAATTTCCGCAAATATGTTCCGGAAGAGGTTCCATACCTGAAAATCGGAGTGATGAACATTCTCTTTTCCACATTGGGTTTTAGCGCCTATATTTTTCAGTTCTGGGTTGTTCTGTACCCCTACGGCATCCGTTTGCTCGATCAGGCAAAGGTCTGCTTTTTCATTCTTGGTGTGGGTTCGATCCCGCTTTCCTTTGCCGGGATCGGCTTCAGCGAAAACGCCGCCAATCACGCCCTGAAAGCTTTTTCGGTCCCGTCGGAGGCGGCGGTGGGAACGGCATTGTTCATCTTTTTTGTCAATGTGATCCTTCCGGCGCTGGCAGGAGTGATCCTGCTGAACTTTTTTTCTGAAGTACGCTATCGCCATATCCGGGAACTGGTAAAAAAAATGATCAGCAAGGAAAAGAAATGATAGGGGATTTGTATTGAAAATTGATCTGCCGGGCATGAACGGAAAGAGCTGCTGAATATTCGTCCGTTTAACGCCGAAAAATCCCCGG
>JAQVTR010000043.1 GCA_028699915.1 Fidelibacterota bacterium
CAGCGTCAATTTTCCCGGAGAAGTGATATCCGCGAGGTTTAACAGGGCATTGCTGCCGTTATATAAAAGAATACCGGATTCCGATCCATCAAGAATAATTTCCGCATTGTTGACTTCTATGGGAACACCATAGCTGGTATTGAATTTTAACTTTCCTTGTAAATCATATACTCCACCGTTAAGCCATGGATGACCACTGTTATGATCATAATTGGTCAACGTTGCTACATACAAATCCAATGTTCCGGTTTCGATCCGTAATGTGCCGTTATTGGTTAAATTTGCAGTGAATTGTGACGTACCGGTGCCGGCGGATTTTTTGATCAAACCATCGTTTATAACCGTATAAATCCCCGAGTTGGCATCTAAGGTTGCGTCATTCTGAATATCGATCACGCCGGTGCTTTTATTTTGTATCGTCTTATCTCCGCCGCCGATAGCGCCGGCTCCGCTCCAGGTGATCGTCCCGTAGTTCTCCAGAAGATTCGCGCCGCTTGAATAATAATAAGTTTTTCTGCTGTCTCCGCTGATATTGAGTTTACCGTTTTCGCCGACGATGATGGTCCCCGTATTGAAATTCCCGGTAGTTGTCCATTCGAAAGTTCCGTTGATCGTGAGCTTTCCCGTGCCGGTCATGACGCTTTTTTTAGTGTCGTCGATCCGGGAAAGTTTAAAAGTAAGATCGGGGCCGATCACCGTGCCGTTCGTTGTTCCGTTCACTGAGATCTGGTCACTGGTTATTTCAAAAATTCCGGCGCCGTTGATCACGGAGCCCTCGTTGAAATCATGGTCGGAATACTCTTCCGTCAGGATCGTTGCCCCGGAGGCAATGGTAAAGGTTCCGGTATGCGTTCCGCGTGCGTAATCTGTGAACTTCAAGGTGCCTGTTTGTATATCTACCGTTCCGGTATTGTTGAATTCCATTTTGTAAACGGTTGTTGTACCGGTGCCGGTCTTTTTCCGGAACGTACCGGCATTATTGAATACGGGCATGTTATTTGAACTCAGGTCATTCCTGTGATATATTGACTGATTGGTGGTCGCTTCGAAAACACCGCCGCTGAGATTGTTAAAGGTGCCGTTATAATACATCACAAATGACACGCCGGACTTTGCAAAATTTACCGTTCCGGCATTGTTGACAACGCCATCCCAGTTAATTCTGCACTCGCCGCTGCCTTCCATGTCCATCACACCGCTGGAGCTGATATTAAAATTAGTGTTTGTAATATGACCGCTGTTCCAGTTGCAGGTTCCGTTGACCACCGTTTTCCCCGAACCGGTCAATCCGTTACCTCCATTATCCAGACCACCGTTCATATTCAGCGTTCCGTTCACAGTCAGATCATCGCCGTCACCGTTATTAATGGTCAGACTTTCGGAACTGCTCAGATCCACCGTCAGGGTCCCGCCCGCTTCCACAACGGTCTGGTAGATGCTCAGGGTGGAGTTGATCGTGACCGTATGGCCGTTTAGGATCGTCACCACGCCGGATGCGCTGGTGGGCGTTGTTCCGGCATCGACCCATTCACTGCCGCTGTAGGTCTGCCAGGTGGCAGTGGACGTCCAATTGCCGCTGGTTTTTGAGCGGTAATCGCCGGCGCTCTGGGCCGCTAAAAAAACGGCAGCGCAGGCCAGTAGGCTCATGCACAATGTTTTTCGCATTTTTTACCTCCCCTTTTTTCTCATTCAATCAGCGCCGCCCCGTTTAGAAATAGAACGAATACGGGGAAACTGCATTTTTTCGTATTGAGCCATAAAAATGACCCGCATTGAATTTTGGTATTTATGAAAAATTAAATAAATAATTACCTAATACAAATAAAAAATAGCGTCAGTATAAAATATTTTTGCTCCGGTTTTGGGGTCCCGCTTGTCATGTAAAGTTGTGAGCGGTTGGCAGGAAAGATAAAAATATTTTACGGTTTTTCGTATTGATCCCTGTAAACAGCAACATCCCGGATCATGTTTATGGTTTCCCCTGCACTTTTTTGCCTTTGAAATAAAAAATGCTCCCGGCAAAAAACCGGGAGCGTATTTGCGGATTGTTCGGTTCTGTTAAGCTCCGCGTCTATTTCATGGCTTTTGCACAGATCTCTGCGGCTTTGATCAGCGGATAGGCCGCCGGCGATGCCGTCAGCATGGGCTGTGTTCCGATCTGTGCAACCAGAAGATCGTTTACGGTCATGTTTGCCTGGATGGCAAAGCCGATCACATTGATCAGTTCACCGACGCTTTTACCGCCGTAAACCTCGCCGCCAAGGACCGCACCGCTTTTCTTTTGTACAATCAACTTGACGATCTGCGGACTGCTGTCTTCCAGGCAAGCGGGATGGCGGTCTACGCCGCTGAAGCTGCCGGTAACGATGTGAAATTTGTCCGCTTTTGCCATATTTTCGGTCAGTCCGGCCACGGCATAACTGCTTTTCCCGATATTCGTGGAATAAATCCCGATCGTACCCCGGAAGGTATTGACGGTAGCGAGTTCGTAGAGGTTCAGTGCGGCAACCCGGGCTTCCGCACAGGCGGTCGAAGCCAGCATGATCTTACTGAGTTTGCCGGTGGAAAATTCCCGTTTCTCGGCGCAGTCGCCCGCGGCGAACACATCTTCCAGATTCGTACGCATATAGCGGTCAACCTCAATAAAACCGTACGGATTCAGTTTTAAACCGCTTTCTTTTGCCAGATCCGTATTGGGTTTATAACCTGTGGACATGATCACCGCATCGGCGTCAAGCCTTGTCCCATCCTGAAGCAAGACGCCCTCAACAGCCTTTTTACCGATAATTTCTTTGACCACAATGCCGGTCATAACACGGACACCGCGTTCCGTCAGCGCGCTTTCGGCAAGTTTGGAAAATTCAGGGTCAAATGCGGTTGCCATGACTTCCGGCAGCAATTCGATCAGGGTGACCTCTTTGTCCTTTTTACTAAGCTCGTCCGAGATCTCTACCCCGATAAAACCGGCTCCGATAACGATCACTTTTTTCATGGCATTGAGCTTTTCCTGCAGCGCATCCAGGTATACTTTGTTTTTGGGAACCGTAAATACATTCTCTTTGTCATAACCCGGAATAAATGTCATAAGCTGCGGCAACGAGCCGGTAGCAAAGATCAGTTTATCATACTGACAGGTGTCACCTTTCTTTGTTTTGCAGCTTTTTGCGGCGGCATCCACGGATAATACTTCATCGATCACAATGTTGACACCCAGTTTTTCCAGACCGGCGTCCGGAAGAATGTTTTTCTCCGAAGTACCAACAGTACCGAAGATATACGGGATACCGCAAGGGATCATGACTTTTTCTTCCTTGCGGATAAGCGTTACCTGCTTGTCGGGATTGCAGGACTTTGCGGTCATGGCACTTACCAGGCCGGCAGCGGAGCCGCCAATGATCAGAACATCGGTTTTCATCTTTTCTCCTTGTTTATTTTTATTTCTTTTATTTCAATACCGCCATTAATTACTACATTTCCCGGACCCGGCTTCAAGCGGTAAAAACTCCCGCGTTTCATGATGCACGATTCAATTTTACCCTCCGATTCCAGAACATCCAGATATTTATTGATCTCGTTGATATGTAAATGCAAAACACGGCTCAGATCTTCCGCTGTACAGGGTCGCCGCGCAAGGGTATTATAAAGAATCTGACCGATTTCATCCCGGAATGCCACTATGCTTTTGCGGATCGAAACCGGAGCGATGATCTCCAGCCCGGGGAAAGCCCAATCCCGGACAATATCTTCCAGCAATTCTTTCGAAGCGGGACGCAGGCCGGGCAGGGTTCCCGGACGGTCCAGTGTATTCAGCTGAATGCGCCGGGGACGGATATCCGCGATGACCGTTTTGAGCGCATCAAGCTCTTCTTTATGATCGTTATAACCCGGCAGAATAAAGACCTCCAGCCATATTTGTCCTGGAAATACCTTTGAAAAAGCGAGCAGTCCCTCAATATGCCGGTCAAGGGACAACGAAGGATGGGGTCGGTTGATGCGAAGGAACGTCTCAGGAGTTGCCGCATCCAATGAGGGGATAAGCAGATCCGCCGGCATCAGGGCAGTACCCCGGTCCGGATCCGCAAGCAGGGTCCCGTTCGTGAGAACCGCAAGCGGGACATCCGGATACTGTTTTTTGATATAGCTGATCACATCCCCGATACGGCTGTTCAGTGTCGGCTCCCCCGCTCCGGAAAATGTGATATAATCCGGTGCGGGATTCAGCTGCATATACTGATCCAGTTCACGGATTATCTCATCACAGGAAATGTATTCTTTGCGGTCTACAGTTAAATTCGTTGTCTTTCCGCATTCGCAATAGACGCAATTGAGCGAACAATATTTATGGGGTACCAGATCTATCCCCAGTGACACGCCAAGCCGACGGGAAGGCACCGGTCCGAAAATATGCCGGAAAGACGTATGGGCGGCTTTAATCATAGGCCTTTCGGATTTCGGGAGTTTCAATGACTTCCTGCAATATTTTTTCCCATTTTTTGCTCTTCCATGTGCCCAGCTGTTTATGTACCTGAAAATATTTTTCCGGAACGGGATGTGTCCCCGCAACAACCGGGATCCCGTAACGCGTTTCAATGTAACGCTGAAAATACTCCAGACGCGGACAGGGCGGATAACCGACAATAAGCCCGGTCGCAAGATGAATGACTTCGACGCCGTTTTTGATCATTTCTTCAGGAGCATATTCGATATTGACACCCGGACATCCTCCGCAGGAGCAATATCCCGCGATCTCAATATCCGCATCTGCCGGATAGCGACGAAATGCTCCCCGGCGTTCACGCAAGGCCCGGAAACATTTTCCGCCGGCACAGGAATGGTAACGTTCGCAAATGATGATCCCGATCCTTGTTTTTTTCTTAGTCATTGATTATTCTCCCTTGTTTCCGGCATATTTCATCACAATGGCATTTTCTTCAACACCCAGATCGCGAGCGATCAGGGGACACTTTGCTTTTAACAGAAAAAATACCGGCCGATCCGTGCCGGATAAACCTTCATAATTTCCCTGTCCTTTGCTGATGATCATCTGTGCAGACTCAAAACGTGCAATAAATTCCGGTGTGCAATAAGAAAGCAGGGTCGCGGGCGCCGGCGACCCCGAAGACAGGATCTCCGCCACTTCCTGCAAACCGGAAGCCCGGGCATCCTCTTCGGTAACATCATTGATGATGGGCTGCGCCCGTACCACATAGGTCACGGGTTTTCGCAGCGCTTCGATCAGAACACGGTCAAAGACCGATTCCCCGGCATTGTCGCCGAGATACAGCACCTCTTTTGTCCGGCTTAACACTTGACGAAAGGCATCTGCATCGTAGATGGCAAATTCCTGCCGAAGAATAAGCTGCATATCTTTTTCGATATGAAATTCCTTATCCATTCCAAGATCGATAACATTCCCCGCGATGGCGATGCGCAAAGCCGTTTCCAGAGGATCGCAGGATCTTCGGACCGCTTGCCGCAACGACGGCAGTAAGCGTTTTGCTTCGGTAATGTGCCGGGCTTTATGGGAGCGGTAAGGATCTGAATTTCCCGTGATCTTCGCGATCTCGTCATAAATGATCAGTCCCATTTCCGGCGGTGTGTGATCCAGCGGAATATCCCTGATCCGGCTCCCGATACGGTCCAGAAGTAACTTCAGTTCCGCTTCGTCTTCCGTCGCCGCACGTCCAGCACGCAATGCCTGCTGAACGAAACAGGGGATGCAATCCAAATAAGTTTTCATACCTCTCCGCCGGCGATAAGCGCTATTATTGGGATTTGTAAAAGATCCCTGTGGGAACAGGCCGGAAAATTTTCTTTCCGAACAAAGGCCTCTGTTCCTTTTCTTCCGCAAAACCTTATTTTTCGACCTGTAATATCTGGCATATGCTAATAATATACTGATTCTTTCATAAAGTCAAATCATTCCAAAAGCTCTTGAAATATATTTAGTAAAAGTAAAAACCCTTAAAGTCCTTATTCGCTTAATCTTAACCGCAATCTTAACTTTTAAAGAGCGCAATGGCTTTCTTCAGCCGCTCGGGCGTGCCGACGTCCATCCATTCGCCGTCCGTATGGTCGTAGGCCAGGATGATCTGCTGTCTTGCCATATCCAGGTAGAGATCGATCAGGGAAAAGCGTTCTTGCGGCGGCATGTATTCAAAGACTCCCGGATGCAGCAGCTGGATGCCGCTGAAGGCATAATGAAGTCCGTCCTTTCCTTTCAGCTCGCCGGTCTCCCGGTTTTTCCACCCCACCAGATGCTGGTATTCGTCAAAGCAGAGCTGTCGGGTGCTCTCGCGCTTGCGGACGGCCAGAACGGCCATGGCGGGGCTCATCTGAAAGAGGTACAGCATATCGAGGAGGTTGATATTGGAGATCACATCCACGTTGCAGACAAAAAAGGGGTCCTCGCCTTCCAGGTAGCTGCGGGCTTTTTTTACGGCGCCGCCGGTATCCAGGAGTCCCTCCCGCTCGTCGGAAACATGGATCCTGACGCCGAGATCGTGCCGGCTTAAGAAATGTTCGATCTGGTCGGCAAAATGATGCACATTGATCACGATCTCGTCAATATCCGCATGCTGCAGTTTTTGAACGGCGCGTTCCAGCAGTGTGACGCCGTTGATCTCGACCAGGGCTTTCGGCATGATATCCGTCACGGGCCGCAGGCGCGTGCCCTTCCCGGCCGCCAGGATCATTGCTTTCATGTTTGGCCCCTTCTTGTTTAAAAATGGTTCAGTTTGACAATGATATCGTCGCGTTTCCGGAAATATTTCGCCGCTTCCAGGGCGCAGTAGACCGAACGGTGCCGGCCGCCGGTACATCCGAAGCTGATCATCAGATGGGTGAATTTCCGTTTGACATAATTGTCCACCGTGGGTTCCACCATCGCGAGCGCGTGCCCGATAAAGGCATCGATATTTGTCTTCCTGCGCAGGAATTCCTGCACTTTTTTATCCTTTCCGCTGAGCTCCTTATATTCCTCGTAACGGCCGGGATTCAGAATGCCGCGGCAGTCAAAGACAAAGCCGCCGCCGTTGCCCGAGGTATCGTCCGGGACTCCGCGTTTGTAGGAAAAACTGCTGACCTCCAGCGTGAGCTTCTCGCTGTCGGAACGGCCGAATTTCATGAGCCGTTCTTCCTCCGTGATCTTTTGCAGCACCGTCTTCAGTGCCGGGATCTCCAGAGGCAGATCCATCACGCTCAGCAGGTAGGCGATATTTTCAACGGCATAGGGAACGCTCCTGAGGAAATGCTGTTTTTTCTCGTAGAAGCCGCGGAAGCCGTAAGCGCCCATTGCCTGCAGAATGCGCACCAGCACATAGGCGTGAAAATAGCGCTTGAATTCCTGCCGGTTGATCTCCCGGTGTTCGGAAAGCGCATCCAGGTAATGTTCAAAGAGCTGATCGCGGATATGCTGGGGGATATCGGCCTTGGCGTCGTAGAGCAGCGAAGCCACATCATACTGCAGTGCGCCGTAGCGTCCTCCCTGAAAATCGATAAAATAGGGCCTTCCGTCCTTGAGCATGATATTCCGTGACTGGAAATCGCGGTACATAAAAAAGTCTGTCTCGGTTTCCAGCAAAAAATCGGCAAAACGGTTGAAATCATTTTCCAGTTCCTGCTCGTCAAAGGGTATCCGTGCCAGCTTAAGAAAATAGTACTTAAAATAGTTCAGGTCCCACATAATGGACTGCCGGTCAAAGCGGTAGCGGGGGTAGCATTTGTTAAAATCGATGCTTTTCCCCACCTTGACCTGAAAAAGGGGAAGGATATTCAGGACCTCCTTGTACAGGTCGATCAGATGCCGGGGAAAAATGCCGTTTTTGTAAACATCGCTCAAATGGTCATACAAGGTCCGCGTTCCCAGGTCTTCCTGCAGATAGATATGCCTGTCCAGATCATCCGCGTAGATCTCCGGAACCGGAAGTCCGTGTGCGCGAAAGTGCCGGCAAAAGGACAAAAAGGCCATGTTTTCCTTGCGGTCCTCGTTATAAACCCCGATCGCGCTTTTACCGGACGCAGCGCTAAGCCGGTAATATTCCCGGTAGGAACCCGAGCGCGGCATTTCCTCGATGGAACGGACTTCCTCATTAAAGAGGCTGGTATATAAATTTTTCAGGTCCCGTTTTTTCTGCATAAGGTTTCCTTTCAGCGCAGCCAGGAACGCGGATTGAGTTTTTCCTGTTCCCGCCACAGTTCGAAGTGCAGCACGCTGCCGTCCATAGAGCCGTCGGCGCTGACGCTGGCGACCTGTTGCCCGCTGTCCACATATTCGCCCTGAACGACAGTGAGGTTTTCCACATGCGAGTAGACGGTATAGTAATTGTTGTCATGCATGATGATAATGGTGTTGCCGTAGCCGCGCAGCCAGGTAACGGTAACGACCATGCCGTCGCTGACCGCCCGGACCGCATTGCCGGCTGCCGATTTGATGTCGATGCCGGAATTTTCGGTCACAGTCCCCAGGACGGGATGGACCTGACGCCCGAATTCCGTAACGATACTCCCGTAGACCGGCCAGGGCAGTTTGCCTTTCTTGGCGCTGAACGGCGCTTCGATCACCTCCCGTTTTTTCCGTTCCTCTTCCAGTCTTGCAAGGTAGGCTTTTTTATCCTGCTGCGTTTTTTCGATAATGGCTTCAATGGATTTGCGGTAGCTTTCTTTTTCTTTCAGCTGTTCGGTCAGCAGCGCCTTGTCGGAGCGGATCTTTTTGTATTGCGTTTCCTGGTCCGCTTTCAGTTTATCCAGACCTCCCTGTTCCCGTCGCAACGCGGCAAGATTGTTTTGGATGGCCGCAGCCTCCTGCTGGATTTGCGTACGGCGCCGGCTGATCAGGGACATGTTCGTTCTGATGTTCTGGTGCAGCTTCCGGTCTGCCCGGTTGACCGCGGAAATGTATTTTATGCGGTAATAAAATTCCCGCGGCGAGGCGGCATCCACAAAGAGGTCCCATTGCCGTGAAGGCCGCAGTTTATAGGCGTGGACGACCCGTTTTTCATAGCGTTCAATCAATGCGGCGCCGGCGTCCTGCGCACGAAGGTAGTCCTTCTGCAATTGCGCCTGTTTTGATCGGCGCAGTTCCAGCTCGCGGTTTTGCAGCCGGATCTTTTCGGTCGTCAGCGAAATTCGCTGCCGGGTATTGTCCAACTCGGACAAAATGCCCTTCTCCTGCTGCTGATATTTGCCCATTTCGGAACGCAGGAGCGAGATCTGCCGGTCCAGCTCCTTGATCTGCCGGGTGTTCTGCTCGATTTTCTTGTCATATTCCTGCAGGGAATCCGCAAAAGCGAAATGCAGGCAGAGCAGGCAGCAGAACAATGTCCGGAAGATGAGTTTACGGTCCATCGTTGTAAAATAACATATTCGGGAGCGGGAATAAACGATTTTGTTTTAAAATACACACATCCGGCGCCGGGATCTTTATGCAAAAAAAAACAAAACCCCGCTTGTGCGGGGTTTTGCGGGTATTTATCGGAAATATGCGAATTAATACATTCCGCCCATACCGCCCATACCGCCCGGCGGCATTGCAGGAGCGGCTTCCTTTTCTTCGGGCTTATCGCAGATGACCGCTTCCGTGGTCAGCAGAAGTCCGGCAATGGATGCCGCATTCTGGATCGCGGTGCGCGCAACCTTGGTGGGATCCACAATTCCGAATTCAAACATGGAGCCATAGCGTTCCTGGCGGGCGTCGAATCCGTAATCGCCTTTGTGGTCCAGAACCTCTTTAACGATAATAGCGGGTTCCAGGCCGGCGTTGCCGACGATCTGACGGATGGGGTACTGCAGTGCGCGTTTTACAATATCCACGCCGATAAGCTCGTCACCCTTGATCTTCTTTTCCAGTTTTTCCAGTGCGCCGGCGGTACGCAGAAGTGCTACGCCGCCTCCGGCGACAATGCCTTCTTCCGCGGCGGCGCGGGTTGCATGCAGGGCGTCTTCAACAAGGGCTTTCTTTTCCTTCATTTCAACTTCCGTTGCAGCGCCGATATTCAGCACGGCCACGCCGCCGGCCAGCTTGGCCAGACGTTCCTGCAGTTTTTCCTTATCGTAATCAGAAGTGGTATTCTCGATCTGAACGCGGATCTCGTTGACTCGCGCCTGAATGTTCTTGGGATCGCCGGCACCGTTGACAATGGTGGTATTGTCTTTATCGATGCTGACCCGTGCAGCCTGTCCCAGATACTGCAGGGTGGCGTTTTCCAGCTTATAGCCCTGTTCTTCGGAAATAAGGGTGCCGCCGGTCAGAATGGCAATATCTTCCAGCATCGCTTTCCGGCGATCACCGAAACCGGGGGCCTTAACCGCTGCCACCTTGAGGGTGCCACGGAGTTTATTGACGACCAGGGTCGCCAGGGCTTCGCCTTCGACATCTTCGGCGATGATCAGCAGGGCGCGGCCCATCTGGGTGGTTTTTTCCAGGATCGGCAGCAGATCCTTCATTGTCGAGATCTTTTTGTCATGGATCAGGATGAAGGGGTCTTCCAGTTCCGTTACCATGGTTTCGGTATCGGTCACAAAATAGGGGGACAGATAACCGCGGTCAAACTGCATGCCCTCCACCAGATCCAGGGAAGTCAGTGCGCTTTTGGCTTCTTCGACGGTAATGACACCGTCGGTCCCGACCTTGGACATGGCGTCGGCAATGATCTCGCCGATGGGCACTTCAATGACCTCTTCCTTGTCCTTACCGGATTTCATCATTCGAACATACTGATTGTTGGCGGATATGGTACCAACCTGAGCAATCTTTTCCTTGGAATCGTTGACCTTCTGGCTCATGGCGGTCAGTTCTTCCAGAACGACGGCAACGGCCAGGTCGATACCGCGTTTCAGTTCCATGGGATTGGCGCCGGCGGTAACATTTTTAATGCCTTCGGCTACAATGGCCTGGGCAAGCACCGTCGCCGTTGTGGTTCCGTCACCGGCAACGTCGGAGGTTTTGGAAGCGACTTCCTTGACCATCTGCGCACCCATGTTCTCGATTTTATCTTCCAGTTCGATCTCCTTGGCTACCGTAACTCCGTCTTTAGTGACCAGCGGTGCGCCGAAGCTTTTTTCAATCACAACATTCCGTCCCTTTGGCCCCAGTGTGACTTTCACAGCATTCGCAAGCTGATCAACCCCGGTCTTCAACTTTGCCCGGGCGTCTACATTGTACTCGATTTGCTTTGCCATGTTGTTATCCTCCATTTATGCGTTTTTTCATTTTATTCCAGCGTAAAATTTATAGCAATTGTTCCGGAATTTCAAGATAAATACATACTATTTTCGCTGGGAATTTGTTCCGGAATTGTTGTTTGTCTGTGCTCCGGTAATTGCATTGAGTCAAATCAATTGACTCAATTTATTTGACTCAAAACATTCACCCCTCTCACGATACATGCGCTTCACGATGGATAATTAATAACTTACGATTTAACGACTTCGATTTACGTTTTACGACTCACGCTTGACGGCTTCCTCTTCCTGCGGGGCTTCGTAGCAGTGCCGGCAGCGGGCTTCGTAGGCCTCGCCGGCGCCAACGACCACCCGTTCGCGTGCGGCGGAAATGCGCTGGGTATAATTGGCCGGGGCTCCGCAGCGCATGCAGATGGCATGCATTTTTGTGATTTCTTCCGCGATGGCCAGCAGCTGCGGCATCGGTTCAAAAGGTACGCCGCGGTAGTCCATGTCCAGCCCGGCAATGATGACGCGCTTTCCGCAGTCAGCCAGATTCTGAGCAATTCCCACAAGGGTTTCATCAAAGAATTGCGCTTCGTCGATCCCGATGACCTGTGCGAAGACGGCGTGCTGAAGAATTTCTTCGGCATTGCGGATCACAATGCTCTGGATCTCCTGCTTGCTATGGCTGACGATCTTTTCCCGGTGAAAGCGCGTATCGATATGGGGCTTGAAAACAACCACCTTTTGCTTGGCGATCTGCGCCCGGCGCAGGCGGCGGATCAGTTCCTCGGTCTTGCCGCTGAACATACTTCCGCAGATCACTTCGATACACCCGCTCTGGGGATGCCATGCTGTTTCCATAAGTTTTCCTTATTTTTTTAGCAATGTCGCGATCTTGGTGCGTAAAAGATCGATCGCTACCGTATTTTTTCCGCCTTCGGGAATAATAATATCCGCAAAGCGCTTGGAAGGCTCCACAAAGGTTTCGTGCATGGGACGCACGGTGCGCATGTACTGATTGATCACATTGTCGATGGCGCGGCCGCGTTCGTAAATATCCCGCTTCAGGCGCCGGATAAAGCGGATATCGGTATCGGTGTCCACATAGATCTTGATGTCCAGCAGATCGCGGAGACGGGGTTCGTACAGCACCATAATACCCTCCACAATAACCACTTTCTGCGGGGTAACCGTCAGCGTTTCCTTTGCGCGGGAGTGGGTGACATAGTTGTACTGCGGGACTTTCACGATCCTGCCTTCGGACATGGCCCGCAGATCATTGATCAGCAGATCGAATTCCACCGAATCGGGATGGTCGAAATTCCACTTGATCCGTTCTTCCTGCGGCAAATGCGCAAGATCTTTGTAATACCAGTCTTGCTCAATGATCACGGCGCCGTTCAGGTGCAGATCCTTGACCAGGGCTTTGGCAACCGAGGTCTTTCCGGAGCCGCTGCCGCCGGCAATCCCGATGATGATGTTTTTTTTCATGCGCCTTCCTTCTTCAGGTCCATATCGCCGAAGGCGTCCGGCAGCAGGGCTTTGGTCGTGGTGCTTTTACGAACCGTTCCGTCCGTATCGGCAAGGATGATCTCGATGTCCCCGCAAATATCGTAGATGACCTGACGGCAGGCTCCGCAGGGCGTCACGCCCCCCTCGCTTACAACGGCGATGGCCTCAAAATCGTGCTTGGCCTGTGCGACGGCCGCAGCCAGGGTATTGCGCTCGGCACAGACCGAAAGGCCGTAGCTGCTGTTTTCCATATTGATACCGCTGACAATGCTGCCGTCCTTGCTCAGCACAGCAGCGCC
>JAQVTR010000100.1 GCA_028699915.1 Fidelibacterota bacterium
ATCTTTTTTACGCCGTAAAAACGA
The DNA here is from genome assembly GCA_028699915.1 of Fidelibacterota bacterium. Classification (GTDB taxonomy): domain Bacteria; phylum Fidelibacterota; class Fidelibacteria; order Fidelibacterales; family Fidelibacteraceae; genus M50B103. The sequence continues at coordinate 25 of JAQVTR010000100.1, forward strand.
AACTAAATTACACCCAAGAGCTTTCTGCTCAAGAAAATGTTACATCGAGGGGAAATCAAAAGGACTTACGCCCTGAACTAACGCCGATTGTCGTGGCGATGAAACCGATTGACGGCACGTATGTCAACAACGCGCTCACTTGGGGCGTGGCTGGCTTGTGGATTGACGGGGGCAGGGTGGGGTATGCAGAACAAGAGTCTGATAACAGAGTAGGGACTGACTTTGTAAGCAACGGCGGTGATGCTTCTGCAAACGCCAACGATAATCAAGTGCCAAATAAATACTATGTGCAGATGTATAAACCAGAAGGTCGTTTCCCTGCAAATTTTGTGCACGATGGCTCGGACGAGGTCGTGGGGCTGTTTCCGCAGTGTAAACAGGCGAATGACGTAAGCGAGTTTAAGCAACTTGAATCAATGAGATTCAGCGCAGGTGGCGAAGGGGTAAAGCCACAAAAGCAGACTAACGGGAAAATTATAACGGCTTCAGCCGCGCGCTTTTTTTACTGCGCGAAAGCCAGCCGAAGCGAGCGCAACGCTGGGCTGGAGGGGACTAATCATCATCCGACTATTAAGCCAATCGAACTGATGCGCTACCTTGTTCGGCTCACGAAAACGCCAACAGGCGGGGTGGTGCTTGACCCGTTCACAGGCTCTGGCACGACTGGCATTGCTTGCGTGTTGGAAGGGCGTGAGTTTATCGGCATTGAGCGTGAGGCGGAGTATGTTGAGATAGCTGAAAAGCGGATTGCGCATTACAGGTTGCCGATATTCGCGGAGGTTGAGTGATGCCGCTCTACGTCTACGAGTGCACCGCTTGCAGCAAGCGATTCGAGTTCTTCCAGCACTACACCGACGACCCGATCACCGTGTGCCCTGACTGCCAAACGCCGACTTTGCGCAAAGTCTGGCAACCTGTGACTGTGCATTACAAGGGGAACGGGTTTTATGTCACGGATAAAAAAGCGGCTCAAACGTGATAGACAAACTGGATTATGTACCAAACTTTTGTGGTTTTTGATGCAATAACTTTGGGGCTGACAGGGATCGAGTTTGGGCAATGCCCTAACTGAACGTGGCTTCGAGTGCCACCAGCTCCACCTGAAGCGCTTGCTTATGCAGGCGCTTTTCGTTTTGGCACGCTTTGGCTTTACGAGTTGGCATTGTGCACAAACGTTATAAATACGCTGTGAGCCAAAAATACTGCCTTTTTTGGCGATTTGTATTCAAACGTGAGTATTTACCTATCTTGCGTTATCAACAGGGCTTGAGCGGGCTGGGACGAGTTTTGAAATTGGTCTGAAAAACACTTGACTTTTGCTTTGTAAGGTGTTATGATATAAGCACATTGAGAAAGCGAGGTAACATGGCAAAGCAAATCCGAAAAACAATCAGCATGAAAAACGACACATTCAGCAAGTTGGTAGCGTTAGCCGCCGAATATGAAGGCAACGTGAGTATGGTTATTAGGCGACTTATTGAAGAAGCCTATAAGAAGCGAGCCTAAGATGTTCGACACCGCTGACATTTACTTATCACGAATTGACGAACGTAAGCACGACCCGCAATGTCCTTATTGTGGGTCTTTTCATACCGCGCAGAAGGTAGTACCAAGCGAGCGCAACACAGGCCGGCGGACGTACGAATGCCTGAAGTGCGGCAAGACATTCAGCGTTGATGTAATGGCTGAAGACGATGATATTCCATTCTAAGGAGAGACATGGACTTACTTTTTGACTTCATTGTAGGGTACGCAGTAATAACAGCACCGCTGGCAATCGGCATGCTGGTACTGGAACTAATCGAATCGGCAAAGAGACGGAGGCAGAAATGACAGTCCTTATTGAGATGACTTCAAGAGACCCTGACGTGTTCTATAGGCCGAAACCGAGCACTCACGGAATGCCAACCGAATACTGGAAACTGGCAGGCGAAATAGACACCTTGCAAGCCCGCTACATCAGGCTTTGCGATGTAGAGCCACTTCCGGTTATTGAGCTGGAAGAAATAGACGACCAGATCAAGCAGTTAGAAAAAATCAAATCGAAGGTTTATGAGCAAGCAATGAAAGGAGCATATTGTGAACAAATCTGAATCCATCCAACTATTAGCATCCGCCTTATCGAAGGCACAAGCGGAAATGCCTGCTATCAAGTTTGACAGCAAAAATCCGTTTCTCAAGAACGACTATGCCAGTTTAGGCGCAATCATAGCGGGAGCGCGACCCGTACTCGCGAAGCACGGCTTGTCGGTCAGTCAACTCACTTTTGGCGAAGCCGGTGTGGCTGGAGTCGAGACCGTGCTCATGCACACTTCCGGCGAATGGATCAGCCAGTCTATCTCAATGCCTATTGGCGAAGAGAAGGGCAAGTCATCCGCGCAGGTTGCAGGTTCTATTGTAACTTACTTGCGCCGGTACAGCCTGGCTTCAATACTGGGTATCTATTCAGACGAAGACGGTGACGGCAATAAGCCAGAGCCAACGCGCAAGCCTGCCAGAACAAAGCCTGAAGCGCAAGCCAACGATGACATCATGACTATCGAGCGAGCATCAAAAGTCACGAACAGCGAAGGCACACCTTACGTTGACATCGCAAGTGACGTGTTGCAGAAGATGGTGATCGGCATCAATAAGGGTTTGCAGAACGGCGCTGATGACGAAAAACGAGCCGAGTATCTCGAAAAGAAACAGGCTATTGGCGTGATATTGAAGGCACGCGCAGACAAGTCAATTTGAGCGGGTTTCCCTCTCCTTTACCGCAGCCTGCTGGCCGGCGTTGTAGACCAGCAGAAAAAGGATGATATGAAAGTCGAATTGCATTTAGGCGATTGTCTGGATATTCTGCAAAAATTACCAAGAAATAGTGTAGACGCGATTATTACTGATCCGCCTTATGGACTAAATGATGGCAAAGGTAAAGTTACAAAACGGGGTAATGAGTTAGTGAGTTTCAATGCAGGTGAATGGGATAACGAATTGCCTCTGACATGGATAAAAGAAGCAAGTCTCATAGTAAAGAATGGATGTTGGGTATTGTCTTTTACGGATAATTTATCCGTAAAAGACGTTTGGCAGAAAATGGTTAATGTCCAATTAAATCCTAAACACAACTTTTATTGGATAAAAAATAATCCACCACCTCAACCAAGAAAAAACTTTGC
>JAQVTR010000101.1 GCA_028699915.1 Fidelibacterota bacterium
GAGATCCCGACGCGAGGCTGTAAACCATGGTAGACAACGAAGAATATCCGGAATATATTACCGATCTTACCGAGCCGCACCCGGTCGAGCTGGTAGAAGGAAATATCGCAACGTTAAGCGAAGACGAGCCGTACATGTGGCATGTCGAACTCTATCTGGTGTCAAAATACCAACCGGAGTTTGCCGAGGCAACGATCTGGAAACTGTATTCGGCGGCAAAAGAACGGGCAAAGATCGTAAAGGAACACGCAGGGGTATACACCTCTCTCTCTGACCTTCAGAATGCAATGCTTGCCGATTTCTCCCAGCACGTGCAATTTAACCCGGGAAATCCGAGCCACAGGGCGAAGTATGCGGGATCGCCCGGAATCGGCAGGGATTACCAGAGGGAGTTGCAGGAATTATGATCCCCCTTTTTGAAAACCGTTCCGTGGGCTGGGAGATCAAGGTCGATCTCGATGTGTATTACGAGGCTTTCCTTCTGACGGATAAAGACCTTCAGGAGCATTTCGGAAGAGAAGCAATTAATCCGGATTCCCCGGTATATGTAGGACTTAACCGTCAGGAAATGATATACTGGAGAGACCGGCTTGTGAAACAACAGGGTATAACCCCGTTAAAGACCGAATATCGGAAATCATCGAACGGGCACATTCACCTGAAACTTGTCATGTCGCAGGAGATGTCAGTCCTTGACGGGTTTATGCTTCGTGCCTGGTTCCTGGACGACAAAACCCGTCTTGAATTAGATCTGAAGCGGTATCTTATGACCAACGATCTAAATGAGATGAACCGCTGTTTTGACGAGAAGGCCAACGCGGATGGACTAAAAAAGTGCGGGCCGTGGATCCCCCTGGATTGCGAGCCAAAAGGAATACCTGAAAAAAGCGAACTTATCTCCCGCCTGATGCAGCGGATTAACCCGCAGAGGACACTATGATCTCCGAGCAAACAAAGGAAAATATTGGCACAGCTTTATTGGTTGCAGCGCTCACAGCCATCGTAGCATTTATTTTTATCGCGCCCACAGTATCCGCCTTATCGGTTGACAACATAACGATCTCACCGAATACAACCGCCATGGCCGGCCAGATCGTTACCGCAGAGTTTAATGTAGAATTTACCCCGACCAGCTTATACACCATCGACCCGGCAGCATCGGCAAAAATTTTAACAGATCTGGAAAACCCGCAGTGGACCTGGCAACTTACCGCAGAAAGCGTGAAAGGCCCGACAACCAAGGCGGCCGGGAACCCGCTCGTACTTAACGGATGGCAGTTTGCATATCCGCTTGGAGTTACCGAGCAGGTCCATATAACCCTCTCGGGAAAAGCACCGAATATTACCCGCTCGCAGACGAAAACGGTTTTCAGGGTAGCAGATTACGACACCGCAGGGATAGAGGAATCCGGAACAGCGGTTCCGATCCCGCTCCTGATAATTGACCCGACCGACATCTCGTATATCCGCACCGAGGAAAAGAAGCGGCTCGACCAGCTTCGAAAGGATATCGACAGAGCACCGAAATCCAACCGGACCGGCGGCATACGCGGCGCAACAAGCGTCGAGGAATTATACTCCCGGGCAGCGCAGGGTATTATTTATCTCAATACATTATACCCCGAGGAATACGATCGCGCCGTAACCCGCTCACAGGAAATCCAGCAGGCAATAAACGATGCGGAGGACGAACTTTCCCGCGAAGCGGTGCGTATCCAGCAGGATCGAGCAGCAATGTCGATAAACCAGACCGCCCTCCTTATTGGATGGTTCGAATCCACGAATAATACTGCATATCCCGGTTATGCAAACATCAGCGGGGGATATAAAAAATCCCGGGATCTGTTTGATGCCTCTGAATTAGCGCTGAAAGGAAAGGACTGGGCAGATGCCGGGAGCAACGCAATGGAAGCACATGCGCTTGCCAACCAAACCTTTTACAAGGCACAATCCCTGAAGGTCCGGGCAAACGATCCCCTTACCCCTCTCTGGGACAACTCGTGGATTGTCTGGGTTGCACTAATCGGGGTTATCGGGTACGTGTTGTTTGGCAAGAGGAAAAAGAAGGGAGAAGTGAAAAAATAATGGATAACGACGATCTAAACGAAATTCTTACCGAATGTGCACAATTACGCGGATGTTACCCTTTAATGCACCGAACGCTTCATGAATTTGACTGGTTTGCCAGTTGCGTAATCTTTGGATGGACCCAGTTTGAAGAGTATACCGCAAAAGAACATATAAAAAAACACCCCGAAGCGGAAAAAGCGATGCAGGAAAAAAAAGAGGAATACCAAAAGATTTTTAATAAATGGCACGGGGCGGTTACCTACGATAACGAGCTAATTGCACTTGCAAAAGCATTCAGGGAATACTGTCACGAAGAATATGATTCTGATGTAGCAGAACGAAAAAAAGAGCTGGACGAGTTTATGACAAAGTTGAAAAAATATGATAAACTATCTTAAAGCTCCGTTCCCCTATTTCGGCGGGAAATCCACAGTTGCAAATGTTGTCTGGAAGGCGCTTGGTCAGCCGAAGCATTACATCGAACCGTTCTTCGGATCCGGCGCGGTGTTGCTGAACCGACCGGACTATAACCCGCAAAAACACATGGAAACCGTCTGCGATAAAGACGGCTATGTGGCAAACGCATGGCGCGGGATGCAATTCGCCCCGGATGAGCTCGCGAAGTTCTGCGATTGGCCGGTAAATCATGCGGATCTGAATGCCCGGCGGAAATATTTAAATGACAACGCGGATCTCCTGCTCCGGCTCTGCGACGATCCGGAATACTTCGACGCGAAGATGGCCGGGTACTGGATCTGGGCTATGAGCTGCTGGATCGGGTCCGGTCTCACGCGGAAAGATTCAATGCCCCGTGTCGATGGGGAGGTTGGTGTGAATCAATTCCGAGGGAAACGCCCAAATATCGGAAATGCCGGGCAGGGTGTAGCGCAAGATCTCACACGGAACCGGCCCCAGGTAGCCCTGCAGGGGGGAGTTCATGCGCTCGGCCAGATCCCGCAATTAAAGGGAGAAACCGGAGTCTGCAGGCGCCCCTGTTATGGTGCCTCAGGCGCTCACGGGGTCCACAAAACCACGCTCACGACAGAACCCGATCCGCTGCTCGATGTCCGCGATCCTTACACTCCTGGCCTGT
>JAQVTR010000102.1 GCA_028699915.1 Fidelibacterota bacterium
GGCGGCTATGAGGACCGGGCATGAGAAAAGTTCATATCCTTTCCCTGGGCTGTTCCAAGAACCTGGTAGACAGTGAGGAGCTTAAAGGATTGCTGCTGACAGGAGGGCTGAGGTACAGCGATAAACCGGAATCGGCCGATATCCTTATCATCAATACCTGCGGATTCATTCTTCCGGCCAAAGAAGAGAGCATTGAAGCCATTCTGCAGGCGCTTCGTTTAAAAGAAAGCGGACAGATCCGCTCCCTGATCGTCATGGGCTGCTTATCGCAGCGTTACCGTGAGGAATTGAAAGCGGAACTTCCGGGGGTCGATGCCTTTTTCGGCGTCAATCAGATCCCGGAGCTGGCACGTTATCTGCTGCACCGGGATGCCGAAGCGGCACCGCGGTCCCTGATGACGCCGGGTCATTACGCTTTTCTCAAGATCGCGGAAGGCTGTGACAACCGCTGCGCCTACTGCGCCATTCCGCTGATCCGCGGCAGACAGCGCAGCCTGACGCCGGAAAGCATCCGCAAGGAAGCGGAATATCTGGCAGGAAAGGGCGTTAAGGAACTCATTGTCATTGCGCAGGATACCACGACCTACGGCCGGGATCTGCCGGACAAACCGCGTTTATCGCAGATCCTCAAAATGCTGGACGATATGGAGGCTTTTCCCTGGATCCGTCTGCACTACACGCATCCTGCGCATTTCGATCCCGGACTGATCGATGTGATCAAGCAGGGGAAAAGCATTTTGCCCTATATCGATATGCCGGTACAGCATATTAATGCGGAAGTGTTGCGTGTCATGCGCCGCGGACGCAGCGGCGAGCCCATCCGCAAGCTGATCGCAAAACTGAAACGGGAGATCCCCGGACTGGCACTGCGCACGACCGTCATGGTCGGCTACCCCGGTGAAACGGATGCCGCATTCCGCGAATTACAGGAATTTGTTGAAAAAACCAGCTTTGACCGCCTGGGTGCCTTTGTATACAGTCCGGAAGAAAGAACGCCGGCCGAATCCCTGGGCGATCCCGTATCCGCGAAAAGTAAGGAAAAACGTCTGGAGCGGCTCATGAACCTGCAGCAGCGGATATCTCTGGAGAAGAACCGCGAACTGAAGGGAACGGTTCAGCGGGTACTGATCGATACCTATGATGCGGTGACGGACGACAGTTATGGCCGCAGCTACCGTGATTCCCCGGACATTGACAACCGCATAATTATTCCCGGCAAACTGCAGCCCGGAGAGTTTTACGATATCCGCATCACGGACGCGCTGGATTACGACCTGATCGGCGAATTGGTATAAAGACTATCTGCGATTTCCACGAAGAAAAGAGTCCACGAATTTCACGAATTTCACGAATTAAAACACGAATAATATTAAGGTTGTGGATTAGGGGCAATCTGATAACAATTGTTTTGAATGTTATAATTGATACAGAATTTAATAATTATAATATATAAATCAGATATTAATTAAATAACTAACTGATTCATAACTATAAAAAATCTTTGCGTTAATTCGCGGCTTTGCAAAGCAGATTGTGTAATTCTCCGATATTCATCGATATAGAATGTGGAATGTTATATTCGTGGAATCTTTGAACAGATTCTTCGCGGAATTCGCGGTTAATGGCGGAGGAATTGGATATCCCGCAGCATTTTGGGATGTATCTGCGGATTGCCGGCCAGTATATTGTCGTCGCCGAAATGGTAAGGCCGGCCTTCGAAATTCGTCACGATGCCGCCTGCTTCCTGTATTAAAAGGATACCAGCCGCCACGTCCCAGGGTTTCAGGTGCTGTTCCCAGAATCCGTCAAAGACGCCGGCGGCGGTATAGGCAAGGTCCAGCGCGGCGCTGCCCGGCCGGCGAATACCCTGTACGCGCCGGTGAAAAAAATCAAAGAGCCGGATATTATTATCCGGATTATCCGCGTAATCGTAAGGAAACCCCGTTGCCAGCAGGCAGTCGCGGTATTCATTGTTCTCCGAAACACGGACCGCCTTCCTGTTGTGGAAGACCCCTTTCCCGTTTTCCGCTTCAAAGAGATCTCCGAGCACGGGATTATAGACGAAGGCATTCTGTAATTTGCCTCCGAGTTGTAAGGCAAGGGAAATGCAGACCATCGGAAAACCGTGGACAAAATTCAGCGTTCCGTCAATAGGGTCCAGGATCCAGAGTTTATCCGCTTCCTTGATATGGTTTTGGGTCTCTTCCGAGAGGAATTCAGAGCCGGGCATGAGTTTTTGCAGAGCGTCGATCATACGCAGTTCGACCTCCCGGTCCACTTCGGTCACCAGATCCACATAGGTCGATTTATGACTGATCTCTTTGCGGGTATGGATACGTTCCGCAATGATCTTTCCGGCACTGTAAAGAATATTCAATATTTGATTATGCATTATAGCCTCCGGAGAAAATATACGGCTTTTGTTTTTTAGAAACAAACAGAGAAAGGGGGGCGCTGGGTGCCGGGTGCAGAGTGAGGGGTAAGGAGAGGCGGAAGACCTTAGGGGTTCCGGGCGTCAATCCAATTGAAGATTGGATTGACGACTCAAATAAATTGACTCAAATAAATTGACTCAAATAAATTGACTCAAATAAATTGACTCAAATAAATTGACTCAAATAAATTGACTCAAATAAATTGACTCAAACCGAAAAAAGGGCAAAACACCGTTTTGCCCTTTTTATCTGTAATTGTCGAATATTCGCCTATTTTACCAGCAGCATTTTGATATTTTTGACACTTTCCGCCGATCTCAGCTGGGCAATATACACACCGCTGGGCAGTTGCGCAGCGTCAAATACGGCGCTGTAAACGCCGGCATTTTGGTATTCCCGGACCAGGCTGCGTACAAAGCGGCCATTGACATCATAAACCGTAAGTTCCACATTGGCCGCCTGCGGAATGCTGTAGCGGATGGAGGTCACCGGATTGAAGGGATTCGGGTAGTTCTGTTCCAGAATGTGTTCATCCGGAACGCTGCGATCTGAAAGTCCCACGCCGCCCGGCGTCAGGACCATCAGGTCTTCGATGTAGATCGTGCCTTCATTGTTGCTCAGACTGTCCACATAAGCGATCTGAAAGCTGTCGAAATTCAGCTGTCCGTTCAGCGTGCCG
>JAQVTR010000044.1 GCA_028699915.1 Fidelibacterota bacterium
GGCGAGAAAAAATCCGGCAATGAAGAAAAGCAGCGGCAGGCCATAGGCCAGTAAGGTGGTTTTTGTCAGAATATTGCCTTCCTGTTCAACGCTTACCTTGTCTCCGATCCCAATCCCGGGACGTGCATCCACGATAAGCTGCTTGGCGTCTTCCCCGCTTTTCTTACAGAACATTCGCACGGCGCAATGCTCACAGCTTCCGTCGTCTTCCTGTACGCGGATATGGAGTTTTCCGTCTTTGATATCGCTGACGATCCCGTTAAGGGGCATGGGAATTGTCCTGTTAAAAAATGTGAACCTTCCGGCAATTTAAGGTTGCGCTGCGGAGACCGCCGTTTTTTCGCCTGCCGCCGCTGCGTCTTCTTTAACGATCTTCTTTTTCCGGATATGTTCAATTGCTTGATTGGGGCATACCGTTGCGCAGAGCCCGCAATGTTTGCATTTTTCGTAATCGATCACCGCCAAATTATCGATGACGTGAATAGCGTCAAACGGACATTTCTTTTCACAGAGTCCGCAGGCAATGCAGGAGCGTGTACAGACTTTGGTGGCATAGCGGCCGGGATCGTGGTTCTGGCAGAGCACACGAACCTTATAACTGATCGGATGCAGGTGCATCAGGTCGCGCGGACAAACATCCACACATTTTCCGCAGCCGGTACATTTGTCATTATCAACGACCGGCAGGCGGTTTGCAGAAATTTTGATCGCGTCAAAGGGGCAGGCTGCGGCGCAGTCACCCAGACCCAGACAACCGAATTCACAGAGTTTTTTTCCACCGGAGACCAGTGTGGCGGCAATGCAGGAAAGTGCGCCAAGATATTCGCCCTGGTAGGCGATCTCTTCCAGGCCGCCCTGACACATGCAGCGGGCCACCCGGCGTTCTCCGCCGCTGATCTCCACGCCCATAATGGCGGCAATTTTTGCCGCGACATCCGCGCCCCCGACCGGGCAGCCGTCCGCCTTTGCCTTGCCTTTGACAACGGCATCGGCAAAACCCGCACATCCGGGAAAACCGCAGCCGCCGCAGTTGGCGCCGGGGATAACCTCCATGATCCGTGTAACCCGCGGATCTTCTTCCACCTGCAATTTTTTATTGGCGATCGCCAGTCCGGCGGCAAAGAACAATCCGAGTCCGCCCATGCTTCCGGCTGCGATAAGTATTGATTGTAGATCCATAAGCTTCCTTAAATTAATCCCGCAAAACCCATAAAGGCCAGCGCCAGGCTGCCGGCGATAACCATTGTAATAGCCGCGCCCCGAAAGGAATGCGGCACATCGACCAGTTCCAGTTCCTCACGAATGCCCGCCATAATGACCAGCGCCAGCGTAAAACCCAGGCCCGCGCCGATCGCATAGAACAGCGTTTCGGTAAAATTGTAATCGTTCAGCACCGCATTCAGCGCCAATCCAAGAATGGCGCAGTTTGTCGTGATCAGCGGAAGAAAAATGCCAAGGGCGTCGTAGAGCGGTTTACTGACCTTACGAATGAACATTTCGACCAGCTGGACCAGGGAGGCGATGACCAGAATAAAAGCAACGTATTCCAGGATCTCCAGACGGAAGGGCACCAGGATCAGGTGATAGATCAGCCAGGTAACCATAGCCGCGATCACCATTACAAAGGTTACCGCGATGCCCATACTGAAGGCCGAATCGATCTTTTTGGAAACGCCCACGAAGGGACAGATGCCCAGAAACTGGCTCAGGACAAAGTTGTTGATCAGCGCAGCGCTGATAAAAATGATAAGAAGGTTCATGAGCGCCTCCTTGTGTTGATCCAGTTTGCCGCCGCAATCATGCAGCCCAGCGTCAGGAACGCCCCCGGCGGCAGGACCATGACCTTCCAGGCGGCATAGAAAGGCCACATCAGCTGCAGTCCGAACCAGGTCCCGGAACCCAGGATCTCACGGATCGAGCTCAGCACCAGCAGAGTCAGCGTAAATCCGGCACCCATGCCCAGCGCGTCCAGAAGCGAACGGCCAATCCCGTTCTTGGATGCGAAGGCCTCCATGCGTCCGAGAATGATGCAGTTAACGATGATCAGCGGAATAAAGGGCCCCAGCGCCTTGCTGATGTCCGGCGTAAAGGCAGCCAGGAAACGGTCTGCGATCGTGACAAAGGTCGCGATGATGACAATATAGGCCGCGATCCGCACCTGATTGGGGATCACCTTGCGGAGCAGCGAGACCAGAAAAGCCGAGCACAGCAGCACAAAGGTCGCGGCCAGTCCCATGGCAAGTCCGTTGATCGCCGAAACGGTTACGGCCAATGTGGGACAGAGTCCAAGCAGGGACACCAGAACCGGGTTCTCGTCCCAGAGCCCTTTTAAAAATTCCTGGATTGCGGTTTTTTGTTTCATGATCGATGCTCCTTAAGCGCCTTATTCGATGCCGCGCGCCGCTTTTGCTTTCTTGATATGAGTGTTCAGGATATCCACGATGGCCTTTGAAGAAACGGTGGCGCCGCTAATGGCCTGGATCTCGGTGTCGCGTGACGGGGACGCATTCTTGACGTAGCTAATGGAAGGCAGCGTCCGCAGATCCTTAAATTGATTGATGAACCAGCCGGGATCCTCTTTGTTGGATTCATCCTTTTCGATCTTGGTTCCCAGTCCGGGAGTTTCAACCTGGCTGAGAATCTTTAATCCGATGATGCGGGAAAAATCGGGACTGAGGCCCAGCATCAGCACAAGCTCGCTTTGATAACCGCCGCCGGAGACCTGAAAAGCGACGCCCACCAGTTCGTGCTTGCGGTAAGCTTCATAAAAGACATAGCCGTCTTTTGCGACCTCGTTGATCCGGTCGTTTTCCGGAAGTACTTCCGCAATGGCCTGGTTTTCCTGTATCTTCCGGTAATTGTCGATCTTCGGTCTTGTATAGCTGTCCAGCAAAGCCAGCACGGCGCCGGAGATGAGCGTGATGAGGGTCAGAACAATAATGATCTTTGGAGTATTCGACATGCGGGTTCCTTTTTACTTTTTCTTCTCTTCCTGAATCTCGCCGAAATATTTCGGCCGGGTCCAGCGGTTCAAGAGCGGAACCAGTCCGTTCATGAAAAGAATGGAATACATGACTCCTTCCGGCAAGCCGCCCCAGATACGGATGATCACCAGCACAATTCCCATTCCGATGCCGTAGATCCAGGTTCCCAGGGGTGTAACCGGCGAAGTGACCATATCCGTCGCCATAAAAAAGGCACCCAGGATCAGTCCGCCTGACAAGACCATGAAAAGCGGGTTCGGATAAAGCTCCGGGTTGATCAGCCACAGCGCTCCGCTGAAGACAAAGACCGTTCCGATATAACTCAGCGGAATGCGCCAGTCGGCATATTTTAAGATAAGCAGCAAAATACCGCCGATCAACAGGGCGATGGCGGAAGTTTCCCCGATACAGCCGCCGATATTGCCAAAGAGCAGGGGTTTGAGCTGCGTGCCGATATGTTCGAATTTCAAAAGGCCCAGCGGTGTTGCTCCGCTGATGCCGTCCACGGCATTTTTTGTCGCCATATCAAAATAAACACCCTTTGCCGCAAAGGCCGGCATGCTCCAGGTCGTGATCTTTACAGGGAAACTTGCCTGAAGAAAGGCGCGTCCGATCAGGGCGGGATTAAAAATATTAGCTCCCAGTCCGCCGAACACCTGTTTCCCGAAAACAATGGCCACCACGGCGCCCAATGCGGTCCCGGCAATGGGAAAACCCGGCGGCAGGGTCAGGGCCAGCAACAGTCCGGTAAGAATGGCGCTGCCGTCGTCGACGCTAACTGTGCTTTTCATGATCCGGTTGCTGGCGTATTCTGCCACCATCGCTGCAAAGACCGCAACCATAATGGTTATCATAGCGCGGGTTCCGAAAAGGAAGAGAGACAGCACAACAGCCGGAAGCAGGGCAAGAATGACGGTATACATGATCCGCGGCACACTGTTTTTGCCTTTGGCATGCGGAGCGGGTTCAACAATGGTCATGCGTTCGGAACGAAACAGTCGCGAACGCAGGTTCTTTTTCGGCTTTTCCGTTTCCGCGGCAGGGGCTGGCGCCGTTTTTCCCGGATCTTCCGCGGGCCGGGTTTCCCCGCCGGATTGCGGACTTCGTTTTTCTTCTGTCATGCCTTCTCCTTCGCCCGTTTCGCATTGTATTCGCGCAGGCGTAATTTTCCGACCTTGATCCATTGTACCAGCGGAATATTTGCCGGACAGGCAAACGCGCAGGATCCGCATTCAATGCAATTCGTTACTCCGTATTCATCCAGCTGCTCCACCATTCCGCGCTGGCCAAAGCGGGAAATGCGCAGAGGCAAAAGATTCATGGGACAGGCCTTGACGCAGGCTCCGCAATGAATGCAGGGGAAGGTTACCAGTTCCTCGACCAGATCGCCGCTGACGGCGACAATGCCGCTGCTGCCCTTAATCACCGGAGATTCCAGATGGTACTGCGTCATCCCCATCATGGGGCCGCCCATAAAAATGCGGTGGACATTATCTTTTACGTTTCCGCAGGCCTTGAACAATTCCGTAAAGGGCGTACCCACCCGTGCCATCAGGTTTTTAGGCTGGTTCACCCCATCGCCGGTAACCGTGATCACTCGCTGGATCAGGGGTTTCGCCTCGGTGACGGCTTCGGCGACGGCAAGGGCGGTTGCAACGTTGTTCACCACAACGCCGACATCCATCGGCAGTCTTCCTGCCGGGACCCTGCGTTTCAAGACGGAATAAATCAGCATTTTTTCCGCGCCCTGGGGATATTTGACCTTGAGGGGCACCAGTTTAAAGGGATAGCCCAGTTCTACGATCCGCTTCTGCATACGGGCAATGGCTTCGGGTTTATTGTTCTCGATCCCGATATAGCCTTTTTGCACATCCAGAATATGCATCATAATGGCCATGCCCAGGAGGATCTTGTCGGCTTGCTCGATCATCAGACGGTCGTCCGCGGTAAGGTAGGGTTCGCATTCCACTCCGTTCAGAATAAAGGAATCGATGGGTTTGTCGTCCGGAGGGTTCAGTTTAACATGGGTCGGGAAGGTAGCTCCGCCCAGACCCACGATACCGGCATCCCGGACCGTTTTCAGCAGCTGTTCTTTGGGGGTCCATTTCCAGTCCCGGATCTTTTCCAGATATTCCCACTCATCTTCGCCGTCACGCTGGATATGGATCATGGTCTCGCGCATGCCGAGCGGGTGATAGTATTTTTCGATATCCCTGACAATACCCGTGACGGATGCATGAACCGGCGCAGAAACATAGGCCTCGCTGTTCGCGATGATCTGGCCGGTCTTTACGCGATCGCCCTTTTTTACCAGCGGGACGCAGGGCGCGCCGATATGCTGCTGCAGGGGCAGGTAAACATCGTCGGGCAGCGGCAGGGTCTCGATCGCCTGATTCCGGCTGAAATACTTGTAATCTTCCGGATGCAGGCCTTTTTTAAAAGTTGATGGCTTCAATGTATATCTCCCATTGGAACGGTGTCAAAATCATGCCTAAATCACAAGTGTTAAATATAGTGATTCGCTTATAAAAATGCATTGCCTTTTTTTATTTTCGGCACGTTTTCGGCACGTTTTTTGCAGGAATTGGGTCAATTTGACCGTAAAGGAAAAGGCGGCTCTTCTTGCCGCCTTTTCGCTTTCAATAATACCGTTTGAAATTAGGGACCCCTTATTTCAACAGGGTCATACGGTCAACATGCACCTGTGTTCCGGCGCTGATCTTGTAAAAATAGACACCGGAGCCCAGAAAGCCCGCATCGAACTTTATATGATAGCTGCCCGCCTGCAGCTCGCTGTTCAGGATCTCCCCTATCCGCTGACCGCGGATGTTGTAGATCTCAATGCTGACCCGTTCGGGCGCCGGGAGTTCAAAGTGAAACGTTGTAAGCGGATTGAAGGGGTTGGGATAGTTCGGATATACCCGGAAGGTTTCCGGTACGCCGGCAACCGCGGTATTAAAGAGTACCGTCAGGTTAAAGGCCGCCGTGTCGGCAAGTTCGCCGACTCCGTCATCCCGGACAATCGCCAGTATTCGGCTTACACCCACGTAATCCGTAGCGGGCAGAATGCGGACCCGGCCCGGTTCCGAAGTATAGTAGCGTAAATTAAATACCGCCGTATCGGGAAGCAGGGTAAAGGTAAGGTTGTCTCCCGGATTCGGATCGCTGTAGCTGGCATTGATGTAAACAGCCACGCCGGACATTGTCGAAGTATCGGAAATTTCGCTGATCAGCGGCGGAAGGTTCTCTGCGGGAACTCCTTCCACCAGTCTTGCGGAACGCAGCTGGTCGATATAACAGGTCACCGTAGCCAGCGGGTCTGCGGGATTACCCCGCAAATGCAGCGAATTGACACTGTAGGAAGTGCCGTCCAGGCTTCCCCCGGTCATACCGCCCCATTCGCCGTACTGATTGGGATCCTTCAGATCCCATTCGACAAGACGCCAGCCGGTCCAGTCTACCGTGATCCATTCGCAGACCTCAAAAGAGTTCCCGCTGGCGCTGCCGGTTTCCGACAGGGCAATACGGAACTGATAGCCGCTGCCGTCACCGAAGATATAAGCCTGAATGGACATGGAGGTATCGATATTTTTCACGGCGTTCAGGTTGGCGGAATAGATGCGGGCAAACCAGCTTTCGCTTTCCGGGACCACGATCATGCGCAAAGAGGAACGGTCTGAAGCATAGCCGGGTACAAAATTTTCAGCGGTCAGCGTTGACGATGACTGGCTGCCGTTAATCCCTGTGGTCGATCCGCTGAATCCCGGACGTTCCCAGGTATAGGTGCCCGTAAAGTTCTCAATCGTTTTCCTCTGGTTGTAGTAACTGCTGTCCGTGCGGAAATTCAGCTCCGCCGCAGCCATCGGGTTGCCGGTGGTATCGCTTACGCCGGCATCGATCGAAAGGGTGACGTTCGCACCGGAAGCCATCATGGAATTGGGTTTCAGCGTGACATAGGTCTTTAATTCCGGTGTTACGAATATCGAGTATCCCGGATAGACCCGGTAGCCGATGTAATTCAGGGAAAATTTATCCGCAAGACTGCCCTGATCCAGCAGTTCATTGAACTGCAGGGTTACCACGCCGTCCACATCCACGCCCAGATCCCCTTCCTGGGGAGCGGTGGCAAGGATTACGGGGGCTTCTTCATCTGCGCCGGAAATCGTGAAGTTAATGCTGAAAGCATCGCCGCCGGTTCCGTCCGCATTGCCGTCGATCTGCATCCCGGCCTGATCGAGTGTTGCGGCTCCCAGGGTCAGCGTATAGGTCGTTTCAAACGCCCAGGACGCCGAAATATAGAGTGTCAGGTGATCCTCCCGAACCCAGGTCGGATTTGCCCAGCGCAGGCTTAGATTTGCGGGCGCCGGTGAAATGTTCAGATTTTCACTGATGCTCTCCGGGTCCATATTTTTGTTAAAATGCAGTTCCACGATCTGGTTATTTGGAACGTCAAGCGCCGCATTTGCCGGAATATGTTCCGTTACTTTCGGCGCAATTGTCGGGAGCATTTCCGTACTGACCACATTTGAGATTGCGGATTCGATCCAGTAACGGCTGCACATTGTCACGCCGTAGTAATATTTGTCGCTCAGCTGCAGGCCGTCAAAAGCAAGTTCCTGCGTAAACGCGGAATCGGCAAAAATCACTTTGATGATCTCATCGCTGTTAACGTCGATATTTGCATCCTCCGAACGGTAGATCACAAACCACTGCGATTCGTTCACGGAAGCATCGGGAGCAACCTGAATGGTATAGGAGGTATCGTTGTTTTTCGTTAGCGTTGCCGCCGGAGCTGCCGGAACATCCGCGTTCAGAAAATGGTAGGAAGGCTGCTTGGTCATGGACGCAAAAACGGTATGCGAACTTTCCGTCGGATACTGGGAGTCGCTCCAGTTTCCGTAAGAGAAGAATTGAAAACCTTTAACCCAGGGAAGGGTCCGGCAGATTTCAATAATGCCCTTATGGGCATTCCAGTTGCTGATCAGATAGGATGCCGGTCCGACGGAATAGGGGCGGCCTGCATTTTTCCCCGCAGTAAGGTAAGAACTCCAGTCACCGAGCAGCTGGTTGTACATGTCGGTGGCATTCAGAAAATGGTAGCTCATCGGTGTCAGCAGATCGATCCAGCCTTCGTTGAACCAGCGTGCCGCATCCTGGAAAACGCTGTAATAGCCGTTCCAGCTTGCCGCACGGTAACGCCCCAGGGCTGCAGGCGATACCTTTACCCAGGGTTTGATGGTCTGAACGGTATCGTGAACATCCTTGATAAATACGTTCAGCGTCGCACGCCGCCAGTCGGCCATACTGGCAAACTTGGCGCCGGGAGTGGCGCCGGGATACAGCTCCGTGCTGTCAGGAATACCGCTGTTCTCGGGGTGCTCGATATCATAGAGATAACGGCTGTCGGCCGCCGGAACGGCACTTTTCTGCAGAGACTGCGTTTCCGCCTCGCGACGTTCCAGGTACTCTTCCATGCCCGGCGGGAAAACACCGTCCGGAAGCTGCATTTCTTCCGCCTGTTTGGCGAACAGCACACCGGCTTGGGTATTATCATATTCGTTCCATCGCACATAATCGAAATGGACACCGTCCACGTCATAATTTTCAACGAGTTCCACGATCATGGCAACCGTATAGTCGCGCACTGCCTTAAGCCCGGGAGACAGGCAGTAATTGCTGTTCATGGGATTGCCGTTTCCGTCGCGGCAAATCCATTCCGGATGTTCCGCTGCCGGCGTTCCTGCACGGGAACTGGACGTATGAAAGGTATTGAACCAGGCATGCAGTTCCAGTCCGCGCTTGTGCGCTTCTTCAATGGCATAGGCCAGCGGGTCGTAACCGGGGTCGTTATAACCGAGATAAGATCCCCAGGGTTCGTAAGCGGAAGGGTAGTAAACCGTTCCGCCCTGGCGGACCTGCCATAGCACGGCATTCATGCCCGCTTCGACATGCTTGTCCAGAATTGCCCGGGTACGGGCTTTCAGGGCATCTGCGGAAAGACCCGAAGCGAATTGGTGCCAGGTTATGGACCAGGTCGCCCGGAATTCACGATTGTCCGCCGAGAACAAAAGACCGCTCAAAAGAAAGACAAGCAATACAATGCTGATGAACTTTTTCATATTGACTCCTATTTATACAAATAATACTTTTTTGACATTTCCCGGAACTGCCGCACATCGCGCTCGAACAGGGGTTTAATATCGGCAAAACGATAATTCTCCATGAAGCTTGTCCGGATCTCGTCGGTCCCGCAGACCATATCGAACATACGCCAGCGTTTTTCGTTCATCCTGAAAAGATCCACTTCGGGATACAATTTATGATGCACTTCCATAAAATGGAATTGCAGGTACATTAGCTCCACCTTGCGGAAATCCGTAATGTGAACCTGTACGCCCTGTACTTCCTTACCCTGATCAACGCCGTAGAAGGGCTTATAGGCCACCGGCCGGAAGGTCACGCCTTCCAGTCCCAGCGCATTCATGGCGTCCGCCACTTCCTGGGCTTTCATCCACTCGGCGGCATAGGTCTTGAAAGGCGTGGTATAACCAATCCCGATATTCATGGTATACAACTCTCCCAGGATACCGGTGGCCACATAATACGGCGGGGTACTCCCTTCCGGGATATGCGGCGAGGACGGCACCCAGGACAAACCGGTGTCCTCAAAGGACATTTTGCGTTTCCAGCCTTTCATTGGCACGATGGTCAGTTTACATTTGACGCCGTTTTTCAGCAACCCTTCCTCATTATAGACACGGGCAAGCTCCCCAATGGTTAATCCGTGCACATAGGGGATCCTGTAGGCGCTGACACCGGAAGTAAAACCGTCCTTGACGGTGGCGCCCTCCACAATATTGCCGGTCAGCGGATTCGGGCGGTCCAGCACCACGAATTCCTTGCCGTATTCCGCGGCCGCTTCCATGCAATATCCCATCGTGCTGATGTAAGTATAGGAGCGGCAGCCAATGTCCTGAATGTCAAAGACCAGAACATCGACATCTTTCAGGGACTCCGCTGTGGGGCGGTTGGTTTTTCCGTAGAGGGAGTACGCCGGAACTCCGGTCACGGGATCAATGGCATTGTCGACCTTGTCACCCGCGGCATAATTTCCGCGCACGCCGTGTTCGGGGCCGTACAGGGCCACCACTTCCACTTCCGGAGCCTCAAAAAGGATATCCACGGTGGATTTCAGATGCCGGTTCACTCCGGTGGGATTGGTAATAAGTCCCACGCGTTTGCCTTTCAGGATATCAAAACCTTTCTCTTCAAGAACGTCAATTCCCAGTTTCACGACAGGTCCCTTTTCTGCGCCGCATGCCACAGTCCAAAAAATCAGCAACAGAAAGAGGGGAAGAATATTGTGTGTTTTCATAATGATCCTTTCATGGATAGCTTGTTCCGGCGCCGGGCTCAGATCTTGATAAAGATCTTTTTACGGTAAAGCAGCAGGGAGATCGCCCAGAACAGAACAATGAACGAAACGGCAAACAGCAGCGATGCATCAATGCGGCTGTAATTTGCCAACGGCATAAAGACTTTTTCAAAGATCCAGGTTTTAATGCCGACGGTGGATTCCCCCATCGGAATAAAACGGATATAGGAGATTAATTTGGCAAACAACCCCGACAGCACAAAAATAAAGAGCGGATTGGAGCCGAAAACCACCAGGGGTTCCGTCGCGCCTTTCCAGCCCAGGACATCGATAAGCAAAATGGAAAGCCCCAGAAAAACCAGCGCCCAGCCGCCCATAAAGACCACATAGGAGGAACTCCAGATCGGTTTGTTGATCGGGAAGAAAAGTCCCCAGAGTCCGCCCAGCAGCAGCAGCGCCGCGCCCTGGATAAGCATTTTTTTCACGAGCTGCTTTTTATCGCCGGTCTCGCGGATCAGCATTCCGGCAAAGAAACCCAGGATGGTCGTAACAATGGCCGGGAGCGTACTCAGCAGTCCTTCCGGATCAAAGGCAATAGCCCGGCCGGCGCTGTCGCGGTAGCCGTGATAGACATGGCCGTCACCCAGGATTGCCAGGTCGATCTTGCGGACCAGCACGTCCTCGATCCCGTACCCGCCCGTGGAGGCCAGCAGGATCCAGTATCCCAGCAGAATGGCGGCGGCGATCCAGGCCACGGTCTTGCGGTTGAATTTCAGGACCAGGATCGACGCAAAGAAGTAGCAGAGCGCAATGCGCTGCAGCACGCCCACCAGGCGCCAACTGCCAAAAAGGTTTCCCAGCACCTCGCCGAAACTCTCCCCGGCGACGGGACGGATCAGATTCAGCAGCAACCCCAGCCCGTAAATGATCAGCGTCCGCTTGATGATCTTCATGAGAGCCGGACGGTTCAGGCGGTAATCGTATTTTTGAAAGGCAAAGGCCATGGCCACGCCGACGATGAACAAAAAGAAAGGAAAAACAAAGTCGGTCGGCGTCCAGCCGTGCCAGGCGGCATGTTTCAGCGGCGGATAGATGGCACCCCAGCTACCCGGATTGTTGACCAAAATCATCAGGGCGATGGTGGCTCCGCGGAAGACATCCAGTGCGACAAGACGTTTAGTTTCAGCCATCGTGATCCTCACAAATTAGTATTAGCGACATCATTGAAATGTAACCATAAAAATAGCGGGAGTCAATTCAATTGAAAGCGGTAAAACTTTATCGTTGTCGAGATGTCGAGGTGTCGAGGTGTCGAGTCGTCGAGTTGTCGAGTTGATGGAATGTCGATGTGTTCATTTGTCGAATTGTTCCTTTGCTTGCCCGACGCAGTCTCGGCGAAAGTGGGTTGATTTGTTGATCTATTTATATCTTGGAATAGTTAAATAAGTCTTTTTATCCAGTTGTCCTGTCTGATAAACAATCCGGTAAATCCAGTTGTCCTGTCTAAAAAACTATCCGGTAAATCATCCTTTACGATTATTCCATCTATTTACAATAAAACCCAATACACACAGTAACAACATTACTGTATTATTTTTCTTGACAATTTGCACCGGTTTACATATATTTTAGTTGTAATTGGATTTCTGCATTGTGTGAGGTTGTTGTCGGTGAATGAATTAAAAGACATTGCGAACGTACAAATGGGATATCCCTTTCGGTCCCGCCTTGAGCTAAGCCTTAATGGAAATCTGGGCGTTATTCAGATGAAAGATCTTGATGCGGAAGACCGGGTCGATTGCGAAAGCATTCAAAAAATCGATATGGAATCCTGCGATACAAAACATTTTATCAGGAAAGGTGATCTGATTTTTCGTTCCCGCGGAATGCGAAATACCGTTTCTATTGTCGATAATGAAATCGACAATACCATTCTTGCCGCACCGCTGTACAGAATACGCGCCAAAAAAAACAATGTTTTGCCTGAATATCTGTGGTGGTATATCAATCTTGAAAAATCACAGCGTTACCT
>JAQVTR010000045.1 GCA_028699915.1 Fidelibacterota bacterium
GCGCGTAGTGACGCTTCTCCGTCTGGTATTCCACGTGCGCTGTCGCTATCGTAATTCCGCGCTCACGCTCTTCCGGCGCGTTGTCAATACTGTCAAATGAACGGAATTCCGCATTGCCCGTCTTCGCTAATACCTGCGTTATCGCCGCCGTCAATGTCGTCTTGCCATGATCTACGTGACCGATCGTTCCGATGTTCACGTGCGGCTTCGTACGTTCATATTTTGCTTTTGCCATTGTTCTCTGTCTCCTCTACAGTTTTACAAATTTCAATGATGAGCCCATGACCGGATTTGAACCGGTGACCTCTTCCTTACCAAGGAAGCGCGACTACCAGCTGTGCTACATGGGCATAAAAAAAGCCTATAACCGAAAACATGCGATTACAGGCCTTTTATAGCTTGCGGCGCGTTTTCTGGTCCATCCGAGCTTTTCCGGCTCTCCCAGGTACTTGCCAAATAACAGAGCGAGTGAAGAGAATCGAACTCTCGTAATCAGCTTGGAAGGCTGATGTTCTACCACTGAACTACACTCGCTGATCAAAGAACACGAGTGCTGCGAGCGTGTGCCCGACACCCGCTGAAGTGGGCCAGGATGGATTTGAACCACCGTAGGCTATCGCCGTCAGATTTACAGTCTGATGCCATTGACCGCTCGGCCACTGACCCTTCTCTTGAGGAGCCACTAGCCGGATTCGAACCAGCGACCAACGGTTTACAAAACCGCCGCTCTACCTGCTGAGCTATAGTGGCCTTATCGTGACTTCTCTATTCAAAAAGCCTGGTAATGTAACAATTAATTCCCTAACAGCAAATGATTTTTCAAAAATTTCTTGTTTTTTCAAAATGGCCGCGCATTCGCTTTCTCGCCCGGAAACTCACATTCCGTCCTTTGCTTTACCCAGGCGGATTTCCCGGCGCCCGATCGCTTCGCGGTAACGCCGTTTTTCGCTTTCGCTTTCAGGTTCCAGCGGCCGGATCTTCAGCGGCTTCCCGTTCCCGTCAACCGCAACCATGGTAAAATAACAGCTGACACAATGCCGGATCGCATGGGTCCGCAAATCTTCAGCTATGACCCGGATGCCAACCTCCATGGACGTGTTGCCCACATAATTGACCGCGGCGTAAAAGGTTACCAGGTCCCCGACATTGATGGGCTGCCGGAAAACCACCCGGTCAACCGAGAGGGTCAGAACATAATGGCCGCAGTAACGCGCAGCGCAGGAATATGCAACCCGATCCAGCAGTTTAAGGATCTCGCCGCCATGTACTTTCCCGGAAAAATTGACCTTGTCCGGCGTCATCAACAAGGTCATTTCCAGTGCCGTCTTTTTATCCGATTCTTTCTGCATGATCTCCCCTTTGTTGCCTATGCAGAAAAATAAAACCTTTTCTCCTCCGATCCCAAAAAAAAATCATCGGCGGCCTTGGCTGTGAATTCATTTGGGAGGGTGTGGAAAAAAATGTAAATTGCATAATGCGGATGATCGGTGAAATTCTCAGACAGGAATTGTATACGGAAGCGGAACTGCTGCAACTCCTTCTGCTGCAGCAGGAAGCGGATCAAAAACAACTCTTTGCTTCGGCAGACCGGCTGACCCGTTCCATTTTCGGGCGCGGCATTTATTTACGCGGAATTATCGAAATCTCCAACATTTGCCGCCGGAACTGTAATTATTGCGGTATCCGGGCGGCTAATATCGGACTTACCCGCTACCGCATGCAGCCGAAGGAGATCCTGCAAAGCGTTAAAGACATCCGCGATGCCGGCATCCGGACCGTGGTCCTGCAATCCGGCGAAGATCCCTATTTCACTCCGGAAATGGTCGAAACACTGATCCATGATATCCGATCCAAATACCGAATGGCAATAACTTTGTCCCTGGGCGAATACCCCTTTTCAGTTTACCGGCGCTGGCATGCGGCGGGAGCGGATCGCTACCTGCTCAAATTCGAATCTTCCGACCGCGATCTCTACAAAAAACTGCATCCGGATTGCGATTTTGACGAACGCTGGCGCTGTTTGCGCGATATCCGCCGGGCGGGCTATCAGCTGGGGTCGGGATTTATGGTGGGACTTCCCGGACAAACTCCGGAAATGCTGGTAAAGGACCTGCTGGCACTGGCGGAACTCGAGCCGGATATGGCCGGCATCGGTCCTTTTATTCCCCACCCCCAAACCCCGCTGAACCAAAGTTCAAGCGGTGATCCGCTGCTTACGCTTAAGGTTCTGGCGCTTGCACGCCTGATCCTTAAAAACACCCATCTGCCGACCACAACGGCGTTGGAAACCCTGGAACACGATTCCCGCATTCGCGGACTGCAGGCCGGAGCAAATGTGATCATGCCCAATTATACACCGGAAAAGTATAAAAAATTCTACGATATCTATCCAAATAAAGCCGGTTCCACCGGCAGTGCCCAAAGCACCATGCAAACGATCCGTGATCAGGTCCGCGACGCCGGAAGATTCATTAAAAAAGGCTACGGCCACAGTTTAAAAGAAACATACCGCACACTCAAATAAAAGTCTAAATAGTAAGAAACGGGGCTAAACGCTTCCGTAACGTTTACGGATGATCCATTCCGCGCAGAGCAGGATCAGCAGCAGCAAAATTCCGGCATAGGCGCGGCGCGCCTGTAAGACACTTGTCTGCGGATGGCGTTCTTTTTCAATCGGTAAAACCTTTATAAGGCTGTCAAATTGACTGATATGAAGATAAATGCCGCCGTGATTGCCGCTCAGACTTTTCAGCGCCGGCACATCGCAGCCCCGGTAACGGGTTTCGGGATCATAAAACAGGACCTGAACAACAGCCGTATCGCTTTCCAGTACTTCTCCCTTTAAATAAAGGTTTGCCTGAAGATAATAACGTCCGGTGTCTCCGGGCATAAAATGCCAGTTCAGGTTGCTCCTGTACGAATGATCGCGGCGCTGAACCTCCCTGAAATCCCGGTCCAGCAGCGCTACGCTGATCTGCGCCTGCGCCGTATCCGGCATTGCGTTCCTGTCTATTTGCGTCACTGCCGTCAAAGGAGTATACTGCAATACCCGGTATGCATTCCGGTCGAGAGAAATAAAATGCTGTTCTCCGCTTTTCAGGCTTTCCCGCACCATACCGGTCAGCAAATGGCGGTAGAGGCCGCTCCACCCTTTTTCATATGCGGCCAGGTGCCAGACCCAAAGTCCCGATCCCGCAATGATGATACGCCGATTTGCCTTGTCTTCAAAGATCAACCCCCGGGCCTCGCTATTTTCCAGGACCGCTTTCCCCGCACCCGGATAAGTCAGCATACGGACCGGGGGAAGCTGTTTCCAGTACAAATTGTTCAGGTCCGGATCATTTTCCGGCAGCAAATAAGGCCGGTAGTCCGCAATGCGAAATGCATCGGCTTGCCGGTAAACATTTCCGGGTTCCCGGTAGAAAAGAATGGCAGGGACATCCTCAAAAAACAGCGGATCTTCCCGGGGATGCCAGATCTGGATCAGCAGGTCCGGTTTTTCTCCGGGAAAATGCTTTTCCCAGCTTTCCCGGTTGTAAATCCGGTAATCCCCGGCCGAGGACAATACGGTATTCATCATGGCAATGTCAGGGTCCGCTTTGCGGGAATCACAAACGATACGGATACGGGAAGGAAATATATTCAGTGCGTGTGAAGTCAGGGGCAGCGCACCTTTTCCCGCATCAAAATAAAAATCCAGGCTTTGGATTCCCGCCTGCATTTCGGGAAGGACAACCCGGTAATCGCGGAAACGGCGGGCCTCCAGCTCCAGTTTTTCATGGTAAAGCGTATCTTTACTCTTCAGGATCGTCAGCATTCCGCGCACATGTTGATTGGAGGGGTTTTCAAAGCTCAGATTTAAGGGGACGGGATCGCCTTCGCCGATAAAGGCCGGCGTCTGCACGGAATTCAGCGATATTCTGCCGTTCAGCAGCGTATCCCCCACGCCAATACAATAAACCGGAATGCCGGACTTAAGCCGAATCGCATCGGGGGCTTCACCCAGATAACTCTGGCCGTCCGAAACAAGCACAATGCCCCGGTACCTTGCCTGGCGTTCTGCAAAGCGCAACAGATTTCCCAAATGCGTAACGGGTTCATCGCTTTCCCTTTGGCGCAGTTCAGATTCCTGTATAAGGGATGGTTCCTGCATTCCGCCGATATGTTCGATACGGATCTTTTTGCGCAAAGTCCTGTATCCTTCACGGTTCAGGATGCGGCTTGCTTTGAAAGGGGTAGCATCTTCATTGTGCATGCTTAAGGACAGATCCCAGGCAAACGCATACCGCGGCGGTTCTTCCACGTTCCGGGTCAGGCGGATCTGCAATCCGGCCAGAAGCGGCAGCAACAGCAGCAACACAATAACCCGAAGCAAAACGATAAGCCGGCGGACCCCGGGAGGATAAAAATCACGCCGCAAAAAACGGGTGGCCCATAACAGGGTAAAAAGAACGGTCAGCGCACAGAATAAAAGAATTAAAACAGAATGGGTAAGGTCGATCCGGAACATGGCCTAGCGCAGTCCCCGCGCTCCATGGCTGCGGCTAATGCGAATGATGTGTTCGAATAATTCCTGAAGCTCGTCGTCCCGGATGCTGATACGTGGAAGCGCCTGTAGATGCGCAAAAACTTCCGTCTCCCTGCCGGCGTCCAGAACGGGCAAGCCTTTTTCTTTTTTGATTTTGCCGATCTCAAAAGCCAGACCCATCCGTTCATCCAGCAGCTTAACCAGCTGTTCATCGATATGATCGATTTTTTTTCTTAGCTTCTCCATTAATAATTGCTCATGGGTTCACTTAACTGGTAATCGCCGAATCCCGTGTAATCGATGAAGATAAAACTTCGGTTGACGGAATAATAATACCAGATAATGTAGGGTTTGGTGTTGATCTCCATATAATGTTCTTCAACGGCGTCGGGTTCGCCGTATATCACATAGATCATTCCGCGGTCGGAACGCCAGCCTTCTCGCTGACCGGAAAAGCGGCGGTTTGCAACCTGTATGCGGTAATAATACTCATCCATTAATTCATTTCGTTCCGTTCCCGGCGTTGGATCCAGCTGATCCCAGACCTCGTTAAAGAAGTCCCGCTGCTCCGCTGACGGGGAATTCAGGGCTTTGCGGTAATTGCGAACGGGGAAATAGCCGGTATGGGAAAGATAGCGCATCTGTTCAATGGCTTCCCCCAGATTTGGGATCAGTTCGCTGCTGCCCGTCCAGGCGATGCGAAGCGGGATCCTGCGCTCGTATTTTTCCTCGTCAATACTGGCTTGCATCAGCAAAAGATACTGGTTATACCCAAGATCGGCGGTCCGGACCGGAAAAATATATTCGTGCTTTTGAGGAACGAGTTCAATATCGAAACGGCCGTGTTTGACGGGCTGTTCACCGGTGAACAGCGTATAGGTAAAGGGATAGGTGCCGGAAATCCCGGAAGCGGTAAAGCCGACATAGATCACATCCGGGATATCCCCCGATTTCCCTTCGGGATCACGGCCTTCCACCAGGTACAGGTCCCCGAGCATCCATTTGCCGTTTTTCAGATGCAGCATGTCGATCTCTTTAACCTGTTTTCTGCGGTTTTGGGTGCGCAGATCGGTAATCTGCACTTCCAGCCGGTATTTTTCGGGCGGCAGGCTGTAAATGCGCCGGACTTCCACTGCTTGTTTACGGGAATTCGTGACCCGGAATTCATTCAGCGTCAGTACTTCGATCCAGCTTTCATTGACTCGCCGTTCGTTGCCCTCAAAAATCATGAGCGAGATCTCAAAACGTCCCTTGTAACTCAGATTGTTTTTAACGAACAGGATCTCGTCATAGGGAATGCTGAGCCGGATTTCAAGATCGCCGTTCCCGATGTCTTTTCCGGGCTTGATAATATGATCGATCTTATATTCCGGCCCCGCCTGCCTTTTTTTATCGAAAAGTTCACTCTGCGCGCAGCTTGCGGACAGCAGCAGAACGATCAGGAAAAGCAGGGATGTGAAAGGCGATCTTGGCATTGCTAATATTACCTGTAATTGTATTAAAATACAACGGAAAAGCCGTAAAGGTTCCCCGTTAAACGAAACCGGCTGCAATTTGACAGGCCGCGTATTTTTTCAATCGCTGCAGTTTTTTCGCTTCGTCATCCGCAGACGGTACATCGCCCAGACGGCAAGGAACACGCAGGCCATAAGGACGGCAATGGAGCAGAGGGCCAGCGGCAGTGTCATGGGGGCCGGATTCGCAAGGATCAGCTGAAAGGCGTCCATAATAAGGATAAATCCTGCAATAAACGGGAGATAAAGCAAATTGTATCGTAACACCGTCATATAGAGCCCGATCATCAGTGATCCGTAGACCCCTCCGCTGATCAACCAGCAAAGGGGCGGACATTTCCCTGCAAAAACAAATCCCGATAAAAAGAGAAGCAGCAGTGAAAATCCGCGGAATTTTTCTCCCCGACGCTCGATTAGCATAGCCAAGATAAAGGGAATCAGCAAACGAATCAGCAGTATCAGGTAGTCGGTGACGGTGGAAGAGAGCAGCGATATCAGCGGCATCCTCGAATCCGCATGTAAGGGTGCGGCAATGAAGGCCGTGGACGACATAAAACCCGCTGAAGAAAAGGACAGCACTCCGGCACTCAGCACACCCAGCGCTAAGCCTTTGAACCAAAATTCCGTATCATTGCGCTCCAGCGGCAGTTCCAGCTGTCCCATATACCCGATCGGCAATCCGTACATCAAAGCCGATACGCTGTTACCCAGGATCAATCCGATAATAAAGATCAGCACAAGATTCGCGAAAGGTTCTGAACTTGGCAGCATGGCAAAAACGGCATTGCTTAACAGTACTTCCTGGAGAAGCATTAAAATGAAGAAAAGCAGCGTGACGATCAGAAAGGCTTTAAAATGAAAGCACTTTTTTGTCCAGGCAATAATACCCATTACCAGCGCCGCAATCAGAAATCCGAAACGGATCATTCCGCCGATCATCTGAAAAATGCTTTCGCGGGTATCCGATCTCTTGATTTCGCGTTCCCAGCTTTCGTTAAAATGCAGTCCCGTTTCCAGTCCGCTGATCTCGGCGCCGGCCAGGGAAACCGCATAGCGTAACTCCCCTTCTCTAAGACCGCTGTCGGGATCGCGGTAAATGAACTTCCAGTCGCTGCGCAGCGGGAGTTTTTCCGGCTCAAAACTGACCTCTTCCAGATCTCCGGCTACAATTCCGAAAAAATCTTCGATCGCCGTTGCGGCTTTGCTCCGCGCCTGCGCTTCCGTCAAATGCGCGCCGGCGCGCTGTTCCGGAACCTTATGCTCCCAGGCAAGTACTTCTTCTTCACGGCCGACCAGCACACGGAACTGTTCGGAACGCGCATTAACATCGCCTTCAAAGGTTTTAAACGTCACTTCAAAATAATTGGAGGGCAGGCTTTTTTCATACAGCCGACGAAAACCCTCCCTGCCGCTTTTTTCCCATACAAACCTCGCATTGCGGCTGCTTCCCTGTTCAAAGCGAACGTATGGTTTAAAAGAGAGCGAATCGGGAAGCGTGACGGTTTCCGCCAGAAATTTTTCTGCAAGGGCAAGCGCCTGTGAGCGCTTTGTATTCAGGCGTGGCACATCGCTCTTAAAGGGATTGAAAAAAACCCACATTGCCGCACCGGCAATAAGGACCGCGATGGCGGCGAAAAGCGGAAAGGAACGGTACGCAAAGGGGCTTTCGGTGCTTTTCCTTCTTTCGCTTTTAAGCGCTTTCGGAGCGGATGTAATTTCGGCTTCCCAAGCAAGGTTATAGTCCGCATCTCCCGGTTCGTACCAGGCTGCTGCTCGGATTCGGCGGTAAAGCGGTACAAGCAGCGGAATCATTGCCGCCAGCAGAGCCAGGAAGCGATGGATCCCGATACCCGGGGCGGAGAGCAAGAACAGCGGCATGGCCATAAGTATAATATCATAGACATAGTGTGAAATGACCACCGGAAGCAGTCCCCATTTCATATAGATCAATCCGTAAAGCATAAAGGGGATCAGCATCTCCACAATACGCGCATATGCCGGCTGCTGCGGATAATTGGCATGCATCGATCCGAAAACGGCAGCCTGTAAAAGCAGGGCTAAAAGTATCCAGAACTTTTTATTCCGGAAATTTTTCCCAATCAGTACTGCCGCGGCGAGCGGTACCGCACGAAAAAGGCATTCCTCCCAAAAACCGGCTTGCAAAGATTGCGCCGCAGGAAGTAGCCAGGGCAACGGCAATGCCAGAATGTTGGGGTCCACCATATTTTCGGCGGGACTCCACCAGTGCAGCACGTGATTCGTGAACCAGTAAAAAAATGTGATAAAACCGATCATAAAAAGGGCCCAGAGATATCCGAAAACGGTCTGGCGCAGGACCTCTTTGGAAGCGCCAAGCGTCGGTGACCAGAGTCGCCAGAAACGAAAATGTTCCGGAAAAGCCTGCCGGTCCAGCCCCACGGCTGCCGCGGCCGAAAAGAAAAAGATCACCGCGATCAGTAAGCCGTTTGCAATCGCCAGTAAAAACTGCTGAAATACGAATTGCCCCGAAGACAGGGAAGTATCATACCCGAACCAGGCCAGACGCAGCGTACTGAGCATGGCAAAGAACATCAGGATACCGATCAGTCCGGCCCAGTTCAGCGCCGGTTTCCATATCAGGGAATTGCGTCGCAGCATAAAAAAGAGTGATATACCCACACCGGCAAATCCGTAAACCAGGATCATTAAGGCCATTCCGACAAAGGAGATCGTGGTATTGGCGGAGCGCATTTCCTCATAACGATGATCAAAGGCTTCGGGGATCCAGACATAGGGCCGGACCAGGCTAATTTCATTACCGCTAACGCCAATCTGTAAACGGTAGCGGGCTTCTCCGGCACTTTTCTGCTGATGCTCAAAAGTAAAAAGATGATCCCTTCGGCCGCTTTCCTTTAATTCGGAAGCTTTTTCAACGAGCTTATATTCCCGGAGATCCGGCAACAGCGCGGCGCGCGCCTCTGAACGCAAATAAAGGCTGTAGACATCAAAATCCGGGTTGTCCGGACCCGCAAGGCTGTCCGATACTTTCAAATCGAATCCTAAAAGTTTTCCGGAAGGGCTGAAATCATAGCGGATCTCGCGGACTTCGTCAATATTGAACTGACGGACCGTCCAGGTGTAGGGATAGTAGATGCCTTCATCAACAAGCGACTGAAAGGCCTTGACGCCCCCACCCTCCAATTCCATGTAATTTTTAAAACGCTGGTCGGTTTCAAAAGCGGCCACACTGCGGTAATTTTCTTCCATAAAGCCACCGGCCCGTGAAAGGGAATCCGCGCAGGCAAGCACCTGATGTTTGTCCGCCGTAATGCGGACATTGACAATGGGAAACGCTTTGTCAAACATTTTCCAACTATAGATAACACCCGCTATCGCCAGAACGGCAGCAAGCCACAGAATCCGGTTTTTCTTCATGCTTTTCCTCCCTTGTATGGCAATACTAAATATATCATAATTTTTCAAAAGTTAAAGCATATCTTTATTGTTTATTATTTCTTGACAAGATTAATTTAAGTTAATATATTAGCAAATATAAAGAATAACAGGGGAATGAGTATGGCATATAAAACAGAAAAGAAAGATTTGGAACTGATGAGCTATAAAGCCGAAATTCTCAAGGCGATCGCACATCCGGTGCGGCTTTGCATTCTTCGCGGCCTCGCCCGGGAAGGCTTTTCGAATGTCGGTAACATGCAGACCTGTCTGGATGTCCCACAAGCTACGGTATCCCAGCATCTTGCTAAAACGAAAGCCGTGGGGATCATCAAAGGCAAGCGGAAAGGAACCCAGGTTGTTTATAGCCTGACTAAATCAAGCAATATTGAAGAGTTGATTAAATATTTCCTTCCTTAACCCTTTCGCCTGAGCCCGATCATTGTCGGGCTTATTCCAAAACCTGAGTTAAGTTCATACGGTCGTATTTACGCCATGTTAGCGTCTTATGTGATCTCTGCCCTTATAATTTCAGCCTTGAATTTTCCGTTTTATAAATTTATGAAAAGTACCTCTGAATGCCGCACTCATCGTGCGCGGATCAAAAGTTTCTGCAGATTTCTGCGCTCTGCGATCACGGCGCTGTGGGCCAGATCGCTGTAAAGCATCAGTATCCTGCCTTCGGGCATCTGTTCCATGTCTGACGTGTTGCCGCGAACATAGGGCAGTCCCAGCGAATCGCATTGCGCCATAAAGTACATGCTGTTGTCCAGCGTTCCTCCGTTTTCGGTATAAATATGGACAAAACGGCCGGAATAATCGCGCAGCCAGCTCAGAAAATCTTCTTCACAGGCATAGAGACCGTCAAAAAGGAACACTTCCCTGATTTTGGCATTGCAGCCCCCATGCCGCAGGATATTTCCCATCACATAATAAGCGCCGCTGTGTCCGGACAAGTAAACAGACCCTGCTTCGGGCCTGCGTATCAAACCGTCATGATGCAGTGAATCGAGCAATTCATCAAGAAAACGGCGGAATCCTTCCGGCTCGCAGAGTTTCCCAAAAAAAGAGTCGGGTGCATTGCGGGGGCCTTCGGGCACGACCAGCAGCATATTTTTTCCGGACGCTTCAAGCTGGGACGCAAGCGCAAATTGATCGATACAGCGGTCAATGTTGTTGTTCCATCCGTGAAAATGCACCAGCATATCCGTTTTGTTGCGTTTGCGGAAATTTTCGGGACGGACAACCATGACCCGCGCATCGCGGTAATGTTCTTCTGCAGAGTAAAAGGTCCCGTTTCTGCTGAAACCCGCCTCGCGTTCGGGATGCGGAAATGCCGCATTCTCCAAACGGTAGGTATAGCGGCCGCTTCCTTTATCACAGGATAAAAGAAGGGCAAAACACAAGATCAGTATCAGTGACCATTTCATTGCAACTCCCGCGTTTTAATAAATAATAAGGAAATCCGGTCAATATTAATACTTGTTTTTTATTCGGAAGGACCGGATAAGCGGCATGGATTGGCAGAAACGCAATGGATTGCGCTCTTGCCGCCGTACCGGCATAATCCGCCGGACGGTTTCGACGTTTTTTATCTGAGTTTTATTCCGGCAATGCTTATATTAACGGTATGTTAAAACCGATCATTCTGAAAAATCTGCGAATCGAGAATCCGCTGTTGCTGGCACCGATGGCGGGTATCAGCGATAAGCCCTTCCGCCAGATCTGCAAAAGCTTCGGTGCGGGAGTGGTCTACACGGAGTTCGTTTCGGCCGACGGCATTGTCCGGGAAAACGACCGAACCCTGCATTATATGCGTTTCGACGATACGGAGCGTCCCGTCGGTGTCCAGATATTCGGACATGACCCGGAAACGATGGCAAAGTCCGCACGCTTTATTGAAACATATCTTCAACCCGATATCATCGATCTGAATTTCGGTTGTCCGGTTCCCAAGGTAGTCAAGCGCGGAGCCGGATCGGCTATTCTGAAAGACCTCGAACGCCTCGAAGCGATTGCCCTGGCTGTGCGGGAAGCCGTTTCGCTGCCGCTGACCGCAAAGATTCGTTCCGGCTGGGACAAAGGCCATATTGTTGCCATGGAAGCGGCGCAGCGTTTGCAGCGGGCCGGGATCGAGCTGCTGACCTTGCATCCGCGCACAAGCAAACAGCAATACAGCGGTGAGGCGGACTGGTCACTTATCCGGGAGCTGAAAGCGGCCTTAAGCATACCCCTGATCGGTAACGGGGATATAAAAAGTCCCGAAGACGCCGGCAGAATGCTGGAAGAAACCGGCTGTGACGGCGTGATGATCGGACGGGCTGCAATCGGCAACCCCTGGCTGTTTAGTTCGATCTTGCATTTTCTTCAGAAGAAAGAGATTCTGCCTCCGCCGGATAAAGCTGCCATCGCGGAAACCTTTTTCCGCCATGTGGAACTGCAGGGGGCACATCATCCATTGATGTATGCGGGAAACCTTTTCAAGACCCATGCCGCCGCCTATATCCGGGGAATGGATGGCGCCGCACATCTGCGTTATGAAATGAACCGCGCAAAGGACCTCGAACAGATCCGCACACTGGCCACAACATTTTTCGGGCAGAATGCATAGCCGGGTAATCCGCGACAAAGCACGCGGAACTTCGGTGCGGGATAAATTTCCGGGATCCTTGAAACAATGAAGATCAGCAAAGTGATTTAATGCCATAGCTTTCAAGCGGGTTTTTTATTAAATTACACGATGCAACGGAGAACAGGTCTATGAGTAAAAGCCGGAAAATCATGACGGAACTGCCGAAAGGCGCAATGCGCATCCTGTCGCTTGATGGCGTCGTCCCGCTTCCCAGTATTATTTTCCCGGTGATGATCCGCGAAGAGGATCAGCATCAACTGATCCAGGATGCCCTGAAAGACAACA
>JAQVTR010000103.1 GCA_028699915.1 Fidelibacterota bacterium
ATTTAATCAAGGTTGGTTTTGAGATACCTGTTTCCTTTGCTATCGCCTCAAAACTCCACCCTCTCCCCCTCAATTCAATGAATTTCTGCTTCTCTTCATACCCATATGCCATTATTGTTCCCCTCTCTTTTTCTCTGCTTCTTTGAGCCTTTTTTCAACTTTGTGAGTTACCCATTCAATTAACCTTAGCTTGAGCTTCTCTTCCTTAAACTGAACCTTCAACTTCAATTGATTAACCTCTTCACTCATCAACTTCACCCTTCAAACCTTTCTCCTTAGAAGAAACCTCAACTTTCACCTTCTCCCCATTGAAAAGCTTCAAACAGATATTGATTAACCCCTCATCTGTTCTTTTCAAATTCTTTTCAACCCACTCATCAAAACCCTGCTTTGTTCCAACCATGTTTTTCACTTCTTGAAGAAGTTCTCCTGCCTTGTAAGCATGAGAGAAACCTTCTTTTACCAACTCTTGAGAGAGATTGAGCTCCTGTTTGAGTGCTTTCACTATCAATTCAAAACCTTTCTTCTCAATTCTTCATAGAGCACTCCTAATGTTTTTGAAGAGCCTTCTTCCTGCTTCAAAACAAGAAGCTCTTTCTCTGCTTCTTCCATTGTTTGAACCGCTCTCCAAACTTTCATTCTATCTACTTCAAAATTCTTGAGAGCTTCAACTACTACCTCTCTCCCTGCAAAAGAAGCCAAATAGTAAGCTCCATAACCCTTCAAAAACTTTGAGAACCAATTCTTAGGAAATCTCTCTTTGAAGATCTTCATTTCCTGCTCAAGTTGCCTTGATCCTAACAAAACTACCTCTTCCGCTTGAAAGTTGAAAAGAGAGCTCTTCCAACTATCAACTTGTTTCTCTTTGATAATCTCATACCCCCCCTTGAAGATATCCTTCACCTTATCAAACCCATATGTACTTTTCACCTTGCCTTTGTTGAGAAGCCTATGCTCAAACCTCATTGTTTGAGGTAACCCTCTTGTATCAAGTTTTCTTTCCCTCATTTCAACCAACTTATCATAGACACAAAACTCTTGTTGAGTGTTTGAGAGCAGGAAAGTAGTTCCATACCCTCTTTTGAGCGCTCTCCTTGCCTTGAGAAGTGAAAAAAGAGTGTAATAGCTTGAAAATGGCTCATCAGGCTCAATATTCTTGAAGGTATCAACCCTGCTCATGTTTGCTTCAAGCAGGTTGGTATGAACTCCCTTCTCATTGAGCTCATCTTCTACCTTGCTCAAAACTGCCTTTGTTCCTTGCTCCCCCACAGAATAGTAGTTTGAACCATAGTAGTTCTTAGGTACTGATAGTTGGAGAAATGCTCCTG
Organism: Fidelibacterota bacterium; assembly: GCA_028699915.1. GTDB lineage: Bacteria > Fidelibacterota > Fidelibacteria > Fidelibacterales > Fidelibacteraceae > M50B103. The sequence continues at coordinate 1,329 of JAQVTR010000103.1, forward strand.
TTGCTCCTGTTCCTGCCATAGGTTTAAGAGTTAAGTTCCAATTATCTGAATTCAAGTAAGCCTTTGAACCATAATGGTTTCCATGTTCTTCTGTTTGAAATAGGGGGTACTCACTCATTGCTCCTGTTCCTAACTCATAAGAAGCAGGTTGCACCCTTATCTCACTATCCCCCTTTATCTGATAATCTGTAAGCATAACTTTGAGAGTATCTATCATCTTGATCTCACTTTGTAACAAATATTGTTACAAAACTGCTTTGTTATACAACCGCAGTTTTGGGAAAGCTTCTCTCTCTCTGTTTGAGTTTCTATGGAAATGTTATATAATTGAGTTACCAAAAGAGAGAAAGAGGTTGAAGAGCTCCTGCTCTGAAACTTCTTTTTCATTTAATCAACCTTTCTTGAGAGCTCCGCTCTCCCCAAAAGAGAGAAAGAGGTTGAAGAGCTCTGCAACTGAACTTCAATTTCATGCTTCAACTTTTTCCCTGTAAGGCTCAACCGCCTGCTCCTGTTGAGTTTCTTTAATCTTATCTAAGTAATCCCTCAAGCTTTCATGCATTAAATTACTTGCGCTTAGATAACTCTCATACAAATAATCTGTAGTAATTCTGCTTTCTTCAACTAACCTCCACAATGGTTGGAGCTCCGCTTCAACTCCTTGAGCAATCTTCTTATGAGCCTCTTCTAAGCTTTCAACCTCCTCCGCTTCTGTAATTCTTGTATTCAACTGTTTAAGTATTTTTCCCCCCTCTTTTTTGTATCTCATGGGAGAATAAAACACCTGCAAAATAAGCCTAACTGCTTGAGAAATGCTCACTTTGTATCTCTTTGCATATGCCTCAATGTAACTTGCCATTCCCTCATCAACCCTTAGAGAAATAACCCTCTCTTTTGGTTTCATGTTTTTCTCCTTTTCACAAAACACTCTCTCTTTGTTTACATATTTTACCATAATTGTATACAGTTATGAGGTAAAAAAAGAGAAAATTAACAGTATTCTAAGATTATTGAGCTCTCTTTCTTCTGTAATCTGTATATCTTCTGCTCATAATCAAAAGTGAAAGTGTTCTCATCAGTTGGAAACAAGCTTGAAATGTACTGAAATGGTTGAAGTTTTATCAAATAGTATTGTGTTTTTTTACCTTTTTGGTTCTTCCTTTCTCTGATCAGAAACTTCTCCCCTTCTACAAAAAAACTGTTCTCTTGTAATATGTATTCTCCTGCTATCAAATTTCACCTCTTTGCTTTTACCTGTTCTTTACCTGCTATCAGGTAACCCCCCCACCTCGAATTATGCCTTTCCATGTATGAGGTTACCGCCTCGCTCCCATTGCTTCTTCCATAGCTATTTCTCCCCCCCCCATGTTTCATATGGTAAAGAAATGGTAAAGTTTCAATAAACTTCAATGTATTTCTCAAATAGAGCGATATCATCAGGAGCAGGCACTTTCAAAAGCTCTCTGAAGGTATCTTTGTTAATCCGCTCTTCAAGCTTCTCTATCATGCTCAAAAGCTTATCGGTTGGTATTGTTTGGAAATCTGAAGAATTAATCACTCTATCTTCAAGCTCTTTCATTGCCTCTTTGAGGATTTTACAGTACACCTCAAACCTTGCTCCCCTCATAAGCTCATACTTTTGGATTGTGTTCTCAAGCTCAAAATATTGAGCCTCTTTCACCTCTTGAAGAAGTTCTCCATTCCATT
>JAQVTR010000046.1 GCA_028699915.1 Fidelibacterota bacterium
TCCACTGAAAACGGACGATCTTCCAGCGTGCCTCCAGATTGCCGTAGAGGTAGCCGTCGCCGACCAGGCGCGAACCCATGATGCCGCGGACGTTCTTGCTGTCGCCCAGGCCGTCGCGGTTATTCCGGGAGTCCGGCATGTTGCCCTGCAGATAGAAGGGCTGATTCCCGGCGATGATGCCCTGATAACCCAGGCGGTAGGTCAGCGAAAGTTTGTCATCCATCAGTGTGAAGTAGTGACGGTGGATCGCGGACAACTGCAGCCAGCCGCCGCCGTCCCCGATAAAACCGGGCGCGTAACTCATGACCAGTTCTTCCCAGAGGCCGCGCATGGGACAGGCCTCGTTATCGCGGGTATCATAGACAACGCCGGCCCGAACATAGCTTACCAGTCCGCCGTCGGCCTCGCTCACATCGATGGCACCCCGGTTTACATACTCATCGTATAGGGTGCTCTGATCGACAAAGCTCGTATCCCAGGCCCGCGTTGTGGAAACGGAGCCGACATCAAAATTCATTACGCCAAGACCGCCCAGCCATCGCAGGGACTGATCGGTGATATTGCCCTGAAAGTTGACAGTAAAACGCAATTGATTGCGCTTCATGGCATAATAAAGAGAATTCTTATAATCGCTGCTTGTCTTGTCCACCCATTCCGGATTGTACCTGGCTTCCGCTCCGTTAAATCCGTAGAAACCCCAGGCTTGCTTGACGATATAACTCAGGTCAGCGGTGACGCGAATGCCCGGGATCAGGTATTTGGAATCGTAGGTAAGCTGCGCAAGGCCTGCACCTTTTGTGGTTTGATTCCATTCAACGTAAAAATTGTGATAGTAATCCGGGTAGATCTTTCCATCGCCGTATAAAAAGATATTCGCCAGAATGCCGTACTGAAATCCGGTGTCGGAATTATAGCCCACCGACGGCAGCGGCCCCACGTTAATGCCGGTCTTGACAAACTCATCCGCCGCAAATGCCGACAAGAAGGTCAGCACCGCCAGCAGGCAGAACAAAATGCGCTTTTTCATGTTTCCCTCCATATTATTGGACATGTCCATCGAATATAAGCAAAAGAAAACCCGGTTAAAACATTTTTTGCTTTCCCGCAGAGCTTTAAAACAGTTCCATTTGTTCTGCGCCGCCCTGAATCGGTTCCGCCTTATATTTCAGCGGATAAACCTGCCGTAGATCCGACAGCAGCGCATAGATCGTTTTTCTGTAGGGGGCGCGAGCGGCACGACTTTCGTAATGTGCGCAGTAGCGCGGATACAGTTCGGAAAAGTTTTCCTTGATAAAATGCAAAAAATGTCCGCGCGTGGGCCCGCGCAGATTCAGCAATCCGGCATAAATATAATTTCCCCCGCTTTCCTGCGTCAGCCTGAAAACCTCCTCAAGATTTGCCCGGCTGTCCGTCAGAAAGGGCAGGATAGGCATGCAAAGGACTCCGCAGCGAATATTGGTTTTAGCGATCTCGCGCAAGGCGGCAAAACGTTTCGGTGGTGGTGCTGAGGCCGGTTCCGTTTTTTTATAGATATTTTCATCCAGCGTGGTAATGCTGAAGGCGATATCCGCACCGGCAACCCGGGCCAGTTCTTCGAACAGATCCAGATCGCGAAGGATCAATGCCGATTTGGTCGAGATCGTGGCCGGCGTACGGTAACGGATCAGCAGACGCAGGATTTCGGGCATAAATTGTTTCTGCCTTTCGATTGGCTGATAACTGTCCGTCACGCCGCCCAAATTGATCGTTTCCCGTTTCCAGAACGGGCTGCGCAATTTTTGCTCCAGCGCTTCAACAATGTTTTCCTTGATAAAAATATCCCTGAAGAAATCGCCGCCCTGCAGGTATTCGTGCGAATACAGCGCATAGCAATAGGAACAGCGGTGTTCGCAGCCACGGAAGATATTCAGGTCCCAGCGGAAAGGCAGGTAATTGCTGTTCAGCCGGTTCAGGGCGTTTTTACAGGTAATGTTTTTGTACATAGGGGAATATACGGCGTTTGGGGGGATTTTCTGATGAAGAATTGTGTGGATTGGGTCAATTGTATTGAGTCAAATATTTTGAGTCAAATAATTTGGGTCAATTGTTTTGGGGCAAATAATTTGACTCAAATTAAATCGCCGGAAGCCCGTATTAACAGCGCAGTTCTATTCCGCTGCTTTTTCTTTCTTTAAATGCGGCTTGTTCCTTTCAGACAGCGGCGCTTCCGGATGGCGCCCAAAGCTGTAAATAAGCCCGGCCGTCGCTATTGCACCCAGCAATAAACTGATCCAAACCGGCAGTCCCAGCGCGCTGGGAATAAAGCAAAGAACGATAGCGATCAGCGCAACCGGAATGGCATAGATGATCTGGGTATTCACGTGAGCAATGTGATCGCAGGCCGCGCCCATCGAAGACAGGATCGTCGTGTCCGAGATCGGCGAACAATGGTCCCCGAAAATGGCACCGCTCAGCACTGCGGCCACACACATATACAAAAAGACCGGTTCGGGCGATACCGCAAAAGCCAGCGGAACGGCCAGCGGCATCAGGATCCCCATCGTGCCGTAGGATGTGCCGGTCGCAAAGGAGATCAGAGCCCCGAAAATAAAGATCACGGCGGCCAGCAAAAAAGGCGGGATCTTTCCGCTGATAATGCCGACCAGGTAGTCGGCCGTGCCCAGCTTTCCGATCACGCCGCTCAGTGACCAGGCCAGAATAAGGATCGTCACGGTGATCACCATGCCGCCGGCTCCCTTGATCCAGGAATCCACGGCGTCTTTCAGGGAAAAGATCCGCTGCCGCCAGCCCATGAATATCGCAACCAGACTTGCAAGGACCGCCGACTGTGTCAGTGCGATGCTGGCATTAGCCGCGCTGAAGCATTCCCGGAATACCGTAAAGTTGAAAGGCCCGCGCACAAGCGCGATCATTGCGGCATCGCCGCCGTTAATAATGTTGGTGTAACCGTTATAGAACAATGCCGCAAAAGCCCCAATGATCAGTGTCAGGACGGGAATAAGGGCATTGCTTACCTTTAATTTTCCTTTCGCGGAAACCTGCAGACGTTCGGTATCGACCGCGGACATGATCTGCGCATCGTCTGAGAAAACTTTGCCTTCCAGGCGCGCCCGGCGTTCGGCTTTGAGCATTGGGCCGAAATCCCGGCGGCTGAGCGCACTGACCACAATAAAGAACAGTATAAGCAGGCTGTAAAAACGGTAGGGAATGGTCTGGATAAAAACATGGTAAGCGTTTGCCTCCACACCGATGGCGGCGTAGGCCTGTTTGATCAGTCCTAGTTCATAACCGATCCAGGTGGAGATCAGCGCAATGTCCGCAATGGGCGCAGCGGTGGAGTCGATAATAAATGCCAGTTTTTCCCGGGATACCTTCATTTTGTCCATGACCGGGCGCATAATGGGTCCCACTGTCAGTAGGTTGGCATAGTCGTCAAAGAAAATAAAAACGCCCATCAGCCAGGTGTAGATCTGTGCCGATGCGGCCGTGCGCGCCCGTTTTGCGAGCTTTTCGGCGATGGCCTTGGTGCCGCCCATGACCGAGATCAGCGCAATCAGGCCGCCGATGGTAAAGGTCTGCACTACTATGCCGGCGTTCCAGGAATCCGAAAGCGCCGCCACAAATTCCTGTGTGAGCAGAACAAAAGCCCGCACAATGGCAGAAAAAGGCGAACCTGTTTGCAGAACGATCAAATAGGCTCCCGAAAATATCCCGATAAACAGCGAAACAACGACGTTCTTCGTCAGAAAGGCCAGCGTGATGGCAACCACCGGCGGCATGATGCTCCATATCTTCCAGCCCTGTGCATAGTGCGGGGCGATCAGCGGCATCAGAACAATAAAAATCAGAATAAAGGCAAGAGTGACATAGCGTTTCATTTATTTTACCAGAAGCATTTTTTGAGTCCCGCTTTTGATCCCGTCTATCAGAAGACTGCAGAAATAGATTCCCGAAGGCAGCTCGCCGCCATTCCAGAAGTATTGATGCCGTCCCGCCTCCAGCGATCCGTTTATCACTGTCTGTAACAGTTTACCGTGGATGTCGAATATATTCAATTGAACATCGGCGTTCCGGGGCAAAACAAAAGCGATCTGGGTGCTGGCGTTAAAGGGATTCGGGTAATTGCGCAGCATCGTAAAGGTCACCGGAATATCTTTTGAAACTGCTGTTTTGATTTTTTGCATGCTTATCGTCAGGTCATCAATGGCAATATAGCCGCCAGCGCTGGTATAACGGAATCCGATATGTATCCCGCTGTTTTTATAGGGCGAAAGATCAAACACATATTCTCTCCAGTTTTGATCGTGCGGGGCTATTGTGCCGAGTTCAACGGTAAAACTGCTGTGCAGGGTATCGGTCTGCGACAACATGACCTTGCATTGTTTGCCGCTGTTCAGCATTTTGGACCAGAAGGAAAGCCGGATGCTGTCGCTGTCCGGAAGGTAAATTTTGGGGGTGATCATCCATTGTTCCGCCGCATTAAATGTATAGGAATAGTTGCCGCTGTGCGGCGCCAGTCCCCCGCTTTCTGCAACAAAGCCGAAACCGTCATAGATCCAGCTGCTCTGCCAGCCCTCAAAACCGCTGTAGGCCAGCCGCGTTATGGCATCTCCGTTCGGACGTATATAGAAAATCGCCTGCTGTTCGTTCGAATAATCGTAACCGGCGGCGGGCGTCAGTGCCGTCAACAGGAACCAGCCGTCGTACGCGCCGCCCCAGCCCCAGTTTATATGGAAATAATGCAAACTGTCGGATAAAAGGCGATACCCGTCACAGAGAAATGCATGGCCGCCGCTTCCCTGTCCGCTGTACGCCAGCGGATACCCCAGGGTCAGCTCCTGGGTCAGCATGCTCCGCCAGCTTGTTTCGGTAAAATCCCCCTTTTTCAGAATCTGCATTTCCGGGCTGTAATCAAAATAGGATACCAGGGAATAGATAAGATCGTCGAAGGATGCGGAAGAACCGTCCGGCTTGAGCTCCATCTCCACCGATACAGCGATCTGAAACAAGAGCTGTCCGACCTCCCGGACCTGGTCCATGCCGGCGGTCAGTCCGCCGTAACGCGTTGTGAGAGAATCGGGCATGATATCCCAGTCATAATAAGCGGTATCAAAAGCGACGCTCAGGAGACTGTCCGTATCGTTGCTGTAATACTCCCGGTATCCCACTCCTTTGGCGGGATGCCGGTAATGGCGCATCAACTGACCCGCTGTTACCGCTACACAGCCCGCATAGGCGCGCCGGTCGCTATAAGCGGGCACAGTAAAGTAAGGGAAATATTGATTGTAATAGGGCGCCTGGTTCCAGGTGCTGGAAATGATCGGCTGAATTTCACTGTTCAGAGCAAGCTTTGAAAATGCGGGAGTATCCGTCTGCCAGGAAGAATGCCGCGGCAATGCGGCGTCGGATGCATCGCGTATCTGGCACCGGTACTGTTCGCAGAACTCCAGAAAAGCCGGGTGTTCCCGCTGTAGCTTCCCCGTTTCAGAAAAAGCCAGAACAGCCGGAACCCCATCCTCTGCAGCTATCAGGAGAAAACCGCCTTCATAAAAATGGTAAAGGTACAGCGCATCGCCGATCATCCGGCTTTCGTGAAGGTTCTTCTGCGGAAAAAATTTCCGGGCCAGCACTTCGGCTTCATCCGGGTTGACCGGACGGCCAAACAGAAAAACAAAACCCGCCAAAATGAAAGATAGTCTGCGCAGTGTGGTTCTCATTATTACCGCCGCTTTGACATTAAAAATTACAACAAGGAACGCGGGGATAAAACATATTTATTAAAAAGTGTTCCGGGCGCGAAGGCCTGTCGGAGCAGGATCCAAAGCTTGTGCGGGATTTAAGAAATCCGGATGTGGCTTTCCCAGATCTTGCGGCAGGCTTCCTGCAGCTCGCCTTCGCTGCCGTTATTTTCGATCACGATATCCGCCTTGCCGCGTTTTTTTTCATCCGGAAACTGGAGGGAGATGCGCCGGCGAATATCTTCCGGACTCAAGAAGTTCCTCGCCGCTGCGCGCTGAATGCGAACCGCCTCATCGGCAACGATCAAAATATTCAGGTCGAAAAGATCCTCGTAACCGGCTTCAAACAGTAAGGCGGCTTCCACGACCATCACACCGGGAATTGCGGAACTGGCCTGCAGGTATTTTTCGAGATATTCCCGCAGCGAAGGATGAACGATGGCATTCAGCAGCTGCTGTTTTTCCGGGGAACAAAAGGCGCGGCTTGCCAGGACCGCTGTCTGCAGTTCCCCGTTTTCGTAACATTCGTGCCCAAAATATTCCCGGACTTTGGCCATTAGAACCGCATTGCTTTTCAAAAGCTGCTTTGCAATGTCGTCCGCGCTCAGAACATTGGCCCCAAGGGCATAAAAATACTTGAGGGCGGCGGATTTTCCGGAACCCAATCCGCCCGTTAATCCGATCTTTTTCATACTGCTTCCGCTTTATATTTATTTGTCTTCGATCTTCTCGAGTGCGTGTACGTCGGTCTCCAGTAAATCCTGCAATACATTGGTCAATTTTTTCAGACCTTTTTTTTGCGCCGCCGTCAGATAATCCATGATCGCTTCCAGCGGGATAAGCTCAACACTGTCGTCCTCGAAACCGCAGGTGACCATCTGATTAAAAATATCGATCTTTTGAATATAGCCTTTTCGCTGATCCTTGAGCAGCGCTTCACCCACCGGCGGATATTTTCGCAGTTCTTCCTGATAAAAACCATGTTCATACAACAGACAGCATTTCAGTTTGCCGCATTGCCCGCTGAGTTTCAGCGGATTCATGGGCAGACTTTGATCCTTGGCGATCTGCGTGCTGACGGGATCGAAATTTTCCAGAAAGGCGCCGCAGCACAGCGGCATACCGCAGACCCCGATACCGCCCAGGCGTTTGGTTTCATCCCGGACGCCGATCTGCCGCATCTCGATGCGCGTGCGGAACATTCCCGCAAGAACGCGGACCAACTCGCGGAAATCGACCCGTTCATCCGCGGTATAGTAAAAGGACAGTTTTTTCCGGTCCAGCTGATATTCGACGTCCATCAGTTTCATGACCAGTCCCAATTCGCAAATCTTTTCCCGCGTCTGGGCTTTGATGCTTTTTTCGTCTTCCCGGTTTTTCCGGAGCATTTCCCTGTCGTGTTCGTTGGCTTTCCGGATAATTTCGTAAGCCGATATCCCCGTCTGCGGCTGATATCCGCGGGTCACGGCCGTCACGGCGCCGAGGTCCATACCCTTATCGTTTTCAACGATGAGCAAGTCCCCTTCCTGAATGGGAAAATCCATGGGATTACGAAAATATTCGCGGCGGTTGCCTTTGAATTTTAATTTTATTAATGTCTCGCTCAAGCGGTTTTAATCCTTATGATAAGTCAGATAGGCATCCACGCCCGCACCGATCGCCGGCGCTTCGCGAAGCTGAGATGTCCGGATAAGCGCTTCGTTGAATGCGTTATCCTTTAAATAATGGCTTTTGAATTTCATATCAAGATACGGGGTATCTACGATGAATTTTCCAAGAAATTCCATCATGGGCTCGTAGAAGATCTTCTTTCCCCGGGATTCCGCCAAAAGATTCCCCAGGCGCTGGCCAATGATGATGCTGTCCAGCAAGGTACCGCGATATTGATGCTTTTCTTCAAGATCGGCACGGTTCGAATTGACAAACTCAAAACAGTGGTGCCAGCCGCCGTAAATGGTGACAATGCGCTCATAAATCAACTTCGCGATATTGTAACTGACGTCATTAAAGGTCCGTTTTGCAGCGGCGTCCTCTTCAAATAGCGCAAGGATATTCGGCGGATAAATTTCCTTTTCCTGCAATTCCTGCAGAGGAATATCGGCAAATTCGGCATAAAGTTTCTGAATGCCGCCGGAAGAAGCGTAACCTTCCATGGAGCGGCCTTCACTGTTCTTCATTTCCCAGGTTTTGGCTATCCAGGTTTTGGCCTGGTCGAAGGGAAGAAGCTTTCCGTGCAATTTCATGGCATCCGCCACTCCGGTACCGCCGCCCAGATAATAGGCGTTTTGCAGCCCGCGGAACAATCCGTCATGGCTGTATTCCTCTCCGATACCGCAGTAGTCCGCATCGCTGCCCAGATGGTGAATGGGCTTATCCATTTGGATACCGGCGGCTTCAACGCGTTTTTCAACGATGTCGCAATATTTGGGCATGCGGGGTCCGTTGGCAAGTACCACAATGCCGCGTTTGTCAAACGACTTCAGTCCGGGCATGCCGATCCCGACCAGAACACGACTGCTGCCAACCTTTTTTGCCAGTTCGACGATAAGGTCCGCGGCGGCGTACATGTACGATTTCCCGTGTTTTTGTTCCTCAATGGTCAATTCGATCTCGCCTTCGTTCATTTCCCCAAGCTGCAATTGTATGTTCACGGGCTTAAAAGAGGGCATAAATTCTTCGTATTCGCGGTATTCCTTAACAACATTGATCGTACCGAGATTGAAGGTCTTGTCCGGATTAATCTCGGTAGTCCAGCCGCTGATCTTTGTCGCCCCTCCGTCAATTCCGACTAACAACACTTTTGACATATTTGCTCCGCTTTTTTTAGAACAGTGATCTGTGAATATCGAAGTTAAAATACAATGGTTTCTCTCAAAAAGCAACGAGGGAAACGCTATGGCATCTTTTTAAATACATCTTTCAAATGCCTTTTCTGTTCACTAAATTTATTTTTGCGGCAAATATACCGCAGCTTGAAAAGGATTATCATGGACGCAAAAACGATTAGAAAACAATTTATCGATTATTTTGAAAAGGAACTGGGGCATACCGTGGTGCCGGGTTCCTCGGTCATTCCCGGCCAGGATCCCACCCTGCTTTTTACCAATGCCGGAATGAATCAGTTCAAGCCGTATTTTCTTGGCGAGATCGATCCCCCTTTCCGGCGCACCGTCAACACTCAGAAATGTATCCGGGTCAGCGGGAAGCATAACGATCTTGAAGAAGTTGGCCGGGATCACTACCATCATACCTTCTTTGAAATGCTGGGAAGCTGGAGCTTTGGCGACTACTATAAACGGGAGGCCATTGGCTGGGCCTGGACGCTGTTTACAAAAATCTGGGGCATGGATCCGCGACGGCTTTATGCAACGGTCTATACCGACGATACGGAAGCCTTGGAAATCTGGAAAAAAATTCCAGGCCTGCCCCCCTCACATATCCTGAAATTCGGCGAAAAAGATAATTTTTGGTCCATGGGCGATACCGGTCCCTGTGGTCCCTGTTCCGAGATCCACTATTATTGCGGCAAAGATCTTGAGGCACAGGATCCGCGAAAGGTCAACAGCGGAGATGCGGATTACAAAGAGCTCTGGAATTTGGTTTTTATTCAGTACAACGCCCTGGCGGACGGGACCCTGCTTCCTTTGAAAAACCGGCATGTGGATACGGGGGCGGGCTTTGAACGCATCGTTGCCGTATTGCAGAACAAGAGCAGCAATTACGAGACCGATCTCTTCCTTCCCATTATCGAGCAGATAGAAGCCATCAGCAACATTGCATATGATCCCGGAGAAGACGGTATGCCGCACCGCGTGATCGCGGATCACGTCCGTATGCTGTCGGTCGCGATCTCTGACGGTGCCGTTCCGGGCAATGAGGGCCGTTCCTACGTGCTGAGGCGCATTCTCCGGCGCGCCGCCCGCTTCGGCCGGAAATTAAAAATGAAAGAACCTTTCCTTTACCGTCTCGTACCCGCCGTAGTACACATTCTTGGAGATGTTTATCCCAATCTGGTCGCTCAACGCGAACATGTGCAACGCGTAATCCGCGCCGAAGAGGAATCTTTCGGTAATACGCTGGACAAAGGTCTCGAACTTTTTGAAAAAGAGGCCCGGAAAGCCGCAAAAAGTGAAGACGGCCTCTTGCCGGCCCAAGATGTTTTCCGGCTTTATGACACCTTTGGTTTTCCGCTGGACCTGACCCGCCTGCTCGCGGAAGAAAAAGGACTGAATATTGATGAGGCGGCCGTTGAAGCAATGATGGAAGAACAGCGGGAACGCGCCCGGGCGGCGGGTAAATTCAAGATCCGCGATGTGGAAACTCTGAACTGGACCGTGATCAAAGAAGGGGAAAGTTCCCGCTTTGTCGGTTACGAAACCCTCGAAACTGCGGCACAGCTTATGAAATACGCCGCGGATGAAGACCGTTGCTATCTTGTTTTTGACAAGACGCCCTTTTATGCGGAGGCCGGCGGCCAGATCGGCGATCGCGGTTATCTTTCCGTCGGTGATCGCATGATCCGTATTTCGGATACGCGAAAGATTGGCGAGGATATTGTGCATATTCCCGAAGAGGGCTGTATCGAATCCCTTCTTACAACAAAAGAACCGGTTCTTCTGCGCGTCAATGCCGGCATTCGAATGGACACGGCGCGAAACCATTCCGCGACCCACCTTTTGCATGCCGCACTTCAGGAGGCCCTGGGTCTGCACGTACATCAGGCGGGCTCTTACGTGGGTCCGGACCGTCTGCGTTTTGATTTTTCACATTTTGAAAAAATCTCCGATGAAATCCTGAACAATATCCAGCACAAGATCAATGAAGAGATCCTTTCCAACATTCCCGTCGGCGAAGAAGAAAAAAAATACAGCGAAGCCATCCGGGAAGGCGCCCAGGCCCTGTTTGGAGAAAAATACGGGGATGTCGTGCGCGTTATCCGCATGGGCGAAATATCTGTGGAACTTTGCGGAGGCACGCACGTGAGCCGTACGGGCGATATCGGTCATTTCCGGATTTTGTCCGAAAGCAGCGTTGCCGCGGGCATACGCCGCATCGAAGCCGTTAGCGGCCTTGCCGCACTGTCGCTGGCAGAAGGCGAACAGGCGATGCTTACGGAATTAAGCGCTGTGATGAAATGCCCGAAAGAAGTCCTGCCGGAAAAAGTCCGCGAACTGCAGCGACATCTGCATCAACTTGAAAAAAACAATCGGGAACTGAGTGGCGAACTCTTAAGCGCGGATATGTCCGCCTACATGAAAGATCCCCGGAACTATCAAGGTTATCCGCTTTATGTAAATCGGGTCCGTGTCGATAATATGGATTATCTGAAAGAAATGGGCGATAAAATGCGGGAAACCATGAAGAGCGGGATCGCCGTTTTTGCCGCCGTTCTGAACGACACCCCGCAATTGCTCTGTGTTGTTAGCGATGATCTGGTCAAGGCCGGAATTCATGCTGCGGCGCTGGTCCGGACCCTGGGTAAAGAACTCGGAGGAGGCGGGGGCGGGAAGGCGCATATGGCTACTGCCGGAGGCAGAGATGTCGCCAAACTGGATCCCCTTCTGGAGAATATCGAAAAGATCCTGCTTCGCTCATAAGCAATTCTCTTGTATTCGTTTATTTGGTTTTATAAATTATATACACCTTAATATTACTTTTTAACCGAAAAAACGGAGTTTAAATGGCATTCAATATCTGGCATTATCTGCTTATCGCGGTCGGGATCAATATCCTGATGTTTATTCCGGCCTACATTTTTAAAACCGATAAATTCACCGACATCAGCTACGGCCTGAGTTTTGTGATCGTTGTCCTGACGGCGTTGTTTCTGTCGCCGCTTTCGCCCGGAAACGCCCTGTTGGCGGCAATGGTGGTGCTCTGGGGACTGCGGCTGGGATCGTTCCTGCTTATTCGCGTTCATCAGATGAAGGGGGACAGGCGTTTTGACGGTGTACGCGAATCTTTTGGAAAATTTTTGCAGTTTTGGCTTTTGCAGGGTGTTACGGTGTGGATCGTACTGATCCCGGCGCTGATGGCCATGCAAAAAGAAGATCTGCGCCTTTGCTATGCCGGATTGCTGATCTGGGCTGCCGGACTCCTTATTGAAACAATCGCGGATGCGCAGAAATCCCGCTTTAATCTGAACCCGGCAAACAAGGGAAAATTCATCAACAACGGACTCTGGAAGACCTCGCGGCACCCAAATTATTTCGGAGAAATTCTTTGCTGGGCGGGTGTCTATATTTTTATCTTCTTGTCTTTTTCTCCCCGGGAAATGCTGCTGGCGGCAGTCGGACCGCTCTATATCATCCTGGTGCTCCTCTTCCTTACCGGCATTCCGACGGTGGAAAAGCGTGCGGAACAAAAGTGGGGGAATGATCCCGAATATATCGCATACAAGAAACATACCAGTATCTTGATTCCCTGGTTCCGAAAAAATAAGTAAACCATAACATAAC
>JAQVTR010000104.1 GCA_028699915.1 Fidelibacterota bacterium
ATGAAAATCGGGGATCTGGAAAAAGAGAGTTTTGCGGAGATCTGGAATGGGAAAAATATTGCACAGATTCGAAACCCCCGGCTTATCAGGCAGAGGAAGATTTGCAATAAATCCCTAACTCCTGAATAGGAATCAATAAAAGTAAGAAGCCTCCGTTGTTATAATGGGTTGGGGAAAGTGAACCTTTCACCCAGCGGGTGAAAAAGACAACAAACGGAGGCGGGTCATGATGCTTCATGGAAAAATGAGCCAAGTGACGCTTAAAAAGGCGGATGAGGACGTTACGGGGCGGATGGGGATTGGTTGGATCCGGCATTCGATGGAGCATTTCGGTCTGGAAGAGATGATCGATCGGCGGTGTCCGGTGGAGGGGGGAAGCAACCGCGAGATCTCTGCGAGCCGAAAGGTGATGGCAGGGACGTTGAGCATCATCGCAGGCGCACAAAGGATCGAAGATCTTGAGGTTTTGAGAGCCGATAAAGGGTTGCTACATGGGTTAGGCTGGGAAAGTATGATTTCGCCAGATACGTTGCGTGAATATTTGAAGGTTCGGCGAAATGGTGGCCGGCTTCGGAAGATTAATGACGAATTTTCAGTAAAGATGATGCGTGAATCCGAGATTCAGGAATTCACGTTTGATAACGATGCGACGTATTTTGATTCCGAGAAGGACAGCGCAGAGTATTCGTATCAGATGCGAAGGCAGTACAGCGGGTTACTGGGCTTCATTTCAGAGCTCAAGATTTGCAACACGGTAGATTTTCGTCCCGGGAACATTTCACCTGCAACCGGAATTTTGAATCAGCTGAGGAAGGCCGCGGCGCAGGCCAAGTCAGCCGGCAAGAGGATTTCAAGGTTTCGAAGTGATTCGGCAGCGCATCAGGACAAGATTTTCGAGTTTTGCGAGGGCAAAAGCATCGGTTACTTTATCTCTTTGGATAAGAATGCGGCAGTGCTGGAATGTATGGGTGCGTTAAAAGCCGGCATGTGGCGTCCGGTCGAGGATGTTGAGGGTCGTTTGGAACGGAAGACCGAGTGGGCGGAGACGGTGTATGTGACGAACAAAGGCTTCGCGATGCGGATGTTGGTTTTGCGGTGGCTTAATCCGAAGCCTGATTTATTTGAGCCGGAGAAGTACAGTTATCATGCGATCGGAACCAACGACAACGAGATTGAACCGATGGCGTGGCTTGAATTTCACAATGGGCGAATGGGAAGCGAGCAGTTCAACGGCGAACTGAAGGAAGGGCTGAACGCGTCTTACACTCCGAGCCATGACTTCGAGATGGACCGCGGCTACTTTTTATTGAATGTGCTGGCCTATAACATACTCCAGTGCATGAAGTTGTTTTATCTGGGTTCGGAAGCCGGAAAATGGACGGTGAAGACACTCCGGTACTGGTTCGTGGATGTTTGCGGGAAGATCGTGCGGAGCGGACGGAAGTATTACTGCAAGATTCTGAACGCGTCCCCCCGAGCGTTTGCATTATTTCAGCATTGCTGGGTAGCGTTGCGGGTGGCTTGAGAATAGGAAAAATCGGGAAGCGGCTGGGAAAAGGGCGGAGTGTCGATTATTTTGATTTTTTCGCCGTCTTCCGGCGTTATCGGGTCGCTACGGCTAGAGGATAGGCCGCCAGAGCCCCGTATTAAATCGTTCAGGAAAAAACAGCTTTTCCCGAAGCCCTGGAAAAACACGTTTCGAAGTCTATCTAGGATTTAGGGGCCGGGGCTATTCGTTGACTTCAAAAAAGGCCATGATATAATTTCAAGACGCATCAGCTTTTCCGATTCCAAAATAAAAAAATCCTCAACCCGGAACCACCGACATGAAAAAAAGATGGGCGAAAAATTTATTCGTTTATTCCATCCTTTTAACAAGCTTTTTTTTGGTCGGCTGTGGCGCTGAACTTTCCACAGACGGAAAAACACCGGTCAAGGTAAGCTTTTGGGGAACGCCGGAAGAAATTGACATCATTACCCAAGCTCTCGCCGAATGGCACAGTGAACATCCCACAATCAAGATCATTTTTGAACACACTCCTTACACGGGATATACCAGTAAAATTTTAACCCGTATTGCCGGTGGGGCAGCTCCCGATATTATTGCGACCGAAGTGGATTATTTCGTAACGTTCGCGTCGAAAGGCGTCCTTGAAGACCTGACCCCTTATATAGAAGAAGACCCCGCCGGTTTTAAAAAAGAAGATTTTTTTCCCCAGATTATCGATCGGTTTACCTATGATGGAAAACTCTTGGCTTTACCGCGCGACATTGCGCCGTTTGCCTGTGTTTATTACAACAAAAAACTTTTTGATGCCGCTGGAATCCCTTATCCCACAGATGACTGGAATTGGAATGACCTTTTGAGGCTTTCGCGGGAACTAACCAAAAAAGATGAAAGTGGCAGGGTGACCCAGTACGGGTTTTACGGTTGGGCCTGGCAGAATTTTATCTACGGGAACGGGGGATCGTTAGTCGATGATGTAAAAAATCCTACCCGAACGCTTTTGGACGATCCGAAAACCATCGAAGGACTTCAATTTTATGCGGACATGAGCAATCTCTACGGAGCGATGCCGACGCCGGTAGCTTTTATGAATTTTGGTATGGGAGCGGATCGGATGTTTGCAAACGACCGGATCGCGATGTTTCTTTCCGGTATTTGGGAGACGCCGCTTTTTAGAAATTACAACATCAGTTGGGACGTTGTAATGTTTCCTAAAAACACTGAAGGAAAACGGGCGTTTGGGACAGGAGGGACAGGCTACTGTATCTTGAAATCATCCAAAAACAAGAAGGAAGCATGGGAGGTCATTAAAGCGCTGACGGGGCCTAAAGGGCAGGAGCTTTTCGCAAAGCGCGGCCTTGCGCAGCCGGCAAGGAAAGAAGTGGCCAGCGGCTCAGCCTTTGCCGGTGATCCCCAGCCTCCTGCAAACAAAAAAATGCTGAACGACGCGGTTCAGCACGTGGTTTTCAGTCCCTTTCATCCCCAGTGGCGAGAGATTGAGGAAAAAATT
>JAQVTR010000047.1 GCA_028699915.1 Fidelibacterota bacterium
ACTTGGGGTCGGGTAATACGTCGCGTTTGGGTGGCTTATTCCTTCTTGACATCGAATTTCTCCACAATTAAGATTTCGGCCGCTTTGCGCCGTAACGTGATCTGCTGTTCCGCCTGCCTTCCACACCGGCAGTATCCAGTGTGCCTCGAATGATATGGTAGCGGACACCGGGGAGGTCTTTTACACGACCGCCTTCAATCATCACCATAGAGTGTTCCTGAAGGTTGTGACCCTCTCCGGGTATGTATGCCGTAACTTCTGTGCCGGTCGTTAAACGGACACGTGCGACTTTCCGCAATGCCGAGTTCGGTTTTTTCGGCGTTGTTGTGTACACACGCGTGCAAACTCCGCGCTTCTGCGGGTTTGCGTTCAAGGCCGGGACCTTGTTCTTCTTTGCGATCTTTTTTCTACCTTGTCGTACTAACTGATTGATCGTTGGCATATCTCTTTTTCTCCAATTTTCATAAAAAGCTCAGTAAGATAATGTTTGTTGTTCTTGTTTGCAAGTTTTTGTTGCAAATTTCTTTCGCTTTTTTACGATTCCTTTCGGCCGGCTGCGCCGGAGCCTTTTCGGCAGCTCCGGACTTGCATTCCCGAAGCTCCGGCTACCTGCCCGTACAAAAAAACGCCCTGCTCGGCAAGGGCGTTTTATTCTCGTATTTCAAACTGCGGATTATTCTCCGGCCGCCTCCGGCTGAACGGTAAAGACCCCTTCCTCGCCGTTGACGGGCAACTCGGAGACTTCTGCAGGTTCCGCTTTCAGGTATTCCGGTTCATCCACCAGCAGTTTGAGGTATTTCGGCATGCCGGTGCCTGCCGGTATCATTCTGCCGATGATGATGTTTTCCTTGAGTCCGTTAAGATCGTCAATTTTACCGGAAATGGCCGCGTCGGTAAGAACGCGCGTGGTTTCCTGGAAAGACGCCGCCGAAAGGAAGCTCTCGGTATTCAGCGAAGCGCGGGTAATGCCCAGCAGCAAAGGTTCAAAGGTTGCCGGTTTGGCCGCCTTGAACTTTGCCGGACGCTTGTCCGCTGCCTTGTGCCGGACGTTGTCCTCTTTGACCATTTCACGTGGATACACGTTTCCTTCGATCAGGGAAGTATCACCGGCGTCACTGATGACGACCATGTCGTAGAGTTTTTCGTTGACCATCTGAACTTCCTGATTGCTCACGCGGTCGCCGATGAGAAATTCGGTATCACCCGGGTCCCGGATCTCAACCTTCTGCAGCATCTGGCGGACAATGGCTTCGATATGTTTGTCGTTGATGCGAACGCCCTGGAGCCGGTACACATGCTGAATTTCGTTCAAGAGGTGCTTCTGGACTTCTTTCACGCCCAGAATCCGGAGGATCTTGCGCGGCGGAATGGCGCCGTCGCAAAGCGGGTCGCCCGAACGCACATAGTCGCCTTCATGTACGAGGATATGTTTCCCTTTCGGGATCTTGTAGGTATAGACTTCGCCAAGTTCATTGACGATGCGGATAGTCTGAATACCATGCTGCAGTTTATCAAAACGGACATTCCCGTCAATTTCGGACACGATGGCCTCGTTAGCGGGATTGCGCGCTTCAAATAGCTCGGACACCCGCGGCAGACCGCCGGTAATGTCGTTGCTGCGCGCGCTTTCCTTGGAACGCCGCGCCATTGTCTGGCCCTGAATGACCTTGTCGCCTTCCTTGACCAGCAATGAACTGTTTTCCGGCAGTGCGATGGGTTTCCCGACCATTTCTTCGGCATCATTGTAAACGGCAATGCGCGCTGTCTTTTCCCGGTCTTTCGAAGCAATGATCTGCCATTCGATATGTCCGGAAGTATCAGTCACTTCGTCGTAGGTCACTCCTTCGATCAGATCAATGAAGCGCACCTTGCCGTCATAACGCGATACAATGTGTTCGTTATAAGCGTCCCAGTCATAAAGAACGGTATCGACATCGGCTTCTTCGCCGTCTTTGACATGAATGATGGCGCCCTGAGGGACCGTGTAGGAGATCAGATTACGATTGTCCTGATCGATAATGGAGATCTTTCCATTCCGTGCCAGGACAACGTGAAGATCGTTTTCGGAAACGATCAGATTGTCCGAAAATTCCACACGGCCGCTGAAGCGTGCCGTCTGATGGGATTCCTGTATGATACGGCTGGCGGTACCGCCGATATGGAAGGTCCGCAAGGTCAGCTGCGTTCCCGGCTCACCGATGGACTGCGCCGCCATAATGCCAACGGCTTCGCCGATGTTGACCAGTTTATCCGTCGCCAGGTTGCGTCCGTAGCATTTGGCGCAAACTCCGGTGCGGGATTCGCAGGTCAGTACGGAACGGATATAAACGGATTCGACATTGCTGTTGGTGATCTTTTCCGCCAGATTTTCATCGACAAAAGCGCCGACCTCAGCAATAACTTCGTCGGTCAAGGGGTCGATAACGTCTTCCTGAAGAATCCGGCCGACAATGCGCTCCTTGAGGAATTCAATGATATTCTCCCCTTCTTTCAGGGAAGCGACGCGGATACCGTTAATGGTTCCGCAGTCTTCCTCGTTGATCACAACATCCTGCGCCACGTCTACCAGGCGGCGGGTAAGATAACCGGCATCAGCCGTTTTCAATGCGGTATCGGAAAGGCCCTTGCGGGCACCGTGAGTGGAAATGAAATATTCCAGCACCGTAAGACCTTCCTTAAAGTTCGATGTAATGGGCGTTTCAATAATATCACCGCCCCCGCCGGCAACGTTTTTCTGCGGTTTGTTCATCAGACCGCGCATACCGGCCAGCTGTTTGATCTGATCTTTGGATCCGCGGGCACCGGAGTCGGTCATGATGAATAATGGGTTAAAACCTTCTTTGTCTTCAACCAGTTTCTTGTTCATGGCGGACTGTACAATGTCCGAAGTCTTGGACCAGGCGTCGATAACCTTATTGTAACGTTCGTTTTCGGTGATAACACCGCGGTTACGTTTCGTATTGATGTCATTGACGGCTTTTTCGGTCTTTTCAATGATATGAAATTTATCTTCCGGTATGATCACGTCGGAGAGTCCGATCGAGATGCCGGAACGGGTTGCCATGGCAAATCCGAGATCTTTCAGATCGTCAAGGAATTCCACGGCCCGGTTAACGCCGACCAAACGGTTGCATTCGCCGACAATGCTTTCAATGCGCTTTTTGGTAATCAGTTCATTATAGAAAGGGATGTTCTCCGGAACGATGGAATTGAACAAAATGCGTCCGATCGTGGTATCGATCAGTTTGCCCTGATACTGTAATTTTACTCTTGCATGCAGAGAAACCCAATTGTTCTCGAGCGCCAGCAATGCCTCGTCGCTGCTGTAAAAAACAGCACCCTCACCCTGCTGGTTCGATTTGCCGCGGGTAATGTAGTAGGCGCCCAAAACCATGTCCTGCGAAGGAATGGCAATGGGGTTTCCGTGCGCCGGATGCAATATATTGTTGCTGGCAAGCATCAGCATGCGCGATTCAATCTGCGCTTCAAAGGACAGCGGCACGTGTACCGCCATCTGGTCGCCGTCAAAGTCGGCGTTGAAGGCCGAACAGACCAGCGGGTGAATGCGGATGGCTTTTCCGTCGATCAGAATGGGCTGGAAAGCCTGAATACCCAGACGGTGCAAGGTCGGTGCGCGGTTCAGCAGCACCGGATGATCCTTTACCACGTATTCCAGAAGCGCCATAACCTTGGGATCGTTACGTTCCACCATGCTCTTGGCTACTTTTGCCGTCCCGGCCTGGCCGCGGACCAGCAGCTCGTGGATCAGGTGCGGTTTAAAGAGTTCAGTCGCCATCAGTTTGGGAATACCGCATTCGTGCATCTTGAGTTCGGGTCCGACCACAATGACCGAACGTGCGGAATAATCCACACGTTTACCGAGCAGGTTCTGGCGGAAACGCCCTTCTTTTCCGTTCAGCATATCGGACAGCGATTTGAGCGGCCGGCGGGTGCCGGAACGGACGGCAGCATGTTTTCTGCCATTGTCGAACAGAGAGTCCACCGCTTCCTGCAGCATCCTTTTTTCGTTGCGCAGGATCACTTCCGGCGCTTTGATATCAATCAGTTGTTTCAGACGGTTATTGCGGATGATCACCCGGCGGTACAGATCGTTGAGGTCGGATGCCGCAAAACGGCCGCCTTCCAGCGGAACCAGCGGACGCAGTTCCGGCGGGATCACCGGCAACACCTTCAGGATCATGTATTCCGGCCGGTTGACCGGTTCCTCGTCCTCTTTATCGCTGACAAAGGATTTCAGGATCTTGAGCCGCTTGATGATATCGTCGCGCTCGGAAATCGAACGCGTGTTTTTCAGATTGGTTTTGAGCGTCTTGATCTCTTCGGGGACGTCCAGGTCCATCAGAAGTTCATAAACTGCCTGAGCGCCGGTCTTGGCGATAAAGACATCCTTTTCGTCGATCATTTCGGCGGATTCTTCGCCGAAAGCGTAGAGAAGATCAAAATAGGTATCTTCGTCCAGCAGTTCCATGTGGCGCACCGGACGGATCTTTCCATTCTCTTCCACTGCGGCTTTGCCCGGCTGGATCACAACGTAAGATTCATAGTAAATGATCTGTTCCAGATCTTTTGCCGGAATCCCCAAAACGTTCGCCAATTTGGAGGGTATGGATTTGAGGAACCAGATATGTACGACCGGAACGGCCAGATTGATGTGTCCCATGCGTTCTCGCCGAACACTTTTACGGGTCACTTCCACCCCGCAGCGGTCACAGACGATCCCTTTGTATCGAATGCGTTTGTACTTGCCGCAATGGCATTCCCAGTCCTTGACGGGACCAAAGATCTTTTCGCAGAACAAACCGTCTTTTTCGGGCTTGTAAGAGCGATAGTTGATGGTCTCCGGCTTAAGGACTTCGCCGCGGGATTTGCTTAATATTGATTCCGGCGACGAAAGGCGGATGCGTATCTTGTGAAAGTCTTTCGCCGTCGATTTTTGTTGTAATGTGTTTATTGCCAATGTCCTGTCCTCCTATTGAAGGAATTATACTAAATCCATTTCGATGCCAAGGCCTTCGAGTTCTTTCAGCAGAACGTTGAAGGACTCCGGTGTTCCGTATTCCGGCAGATTTTCGCCCTTGACGATCGCATTGTAAATGCGCGTCCGGCCTTCGACATCGTCGGATTTGACGGTGAGAACTTCCTGCAGCGTATGGGCGGCGCCGTAAGCTTCCAGAGCCCAGACTTCCATTTCGCCGAAACGCTGTCCGCCAAACTGAGCCTTACCGCCCAGGGGCTGCTGAGTTATCAGCGAGTAAGGGCCTGTGGAGCGGGCATGCATCTTATCCTCGATCATGTGGACAAGCTTCATCATATAGATGTAACCGCAGGCAACCGGATTGTCGATCTTGTCGCCGCTCATGCCGTCGTACAATTCGACTTTTCCGTTCTCGGGCAGATCGGTCTTTCTCATAAGCTCGGAAATCTCTTCGTAGCTGGCGCCGTCAAAAACCGGGGTTTCAAAATAAGCGCCCAGCTTTTTTGCCGCCCAGCCCAGCATGGTTTCGTACAACTGTCCCAAGTTCATTCGGGAGGGTACGCCCAGCGGGTTCAATATGATATCGACGGGTGTGCCGTCCGGCAGGAAAGGCATATCTTCTTCGGGTACGATAATGGAAACCACACCCTTATTGCCGTGACGTCCGGCAACCTTGTCGCCGACCGCGATCTTGCGTTTGCTGGCTATGTACACCTTGGCAAGTTTCAAAACGCCGGGCTGCATGTCGTCACCGGCCCGGACTTTAAATTGTTCGTTTTGAATGTCTTCAATAATGCCGTTTGCAATGGTTTGCAGGTTTTCCACCAGTCTCTGAACGCGGGCAAAAACTTCTTCGCTGGCGACCCAGGGTTTTCCCATGTCAATATGATCGAAATCACAGGTCTGGAAAAATTCCCAGTTCCAGGTCTTGCGCTTATTGTGCAGCAGATTGCCGCCCTTGTCGTAGATCCCTTCGCAGGCATGTCCTTCGATCAGCGTTTTCAGCTTCCCGATAAAACGGTTGCGCAGCAAAGAAATCCGCCGGGACTGTTCCTCATCGAGTTTCTGTATCTTTTCCTTTTCGTCCCGCCGGGATTCTTTCCCTTTGCGTTCGAAAAGGCGCGTATCGATAACAACGCCGCTGGTACTGGGGTCGGCACGCTTGGAAGCGTCCTTGACATCCCCGGCCTTTTCGCCAAAGATGGCCCGCAGCAATTTCTCTTCGGGCGTCGGATCGGTTTCCCCTTTCGGAGTTACCTTTCCGATGATAATATCACCGGGTTCAACCGGCGCACCGATACGGATCATACCGTTGGCGTCGATGTTCCTTGTGGCTTCCTCGGAGACATTGGGAATCTCGCGCGTCAGTTCCTCACTGCCGCGTTTGGTATCCCGGACTTCGAGTTCGACCTCTTTAACGTGAACGGAGGTAAAGATATCTTCCTTGACCAGGCGTTCATTCAATATAATGGCGTCTTCGTAGTTGTATCCGCGCCAGGGCATAAAGGCAACCAGCACGTTGCGTCCCATGGCAAGTTCGCCCTGATCGGTCGATGTGCCGTCAGCAATGGTTTCGCCGGCCTTGACCTTGGCTCCTTTGCGAACAATAGGACGCTGGTTCATACTGGTGTCCTGATTGGTGCGCTGGAATTTTTTCATTTCAAAGACAAGACGGCCTTCATTCTCGTCCAGGGAAACATCGGCGTCAAAATCATCGAGAGGGCGCAGAACGATCTTGCGGGCGTCGACATATTCAACGATGGCATCGATCGGGGAAACCAGAACGGCGCGGCTGTCGCGTGCGACCGCCGCTTCCATCCCGGTCCCGACCAGCGGGGTTTCGGGTGTCAGAAGCGGAACAGACTGACGCTGCATGTTGGAACCCATCAGGGCGCGGTTCGCATCGTCATGTTCCAGGAAAGGAATCAGACATGCTGCCGCGGAAACCATCTGAATGGGAGATACGTCCATGTAATTGACCCGCTCCGAAGTTACCATCGGATAATCGGCCTGATAACGGCAGCGGATCAGCTCGTTGGAAAATTCACCCTTGTCATTCAGCGGTTCGTTCGCCTGTGCGATCATATTCCGGTCTTCGTCATCGGAAGACAAATATTCCACCGTATTGGTGACGCGGATCGCATCTTTGCCATGTTTTACCGTCCGGTAGGGCGTCTCGATGAATCCGAGCCGGTTTACGACCGCGTAATTTGCCAGCGAGGAGATCAGTCCGATGTTGGGGCCTTCCGGCGTTTCAATGGGACAGAGCCGCCCGTAATGCGTGTAATGCACGTCGCGGACTTCAAAACCGGCGCGTTCGCGGGTCAGGCCGCCCGGACCCAGCGCAGACAGACGCCGTTTGTGCGTCAGCTCCGCAAGCGGGTTGGTCTGGTCCATGAACTGGGACATTTGAGAGGTCCCGAAAAAGGTATTGATCACCGAGGTCAGGATGCGGCTGTTGATCAGTTCCTGTGGCGTCAGATTTTCATTGTGGATGTTCATCCTGTCCTTGATGGTGCGGGACATGCGGGTAAAGGCCAGCGAAAACTGGTTGGCCAGCTGCTCGCCGACGGTCTTTACACGACGGTTGCCCAGATGATCAATATCGTCGGAGGCTTTTTCCCCGCGGCGCATGCTGATCAGCTGTTTAACGATCATCACAAAGTCTTCCGGTGCCAGCACCGTGTTTTCAAGCGGGATGTTCAGGTTGAATTTTTTATTCATCCGGTAACGGCCGACTTGCCCAAGATCGTATTTTTTCGGGCTGAAAAACAGCTTTTCGAAAAATTTCTGTGCGATGTCGACGTTCGGGGGTTCACCGTTGCGCAAGTTGCGGTAAAGGTAGATCAGCGCATCCTCGGTCGTGGGTTCGCGATCTTCTTCTTCGGCGATACTGAGCTTGTCACGTTCACGGCGAATGGAGTTCGCGATCAGTTTAAAGTCGATTTCCCGATGGCTGTCCACCACTTCGACGCTTTTGAGCTTGCTTTTGCGAAGCTCGCCGATGGTCTTGCTGTCGAGTACGACCCACTTATCCTCTGAAGTTCCGGCATTCAGGACCAGCTCACCGCTCTTGTTGTCCACCTGAGGCGTAACCACAAGACGGCCTTCCAGTTCGCCGCTGAGAGGCAGGGTTTCCAGAATGTTGAATTGCTGCAGGATCTGGTTGTCTGAACCAAAACCAATAGCCCTCAGGAAAATGGTAACGGGGAATTTTTTGCGCCGGTCAATGGTAACGTAGATTGCATCGAAGATATCGGTGGTCAGGTCCACCCAGGAGCCCCGCATCGGAATGATACGTGCATTGTAAAGCACGGTTCCGTTGGGGTGACGCGCTTCGTTGAAGAACACGCCGGGTGAGCGCTGAAGCTGACTGACGATAATGCGTTCGGCGCCGTTGATAATAAAGGTGCCGCGCGGCGTCATGTGCGGGATATTGCCAAAAAAGACATCCTGTTCCGTGGTCTTGCCGAGCGCTTTGTTTTCCGGATCGTCTTCTGCTGCGGTTTTCAGGACCAGTTTCGCTTTCAGCGGCACCGAATAGGTGATGCCGCGTTCCACGCATTCCTGTTCCATATAGCGGGGTTTTCCGATCGAATAGCTCTTATATTCGAGTACAAAGGTATTGTGATTATCCTCAATCGGAAAAATCGTGCGGAATACATTTTCCAGACCAAAGTCCAGCCGTTTTTCCGGCCGCATACGTGTCTGCAGAAAATCTTCATAAGAACTTAACTGCACATCAAGAAGATCGGGCGCATCAAGAACATGTTTGATCTTCGAAAACGATGTTCTTTTGATCTTGCTTTTCATACTGGCCAAGAGATTTTCCTCCCTTGTAGATTTTTTACAAAAGAAACAGAGCCATCGTTGTTTAGACGGCTCAGTTTAAACTATCTGAACGTGAAACGTACAAGCATTACTTCAGTTCTACTGTTGCTCCGGCTTCTTCAAGTTTTTTCTTGATTTCTTCTGCAGCGTCTTTCGGGAGTCCTTCTTTCACTGCCACAGGTGCGCTTTCGACGAGGTCCTTGGCCTCTTTCAGTCCAAGACCGGTCAGTTCGCGTACGACCTTGATCACATTGATCTTCTTGTCGCCAAAGCCCTGGAGCATGACGTCAAATTCCGTTTTTTCTTCCGCGGCTTCCGCTGCAGCTGCGGGAGCTGCGGCAACGGCGACCGGGGCTGCGGCGGTAACACCGAATTTCTCTTCGATCTCTTTGATCAGTTCCGAGATTTCCAGCATGTTCGCTGTCTCTAGGTATGCTAATACATCGGCTCGTTTAATGTCGGCCATTTTAATCCTCCTTTAAATGCTTTCTTGAGGTTTGTCGTTATTGTTTTTTATTCTCGAGTGATTTCAGCACGCCAAGCAAACCGCGCAGCGGAGCCTGAAGAACGCCCAGCATTTTCTGCATAGGCGACTGCAAGGTTCCCAGCAAGGTCCCGATCAGGACTTCTGCCGACGGAAGTTTGGCAATGCGTTCCACTTTCTCTTTTCCACAAAGTTCACCTTCAAAGATCAGCGCTTTGACCTGCGGTTTGTTCAGATCTTTCATCTTTTTCTGAAATTCGATCAGAACCTTTGCCGGAGCTACCGGGTCGTTTCCGTAGACCAGCGCTGTGGAGCCGGTGAGAAAATCGCTTTTCTTCACTTCGTATCCGGCTTCTTTGAGGGCGCGCAGGATCAGGGTGTTCTTAACAACCTGCATGTTGACATCGTTCTTGAACAACTCTGAGCGGAGTTCGTTAACCTGCTCAACGTTCAGACCGAGATAGTCAGAAAAATAAACGGCTCCGGATGCTTTGATCTTTTCCGTAATTTCCTGTACCTTTTCAATTTTTTTCGGAGTTGGCATGAACGGACCTCCTAAGCTAACGCAGATTGTTTTTCGATTTTAATTCCGGGACCCTGCGACGAGGACAGGGTGACTTTCCGCAGATAAGTTCCCTTAAGGGAAGCCGGTTTCAGTTTCATGACCGTATTCATCATATTGCGGATGTTGTCAGCCAGCTGTTCTTCCGAAAAAGAAGCCTTTCCGACAAGTACATGAAGTATTCCGTATTTATCGACGCGGAAACTGATCTTCCCGGCTTTGCTTTCCCTGACAGCCTGTTTTACATTATCGGTGACAGTACCGGTCTTGGGGTTCGGCATCAGGCCGCGGGTACCCAGAGCGCGTCCGAGCTTCCCGACATGCCGCATGACATCCGGGGTCGCAATACAGACATCAAATTCGAACCAGCCTTCTTCGATCTTTTTGATGTACTCTTCCAGCCCCGCATAATCCGCAGCCGCCTCAAGTGCTTCCTTGACTTTATCGCCCTGGGCAAGGACCAGCACGCGGACTTTTTTTCCGGTCCCGTGCGGGAGAATAGCGGTCCCGCGGATATTCTGTTCGGAATAACGCGGATCAACGCCCAGGTTCAAGGTGAGTTCGATGGATTCATCAAACTTGGCATTTGCGGCTTGTTTTAAAATACGGACACCCTCAAGAAGCGGGTATTCAACCGTCTTGTCTATAAGCTCACTGTTTGCCGAATATCGCCTGCTATGCTTCATTAATGCTTGCCTCCACTTAACCTTCAACCGTGATACCCATGCTGCGGGCAGTGCCGGCAATCATATGCATTGCCTGTTCAACGGTGTGGGCGTTCAAATCGTTCATTTTCAATTTGGCAATTTCTTCAAGATCTTTGCTTGTGATCTTCCCTACCTTGTCCTTGTTGGATTTGGGCGATCCCTTTTCGATCCTGGCTGCTTTTTTCAGCAATACGGCTGCAGGAGGGGTCTTTGTCACAAAGGAGAAGGAACGGTCCGCATAGACCGTGATCACCGCGGGAATGACCAAGCCCATCTGATCCTGTGTCTTCGCATTGTATGCCTTACAGAATTCCATGATATTAACACCGTGCTGACCCAGAGCGGGACCAACGGGCGGGGAAGGATTCGCCTTCCCTGCAGGAAGCTGTAATTTGATTATCGCTTCAATTTTCTTTGCCATAGTCTTCTTGCCTGTTTTGGGTTTTTCTGTTACTTTTCCTTTTCGACCTGCAGATAATCCAGCTCTACGGGAGTTGAACGGCCGAAAATGCTGACCATAACCTTAAGTTTGCGTTTTTCTTCATTGACTTCCTCTACGACACCGGTGAAATCGATGAAAGGACCGTCCACAACTTTGATGGGATCTCCGGGAAGAAAAGGGGTCGCCATAACCTCCCGGCCGTCTTTTTTCTCGACTTCGCCAAGAATGCGCGCGACCTCTTTATCTGTCAGCACCTGGGGAACGCCCTGTGAACCGACAAAGCTGATCACGCCGGAAATGTTTTCGACAAAGAACTTCGTTTCCGGAGACATGATCATTTTGATCATAATGTAACCGGGATAAAAGACCTTTACCCGGCTGCGTTTTTTGCCGTCCCGCATTTCAACAACGTTCTCAACAGGTACGAGCACGCTTTCAATGGATTCGGCAAATCCGGATTGTTCGGCTTCGTACAGAATGCGATCCGCAACCTGCCGTTCTTTTCCGGATAATGCTTTTAAGGTATACCATTTCATCGTATTACAACCAATCAATGAGTTTGCGCACAAGGGTTCCGACTCCGAAGTCCACCAATGCAATGAACAAGGTAATGAAGATCGAGAATACCAGAACCACGCCGGTTGAAGCTTTCAGCTCGTCCCAGGAAGGCCAGTTCACCTTCTTCATCTCAAAGCGGACGCCGCTTAAGAATTCCTTGATTTTATTGAACAGTTTCATATGCATCTTCCTTCTGTCGTTAGCAGGTCTGGAGGGATTCGAACCCCCAACTTGCGGTTTTGGAGACCGCTGCTCTGCCAATTGAACTACAGACCTGTCACGTCTTAGCGTGTTTCTTTGTGCAGGGTGTGTTTTTGGCACCATGGACAGTACTTTTTGAATTCCACACGGTCCGGATGCTTGCGCTTGTTCTTCGATGTCGTGTAGTTGCGACGTTTGCATTCACTACACGCCAAAATGATGTTGTTGCGTATTTTTTGTCCTGCCATAATGCTTTCTGCCTTTATTCAATGATCTCGGTTACTACGCCCGCGCCAACGGTACGGCCGCCTTCGCGGATCGCGAAACGCAGCTCTTTTTCCATGGCGATCGGA
>JAQVTR010000048.1:0-10142 GCA_028699915.1 Fidelibacterota bacterium
AGACTGCATTCGAGCCTGGGAAATATCTCCCCCGATCAGTATGTGAACAACTATTATGCAAAGGAAATCTTAAAAACATGTCGCCTAGAGGCTTAACCATGTGTCCACTTTTTTGTAGGAATACCAGCCCGCCATAGTCTTGACGAAGGCGGGTCGAGTTGTCGAGATCCTGGAATCGTCAATTAAAACGATTGTTAATAAATCCGGTTTATCCTGTTAACCTGTCTAAAATGCTATCCCGTTTATCCTGCTATCCTATCTAAAACAATCCCGTTTATCCTGTGATCCTGTCTAAAAAACGATCCTGTATATCCTGTCTTATAACAGATCCGCAGAGTAATCAAACAGCGCCGTCATATCCCCGGTATGCCAGAAGCAGATCGTCTCGTTCTGCCATTTCCCTTTTTCGATGCAGTCGATCAGTGCACCCAGAGCCCGGCCGGTATAAACGGGACCCACAAACAGGCCTTCGCTTTCGGCCAGCATACGGACAGCACGGCGTTCGTTGTCGCCGACCACTCCGTATCCGGCTCCCAGATATCCGTACTCCAGTTCGAAATCTTCCGCTTTCAGGCGCAAATCAACTTCCAGCAGTTGCGCGCATTGATTCGCCAGTCTGGCGAGTTGCGGCGGAAAGGCATCGGCGCCCCGGGCTTGCCGGTCAATGCTGATCCCGGTGATCTTTCCCGTGTAGCCGCCCATCGCAGCGCCCAATACCAATCCCGCAAGCGTACCGCCGGAACTGGCGGCGATCACAATACGGTTACAGGCAATGCGCATCAGTTCAAACTGCCGCAGGATCTCGCTCATGGCCATCACGTAGCCTACGGCGCCCAGGGGATTGGAGCCACCGACCGGGATAACATAGGGTTTTTTTCCCCGGAATCGCAAATCTGCGGCGATCTTTTCCATGCTTTGCTCCCGTTCTGCACGGGTTACGTATTCAATATTGGCACCCGTCAGCAGGTCCAGGAACAGGTTGCCGTTAAAATGCTCCGGCTTTTCTCCCGAGAGAACCAAATAACAATCCATGCCCAGCTTTCTTGCCGCCGTTGCGGTCTGCAGACAGTGATTGGACTGCAGTCCACCCGCAGTGATCACCGCATCTGCGCCCTGCTGAAGGGCGTCCGCCATCAGGTATTCCAGTTTACGGGTCTTGTTGCCGCCGGCGGCCAAACCGCTCAGGTCGTCCCTTTTTATATAAATCTTTCCCTGATGGCCGAGTCTCCGCGCAAATGCCGGAATCTCATGCAGGGCTGTGGGCAATTGAGCCAGCGTGATCTTGCGCAGGTATTTCATTTATTCCTCTGGTATCAGATCAAGTTTGTAATCCCGGCCTTTTTCGGTCGCGGATATACCTTCCTTCATCCAGCGCGGCATGGGCGCATCTTTCAGGTAGTGGTCAAAGAACTGCATCATGCGGATCGTCAGGTCCATGCGGTTTCCCCAGTTGTTTTCTTTCAGGTTGTGATCGTCGCCATTATAGACCAGCATCCAGCCCGGTTTCTGCAGGCGCCGCATGGCAGTCATCATTTCAATGCCCTGGGTCCAGGGAACGGCCCCGTCTTCGTCGTTGTGCATCATTAAGAGCGGCGTTTGGATGCGATCGGCAAAGAAAAGCGGCGAATTTTCCACATAGCGATCAAAATCTTCCCACAAAGTGCCGCCGATACGGCTTTGTCCGCCTTCGTACTGCATCATGCGAACCAGCCCGCTGCCCCAGCGGATCCCTCCGTAAGCGCTGGTCATATTGCTTACCGGCGCACCGGCCATGGCTGCGGCAAAACGGTCAGTCTGCGTAATAAAGTAGGCCGTCTGATAACCGCCCCAGCTCTGCCCCTGAATCCCCATCCGTGCTTCATCAATAAAGGGATATTTTTCCAGGAGCATATCCACCCCGCTCATGACGCAATCCAGCCCGGATTTTCCGGGATAACCGACTTTGTAAACGATATCGGGGATAAACAGAATATATCCGTTGCTGGGGTACACAATGCGGTTGACGGTAGAATAGCTTGGCGTCGGGACAGTGTAGGAATGCAGATATTCGGAATACTTCTCGTAGTAGTAAACGATCATGGGATGTTTCTTGCTCGTATCCAGATCATCGGGAATGTACAGCATTCCCTGCAGTTCCACCCCGTCGGAGTTTTTCCATTCGACCAGTTCCACCGATGCCCAGCGGTATTGCGACTGCTGCGGGTTCAATGCGGAGATCCTGCTTTTATGTTCAAAGTTCAGGTCGCTGACCCAAAGGTCGGGATAGTTGCGGAAGTCCCCTTTGCGCCAGATCAGCACATCGGCGTTTTTTGCCTTGCTCAAACGGGTATACTGATGGTCGGAATATGCCAGCATTTCCGGTTCGGCGCCCTCGTACAGATCTCCGGATGCGTATCCCGAAGCTTTGGTCTTCTCGTTGAAAGCCGAAAGCAGAATGGGCCGTATCGGTGCGTAATCCAGATCGGAATCCAGTTGCAGATAGCGGAAAACGGTCTTGCTTGCGCGTCCGGCGCCCCGGGTAACGTTCATGGGCGGCTTTTCCCCTTCAAGATCGAATTTCCAGATGTCGTACCGGTCGTAAAGGAAGACATAACGGTCTCCGAGTCCCCAGGCGGCAAACCCGTACGGACCTGCGGGCGTCGGCCGGTCTTCGTCTTCCCGGTAAAAAGGCACTTCCATGCCGGCGCTCAGATTACGCTGTTTTTGTTTGGCCACATCGTAAACATACCAGTTGCTGTCCGCATGATCGTACCATACCATATATTTGTATTGCGGCGAAAGGTTCGGAGCATAGCTTTTGCGTTCCAGGATCTTGATCTTTTCTCCGCTGCGGGTATTTACCAGATAAAAATCGTAATAATCCAGAGATTCCCAGGAAATGAGCTGCCGATAGGGCAGATTGCTCTCCCCCACGACCCACGCATCATCATAATCCGAGCTGATCTTCAGGGTTGGCACTTCTTCATCGGCAAGCTGGATGACGTTCTTACTGCCCACATCGACACGGGCAACGTAATTGCGGTTGCGTTCCCTTGCCAGTTCCTTGTTCTGCTGAGTCTGCAGCAGAGGATCATGCCAGGACCAGACATCCAATTTGGCTTTTTCGTTGCTCAGCAAGGTATCCTCTTCCACTTCCTCCACACGCGGCGCAGTACCGAAATACAGGTGCTTTCCGTCTTTGGAAAAACTCGGGAAACGCACGGAGCTGATGGTCCAGTCCTCACGGATACCGCGCGCTTTTTCCGTCAGATAGCAAGATGCGGCGGAACGCCCTTTTTTCCAGTAATAGACCTCGTAGATCTTTTGTTTCGCGGTGTCGTCCGAGAATAAGAAGGCAAGCTGCCCGCCGGCTTTGTCAAAGCGAAAGGATTTGGCTTCACCCGCCTGCTCTAAGATCACCTTCAGCCTGGCTTTTTCCGGCTCGATCAGGGTAATGCGCAGGGAATCCGGTTTGCCTTTGAGCTTTGTGGTGGCGACAATGCGATCCCCTTTTTCGCTGACGGCGTAGAAACCTGCATATTCCAGGATCAGCGTATCCGCTTCGAGGGGATGCCAGACCCAGAGCGGCGTTCCTTCTTCGCGCACTTTGGTTTTTTTTGCTTTTGCCGTTCCGGTTTTTTTCACTTCGCTTCTCTGCTTGCTGCTGTCCGGTTCTTCCTCTGCGACAAGCATAGAATCCGGGACCTGTGCGGTATCTTTTAGCGCGCTGCTGTCCGCAGACGGCGGCAGGGGTTTTTCAAGATGCAGGGTGATCCAGGGATTCCCTTCAGTATTAACGGAATAGGATTTGACCCGTGGAACGGTCAGCAAGGTGTCCGCATTAAAAAGATAGACGCAAAGACTGTCTTTGGGCATTTTGTCGGCTTTTACTTTTTTAAGCTTTGCCTGACGGGTGGTCTCGAAGCGCGGGGAACGCAAGAAAACCAGATAATTGTTATCGGGTGAAAAACTCACCCGTTTTGCACGTTCAAAATGCAGCTGTTTCCCGCTTTCGACGCTGTGCAGCGTCAGCCGGGTATCGCCGCGCACGGGATTGCTAATATAATAGATCCATTCCCCGTTACTGGAGATACGGGGATCCGCCAAACGTTCCCAGACGGCGTAATCTTCCGGCCCGATCGCTTTCTTTTCGCGGGATACCCTTTGCGCCGCCGCGACCGGGGTCTTGGCGATCTGAACGCTTACATCTGCATTTTCTTCCTTTTTTGCGCAGGAGATAATTGTTAAAAAAATCATCAGTCCGAACATACTTTGTTTCAACATGCGCTGCCTTTCCTTGTTTAATTACCGGGATTCATCCGTAAAATAATGCTTCTTTAAAAAGTCATAGTCATAAAAAGTACCGTCCTTGCAACTCAGTACACCGCCGCATTCGCATTCACCGCAGATACCGATCCCGCAGATGTGATGGTTCTCCAGCGAGGCGAAACAGCAATCGGGCTGACAGCCTTTTTTAACCGCAAGGTCCAGAGCTTTTTCCATCAGGATATCCGGACCGACGGTGTAGAGGGAGCAATCGCCGCTTTCCAGTCCGTCGAGGACCTCCGCGAGCAGATCCAGCACGCGCCCGGGCTTTCCGCGGTCCGGCACTACACTGAATTCCGCATAAGGCTCGATCAGTTCGCGGTAGGCGGCTTCCTTTTCTTCCAGCACTCCGTGCAGGACACGCACATTGTGCCCCTGCGCATTGAGATGTTCCGCAAGGCGGGGTACCAGCGCCAAGCCGGTGCCGCCGCTGAGAATAAGTGCGTTGTTCTTGCTGTTCTCCGGCGGACGTTTGCCGTAAGGGCCGCGGACATAGAGCGTGTCGCCTTCGCGGATCTGAAAGGCGGCGTGCGTAAATTCTCCCGCATGCTTCGCGGGTGCATATTCGCGTTTGCGCAGGATAAAGCGCAAGGGCGATCCGCTGACAATCCCGAAGGGTTTTTCCCCGATACCGGGCAGCCAAAGAAAAGCATACTGTCCGGCTTCAAATAGCATGGGCTCACCTTCCAGCGTCAGATTCAGCATGCTTTCACTCAGAAATTCCGCTTTTGCCACGCGGTAAGTCCGGTATTTTGCCAAACGCTTTACGGAGAGAAACGTCGCGGCGGTATCGGTGTGGTTCTCGGCGTCGAATTTCAGGGCCTGCAGATAGGATTGATAATCCCGGGTTTTTAAGCGGGCAAAGGCGGAACCGATGCCCACGACATTGGCACCGGCTTTCTGCATGGCGCGCAGCTGCGAACCCCGGCTGACCCCGCCCATGCCGATAAGAGGAACATCCGGACCCAGCGCTTCGCGGATCTCGCGAATCTTTTCAAGCGCCCGCTCGAAAATGTGTTCGCCGCTAAGGCCGCCTTTGTGACCGTTGGGATTGTAAAGCAACAGTTCCCCGCTCTGCGGTTCGCGATAAGGTTCCGGTCCGAAGGTATTTACGGCAACAATGCCGTCCGCTCCGGCTTCCAGCGCCGCACGGGCGATGGCACCTATATTTTCAACATTGGGAGTCAACTTGGGGAAAAGCGGCCGGTCGCTTTCCGGGCGTACGGCACGCAGATATTCGGCTACCAGTTTTGCATCGCTGCCGATCGATGCGCCATAACCGGGCTGGGCGTGCGGACAGGAAAAATTCAATTCCAGGATATCGGCAATGGGCGAGAATTTTTTTACCAGGCGAATGAATTCTTCGGGCGAATTTCCGGAAACGGAAATATTCAGCAGAGCCCGCAGGGGCGCCTCCTTCAGGAGCGCATTCAATTCCCGGAAAGCCGTTTGCATACCCGGATTCCGCAGACCAACGGCGTTTACATAAGAACCGGTATCCGTCTCGCCGATAACGGGTTCCCGGTATCCCGGATTCGGCCTGACCTGGTAGCTTTTGGTCGTAATAAGCGAAATGGCGGGAACGTCCTCGTCAATACGCCGGATCAGTGCAGGTTTTGTCGTCAGCACGCCCGATACCGTAGCGAATTTTACTTCGCTATCCAGCAAATAATTTTTGATCTCTTCTCTGCTTCGCATCGCTCGCATTTCCTCAATAAGCCATTAACTTTTAAAATAACATAAAAGACCCTAAAAAATAAGGGAAAAATACGGAATGATGTTTTCCCGGTTTTTTTCTTCGTTGAAAAGTTGCTACAGGACTGCCGGCAGGAATTTTCCTTTGGAATGCTAATTGTATCGCATTGACTCAATGCAATTATTTTCTTTATCATTTAGCTTTGCCTTTGTATATTAAAATATCATAAAAAGATCAAAGGAGCCCGACATGAAATTTCTCGGCAATATTATTTGGTTGATTTTCGGCGGTTTTGTCACTGCGCTGGAATACCTTGCCGCCAGTCTTGTATTGATGGTGACCATCGTCGGTATTCCTTTTGGAATACAAACCCTGAAACTTGCGATGTTTACCCTGATGCCCTTTAACACCACGGTCAAAGATTCCAAATCCAAAAATTCGCTCTTATCCCTGATTATGAACATCATCTGGATCCTGATCGGCGGTGTCTGGATCTTCCTGACCCATGTTCTTTTCGGGATACTGCTGGCCATTACCATTATCGGTCTCCCCTTTGCGCGCCAGCATTTCAAACTGGCGGTCGTTGCGCTGACGCCCTTCGGCAGGGAACTGGTCCAGCGCTGAAAACGCGAATACTCGCTGCAGATCTCCTTCGCTCCGGAACTTCGGAGCTTCATGGTCTTCAATTTTCCCCAAAATAAATGGGAATGGCTCAATTTCCTTGCTTCTGCAAATCAATGAGTCCGGAAATCATTTTACGGATGGATTAAGAGAGTATTCTAAAAAACAAAAAGCGCCGATCCCGGGATCAAACCCCGATCCTGCAGGTATCGATCATTTCCCGCAACGCTTCCGCACAGGCCGCCGCCCATTTTTCGGGAATGTGCCCGCTTTTTTTCCAGGGATGAATAATGGCCGAGGAGGAATTGATGCGCACCAGCCGAAGATCGTATTTGACCTTTTTAAGGGTCTTTACGACCTCCTCCGCGGAACCGCCCTGCGAACCGACGCCGGGAATCAGCAGCGGGATCTCGTGAGCGGAAAAGCGTCCCGCCAGTTTCCCGAGTTCCTTCAGCGAAGTTGCGCCGACAACCGCACCGGTCCCGGGGTATTTTTCGGACCACTCAATGATCTTATTCCCCACCGCTTCGTAAAGTACGGAGCCGTCCTGCAAAAGCAGATTTTGCAGATCACTGGCACCGGCATTGGAAGTGCGGTTCAGAATATAGGTCCCCAATCCCTTAGAGCTGTACTCCAGAAAGGGCGCGACGGAATCGCTACCCATGTAAGGTGAAACCGTTACCGCATCGGCGGACCAGCGTTCAAAGCCTTCTTTGGCATAATTATGCGAGGACTGCATAATATCGCCGCGTTTGTAATCCAGAATGACCGGGGTGTGCGGGAAATATTCCCGGCAGAGCTTGATAGTCCTGGAAAGCGCATGGGAACCGCTAAAATCGCCCTGCATGGGAATGTCGTGTTTGATAAAAAATCCCTGATTGGGTTTGAATGCCGCAGGTTTCAGGTACTTATTGCTCAGTTCGTCGAACAGATGCTCAAAAAAATTCGGAATGATCTCGTCAATGCGGTAACCCAGCCGTGCCGGGATGTAATCCATAACAGGATCCAGTCCCAGACACACGGTATTTCCGTTGCGTTCCGCGGACTCGCGCAAAAAATCACAGTAACTCATTTATCCCTCCTTGCAGAAACGTTCTCCCCATTCAAAAGGTGATTGCTGCCATGCGCGCAGCAGTTCTACCTGCGCTTTGTTAAAATACGCCAACCCTTCCACAACTTCCAGTAAAATATCAAAGGTCAGCAAGGAAACATACTCCGCGCCGGCCTGATGAAAACAATCCCTGGCCTTTTGAAAGCCGTAACTGAAAATAGACAGACAGGTATCGACATCCGCGCCGGCTCCACGCAGGGTTTGCAGCGCTTCCAGGGAACTGCCGCCCGTGGAAATGAGGTCCTCGATCATCAGTACCTTTTTTCCGTGCAGATACGAGGGATCCGGAATGCCTTCGATCCGGTTCTGCATGCCGTGGTCCTTTTGCGATTTCCGGGGATAAATAAAGGGTTTGCCCAGGCGCTCCGCCAGCAAGGCTCCGTGCGGGATACCCGCCGTCGGCGTGCCGGCAATGATATCGCAGACAATGCCGTTTTCCCTGATCAGCGCAATAAATCCTTCACAGATCAGGCTACGGTATTCCGGATAGAACAAAAAAAGCCGGTTATCATTGTAGATCGGCATCTTGTAGCCTGAAGCCCAGGTAAAGGGATTGTCGGGCTGTAATTTGACCGCTTTGATTTTCAGGGCCGCCGCTGCAATTTTTCGGGCAATGTCCTTTGAATTTTCCTTCATGTTCAGATATCCCAAATGTCTTTATAATTGTGGTCTTTATCACAGTATTTGCATATAAAGGTATTGGATTCGGTCTTGTAAAAATACGGCGTCGCATTTTCGTGATGTTCCGGATGCGAGATACAGTCAGGATTCTTACAGCTGATCTCGTCAAAATCGTAGATCTTGGGCGGAAAGTGAATGCGGTATTTCTGCACCACCAGGCTGTCGCGCACGATGTTCAGCGTGGACTCGGGCGCAATGGCGGATAGTTTTTTCATTTTGATCAGATCGAACTGTTCCATGTCCGGCAGGGAGATAACGCCCTTGTAGCTACCGTCTTTGTGGGATTGGTAGACACCGTGCGAACTGACCACGTTCAGGCCCAGGATCTTCCTCGCCTTGTAGATGTGTTCCCAGATCGTCGGGATATCCTCGCCTTTTCCCACATGATCGATCACAATGCCGTTCTCAACCGGCTTGGTCCCGATCTTGTATTCTTTTTTCCTGCTTTGATAGTCTTTGACCTCTTCGATATAGCGGACCTTCTTCCGGGTCAGATCGGGGCTCCGGCCTTCAAAGTCCTCCCCCAGTCGTCCGCCGAGCATGCCGACCAGGACAGCCCGGGTGTAATAGCCGTTCATGGCCTGAACGTCCCAGCCGTTGAGCGGGGTTTTATCCAGAAAGACCGGTATCGTGGGATATTCGCGATTGCGTGGCAAGGGGTGGTAGAACTTGCAGTTTTCCGGCATGCGTTCAATCCATTCCCGGCGGAAGGTCACCGAACGGGTCAGACGATGCACATGCTGCAGGATATCCTCGCCCATACGCTCCAGCTGCAGGCGCGTAAAGTACCAAGCCGGAGCAACCTTTTCCTGTTTCAGGTAGTTTTCGATGGAGTCGAATTCACGGATAACAAAGCCGTTCGCTTCCATTTTATGTTTGTAGTACGGCGGCATTCCAAGTTCTTCGGGCGCGATCAGGTCTACATGCACTTCCTTAAAGATCCGCAATCCGTCGGCCTTGGAGTGTACGGTGCGTCCGTGGAAGAGATCACCGACCAGGGCGATATGGATGCGATCGCGCTTGAATTTGAACTGCTCCAGAAAACTGAACTCGTCCAGGATCTCCTGCGTGGGATGTTCGTGCTTGCCGTCGCCGGCATTGATAAAGGCCGGCTTGCAAACGCCCATCCGCTCGGCGAACATGCCAAGATCATAGTCCAGCCAGCGGGTAACCCCTTCGAGTTTGGTGCGGATGATATAGATCGAGTAGGGACTGTAAGTGGTCAGCATGCGAAAGGTGTCGGCGTAGCTTTCTTTCTTGTTGAAAGAAGAGGTGACGGCATCGAAGATATTCGTCTTAATATTGTGGAACTTCACCGCGTTCAGAAAAGACTCTTTGGTGCGCGTGCTGGCTTCCACAAAGACAAGGTAGGCCCCGACATTCGCATTGTTGATCTTAAAGAGACTGAGATCTTCACGATCCTTTACCGCCTTTTTCAATTTAGCGGTATTCCGGTACAGGTATTCCAATTCGTCAAGGGAGAAATCATTGATCACGGAAAGGGATCTTCCCATAAACCTGCCCTTCAGCGATAAATCCTGATACTCTTTCATCGTATGCAAGTCCTTTTGTTATGCTTATTGACCATGTTCTGATTTTTAGCCAATATAAGCTTTTGCTGCGGCGAATAAAAATAAATTTTACGATAGTTTGCGGGAGTTATGAATGATGAGTTATGAGTTATGCGGGATTCCAGGCTCCAGGTTCAAGGTTCAAGGTTCAAGGTTC
>JAQVTR010000048.1:10242-12000 GCA_028699915.1 Fidelibacterota bacterium
GCCAATATAAGCTTTTGCTGCGGCGAATAAAAATAAATTTTACGATAGTTTGCGGGAGTTATGAATGATGAGTTATGAGTTATGCGGGATTCCAGGCTCCAGGTTCAAGGTTCAAGGTTCAAGGTTCCAGGTTCAAGGTTGTATGTGTCAACATGTATGTGTCAACATGTATGTGTCAACACATAGGTAACAGTTTTGTGTCAAGAGATGGGTAACAGTTTTGAGTCAATTAATTTGAGTCAATTAATTTGACTCAATTTATTTGCCCCAATTTATTTGCCCCAATTTATTTGACTCAATGCTTTCCTCCCTCTGTCCTTCATTCCGCTTCGCCCTTGCGTTGCCGCAAAGCGCTACGGCCGGCAAGCGTTCACTCCTACGCTTCGCCGATTGGAGGACTTCGGCGTGCAGGCAATTATTATGTCAATCTGTAAAATTTTTCTTGTAATATCGGTCATTTGTCCATATCTTGCAGACAAATGACCGGAGGCCTTATGAATAAAGAAACACGGGTCCATAAAAAATCGGAAACGCTCTTGTATGCGATGCTTGACGGTTTGAACGATCCGCAGGTTCATGATGCAGTTACAGTGGAATACCGCAGCCTTTTTGATAACAAGGTCCGGCTGAACCAGCTGATCATGTCGGGTTTATCCTATTCCCTCTTTGAAGCTTTGCGGGATAAAACCCCTTTCAGCAAAGACGAGTGGGCCGCCTTCCTTGACGTTTCCATTAAAACCCTGGACAGGTACAAGCAGGCAAATAAACCTTTTAAAGTTTCTCAGTCCGAGAAGATCGTCGGCATGATGGAAGTCCTTGAACGGGGCGTTGTTGTATTCGGAAAAATGGATATTTTCAAACACTGGCTGTATTCCTCCATTCCCGCATTCGGCAATACCCGTCCTATCGATCTATTGAGCACTTCCTACGGCAGAGCGCTGGTCATGGATGAACTTACGCGCATTGAGCATGGGGTTTTTGCCTGATGCGGGTTTACCGGCTATCCAAAAAGAAATATTCGGACTCCCTTTCCGGCGCCGGAGCCGCTGCGGCCGGCGGGCGCTGGAATTCCAAAGGGATCGCTATGGTCTATACATCCGCCAGCCGGGCTTTGTCCCTGCTGGAAGCCTATGTGCATTTGTCTTCCACCGTCATCCCCCGGGATTATGTCATGATGAACATCGACATTCCGGATAGCTTGAATCAGGATATCATTGACATCAATACCCTGCCGGCGGACTGGCGAAGCGACGCCGGTATCTTAAAAACGCGAAAAATCGGGGATGATTTTATCGCCTCGAATGCGGTCTGTGTCCTGCGGGTTCCCTCTGCGGTCGTTCCCGGGGATCACAACTACCTTCTCAATCCCGATCATCCGGATTTCAGCAAGATCAGTATCATCTCCGCGGATGATTTCCCATTTGATGATCGCATGTTCCTCTAGACGTTCAACGCGTGCGTCTCTTCCCCTCCCCGGCTCCAGGCGGACTTCGCTTGGGTCCTTGGTTAAGTTCAAGGTTCAAGGTTCAAGGATCAAGGTTCAAGGATCAAGGTTCCAGGTTCAAGGTTCCAGGTTTTCCGCTGACCAAACAAGCCCTCCGCAGTCCCAATTGGTCGGGACGAAGCAGGGGTTCCTGTCATGTATTGGTTCAGCGGGAAATGGAGTTTTCTTAACTTGCCTGTAAGGAGCGAATCCTCCTTTTTTCAGCAGCCTGATCGAGCTTGAATTGCCGTTCGGCCAGGCGTTCTTCCATTCTG
>JAQVTR010000105.1 GCA_028699915.1 Fidelibacterota bacterium
CGCCGATTCCGGCTCGTCGCTGTAGATCAATCCGTTTGCCAGCAGTAATCCCTTCAGTTCCTCACTGTCCACCAGATTTTTGGAACAGCCCAGCGAAAGGATGTGAACTTTTTTCATGATCGGTCCTCAAAGCCGCCAAAGAGGGCATTGACAAACATCGCGGGTGAGAAAGGAAGCAGATCTCCCAGTTTTTCGCCCAAACCGATGAATTTGACCGGAATATGCAGCTCTTTGCGGATGGCGATCATACTGCCGCCCTTGGCCGTACCGTCAAGTTTGGTAACGATCAGGCCGCTGACGGGCGTCACTTTGCTAAATTCCCGCGCCTGGACCAGGCTGTTCTGCCCGATGGAGCCGTCCAGGACCAGCAGGGTTTCGTGTGGCGCATCGGGAATGACTTTTGCGATCACCCGCCGGATCTTGTCCAGTTCCTGCATCAGATGCGCCTTGTTATGCAGCCTTCCGGCGGTATCGATAAGGATCAGATCGGCATTGCGGCTGATCCCTGCCTGAATGCCGTCGTAGACGATGCCGGAAGGATTTTTCGCTTCCAGGTTTTTGATAATTTCCACGCCGGCACGCTGCGCCCAGATATCCAGCTGCTCGATCGCGGCCGCACGGTAGGTATCGGCGGCAATGATCAGCACCTTTTTCCCCGACGCGCTGTAATGGGACGCCAGCTTCCCGATGGTGGTGGTTTTTCCGGCTCCGTTAACGCCCACAACCAGGACCACGCAGGGCTGATTCTGTTCCAGCGGAATACTCAGTTCATCGTCTTTGAACATTTCCCCGAAAAGCCGCAGCATCAGTTCTCGGATATCGGCTTCGTTCAGCAGGAGCTTCTTGCGCGACTCCTTTTCGATCTCGTCCAATATCAATTCTGTCACCGCTGTCCCCAGATCGGATTCGTATAAAAAAGCCTCAATGCGTTCCAGCAATCCGCTGTCGATCTTCATGCCAAGACCGAAAAGCGACAGCAGCCCTTCGCGGAATCGCTTGCGCGACTTGCTTAGTCCGTATTCGTAGCGCTGCGGGGTTTCCGGAGCTTTTTCCGGAAGCGTTTCTTCCTGTTTTTTTCGTTTAAACCATGCCATTATGATGCTTTCGTGTTTTGTTCTTCTGAGCTTCCCGTCTCCCTCTCCGCTTTACGGTAGGTCAGCATTTTATAATTATGGACCAGATAGACGCCCCAGCTGACAAACATCATCAGGGCTGCAGCCCCGAGTATAAAGCGGGCGAAAAGTTCCACATTCAAATAGTATTCCAGCAGCCAGAGCACACCGGCCAGGGTCAGGAGAAAAATAAAGATCTTGCCGCTGACATTGGCACCGCCGACCACGGTACGTTTGCGGTACAGCAGCAGCCCGATGGTAAAAATACTCGCATCCCGCAAGGTCATCGCGATAATGAACCAAAGGGGAAAATCCATCTTGATGACCATCAGCAGCAGCATGGCAAGGGCCACCACTTTATCGGCGAAAGGGTCCAGCACCTTTCCATACCAGGAAACCGCATGCCGTTTGCGGGCCAGAAAACCATCCACCCAGTCGCTAAAGACACAGATCCCCAA
Organism: Fidelibacterota bacterium; assembly: GCA_028699915.1. Classification (GTDB taxonomy): domain Bacteria; phylum Fidelibacterota; class Fidelibacteria; order Fidelibacterales; family Fidelibacteraceae; genus M50B103. The sequence goes on from JAQVTR010000105.1 coordinate 1,571, forward strand.
AATGACCATTCCCCAGACCCAGCGGTCCAATACAAAAAGCCAGACGGCCGGGACCGTTAGCAGAATGCGCAGGAGACTGACCATATTGGCCAGGGTCCAGAACGATTGCGTATCCGCTTCGCGGGTTACAAATTTGTCTTTGATGGCATCTTCAAACATCTTCATCCTCGCTTTGCGGCAAATAATAGGATAAAATATCTGCTTTTTCAATAATTTCCTGCAACGGATAATGGTCCCGGATATGCAGATCCTCCATAAGGATCAGATAATCGCAGACGTAAAGACAGTCGGCCAGCCGGTGCGAGATCATAAATATCCGTGCGCGTTTGCGGATATCCGCAATAATCCTATAGAGTTCCATGCGGCTTTCCGTATCCAGGGCGGTTGTAGGCTCGTCCAGGATGCAGACCTTTGCTTTGACGGCTGCAGCCAGGCATATGCCCAGGCGCTGACGCTCGCCTTCCGAATAGGTTAGCAGCCGGCGATTTTCTTCCAGCAGACCTTCGATGCGCATGCGCCGTGCATAGCGGTCAAAAAGCCCGCGGTCAAAATGCTTTCCTACCGTATAACGCGTATCGGCATAAAGTTCCAGAATGCTCTGCGGCGTATTGCCCGTGAACAGCTGCGTCAGATCCTGCGAGAGGTAAGCGCAGAAGGAATATTCGGAAAAAGCGCCCAAATCCCGGAGCTGCATGTCAGCCAATAGTTTGATCAGCAAGGACTTTCCGCTGCCGACAGGGCCAAGAACGCCCACGCAGTTCCAGGCGGACAGGTCCATCGCCGTTGTGTTCTGCAGAACTTTTTCTTTCGCGATCCGGTAATTGAAGGGCAGGATCTTCATTGCGTTCCCCCCAGTTCCCGCAGACGCCTGCGGATCAGATCCCCTTCGGTCAGAATACCCCGCTTCAAACGCTCACGATGGAATGCCTCCCGGCTCAGAACCTCCTTAACGGCCCCCCGTTCCATCAGCCAGACCTCATCGCAGCAGCGGTATTCATCGGCGATCTGGGAACTGATACAGATACATTTGCCCTTTTCCGCGTAATTTTGCGCCAGGCGGTGGAGGGCAGCTATCAGCGGCGGATCGAGGTGCGAGGAAGGCTCGTCCAGAAGATAGGCATCGGCGGGAGTCAGAAAGGTCGCCGCGATCATCACCAGCTGCACTTCCCCGAAGGACAGCGTGGCAACCTCGCGATCCAGCAGGCGGCGGATGCCAAGGATCTCCGTTACCCCGGTGATATTCGCTTCGGCTTCCCGTGGCGGAACAGCGGCATTTTTCTGCGGAAAGGATAGCTCTTCCCGGACATCCTGCATAATGATCTGGTAAAAGGGGTTTTGCATCAGCAGCGCGGCGCTTGCTGATTGGGGAGCTTCGACCGGAATGCCGCTATCAAAACCTGCAA
>JAQVTR010000049.1 GCA_028699915.1 Fidelibacterota bacterium
TTAAATTGCAGCCATGAGGAGGTACTGTGCAAGAAGAGCAATATTACAGTGAAAAATGGTCGTTTGCGGTAAAATGGATCGCTGTGATCCTGGTCGTTCTGCTATTGCTGGTCATCTTTATTCCCATCAATATCTGGAAAGAAGAAGCCAGAATGCGCCAGCGCTCCCAGTGGAAAATGGAGCAATTGTGGGACGCTCAGCGCATGTATCATAAATTAACGGGTTATTACGATCCCGACATGAAAGGCGTTATCTGGTTCGTTTCCGCGGTACGGGACTCCATTCTTGCCGACAGCCAGTATACGGGCAAACAGCTGATCAGCTACAAGGGCGATAAGGTCAGCATCAATGTTCCCCGCTACTGGTTTGCGGAATATGACACGATCTTTTCAAAACCTTATCCCGCCAGGGACACCAGCCTGGCAAATGTCTTTACTGCGGTCGAAATGAATTACGAAACCGGACTCTGGGATACGATCTTTCTGGATGAATCCAAGGACCGTTACAAATACAGCGACAGTTTGTGGGTAGGAAGTATCATTGATACCGTTGTGGATACCATTGTTGAGCGTGTGACCAAGTTCAAACGTTTCAGGCTGGCGGATTCCCTCTTATATTGTCCCCTGACAGAAAAGCCCTATGAGGTAAGCGTCAAAGGGGAGGAATCCGATACCGTCATCATCCGGAGTCCGATCAAAGACGCTTATAAAGAACGCAAATTCCTGTTCTTCAGTTTTAAGGAAGACGGCCACGGTTCGATCATCAACGGAGAAAGCTCCTGGAAAAAAAGATAATCTATGATCACGCTCGCACTACATCATGACGAGTCAGTTTTTGTCTATTTGAACGAGACGAGCACGAATAAGAAAAACATTAAGCAACTGGGTTATATTTCGTCGGACCTCAACTTTGACCGGAGCTTTTTTTTCCGCAAGGATGCCACGGATCAGATCGGAAAATTGCTGGGGGAAATTCTGGCGCAGCTAAAGATCCCCGGCGATGATATCGCGATCTCCTTTCCTGCGGATCTGGTGCATTTGTCCGGCTATGATGAAGTTCCTGAAAATGAAGTGCAGCCGCTGATCGACAGCGATCTGTGGCTGAACACACTGAAATTCGGGAAGGATTTTATCGAGCAGAGCGATTGTCAGGTCAAGCTTGTGCATAAGAAGGATGACCGGGCATTTCTGAATGCGGTTTACTTTCCCAGGGTCCTCTACGATATTTTCAGCGGGGCCTGCCGTCAGAACCATTGCACCCTTGCGGGGATCGGCATCAATTTGTTCAATCTCAGCGAAGTGGTCAGGCAGATCACGGACACCCAGCACAACTTTGTTTGTTTTCTTGAAGAAGAACAATGTGAACTTTTGCATATGGACGGGGATTTGCCGGTCGGATATGCGCGATTTGTCTGCACGCCGGGACCGTTGGTGTTTTTTGCCAGGCAAGGCGCGGTACCGCTGGAACTTTGCGAGATGATCGCGGGCGCAAGGGAAGCGGATTCCGGGAAATATCCGCTCTATGCCGCATGCTCGGTGCCGGCGATCGGCCATTTGCATAAACTGAAGCAAAGAATTCCGGCGCTTCGGATCGTGGATCCTCTGCCGATCAATACTGTTTACAGCAAACCTGAAGCGGAGTTTGACAAAAAATACAATACCGTGTTTGCAAGCGCTTTGGGCGCTTTGTTATAGGAGGATTTATGAAGATCAATCTACTGCGCGAAGATCAGATGGACAAGATTCCTCATCAAGATCAGGAAAAGGATAAGGATGTTATGCATTTTGACGATACTTTCAGCGAGGGAAACGAAGATTTTTATTTTCAGCAGCCTGAACCTTCTTCAGAGGAATTCAAACGCCCGAAACGTTCCCGTATCTGGCTGTTCATCATTCTGTTGCTTTTGTTCCTTCTCCTCGGAGCCTTTATCTCGAATCCGGGCGGTACCCGCGATTTCTTCGTGAATTTTGGCAGCAATGTTGCCATAATCTGGGATAAAGCCGGTACCAAGGTCGCTTCCTGGCTGCATCGCGACCGGCAGACGGATATCATGGGACCCGTGGAAATATCCGGGAAGAAAACAGCTGCAGCGGATCAAAGCGCAGCGGCTCCGGCAAGCATTCCCGCCGCCGGGACAAAGGCGGTCACGCCCGCCAAAACCGTTCCTCCCGTCCGGCAGACGATCACCGTTGAAAAAAAGGTGATCAAGGAAGTCGTGAAAGAAAGCGTTGAAGAAAAAATGCTGGAAAGTCCGGTCATATACGAGAATATTCGCAATGAAATTGCTCTTGGCAAGCGCAACAGTAAAGCAGCCGAATACATATGGACCAACCTGGCCCGGGGTATGACCGTAGATCGTCTGGATATCGCGGAGGACAGAATGAATATAGCCGTCCTGTCCCGGAATTCCATGCTTTTGCAGACCTACGCCGGATTAATAAGCCAGAAAGCGATGTTTGCATCCCTGATTTCGGGAGAGCCGGAGGTCGTCGGAGAACTCAACCGCATTCAAATGACGGCTGAACTGCCCGCCTGGGACAAGGAAGACCGTCCGGAGCGGATCTGGGATCTGGATGTGGAATGGTTTGACGATTATCTGGATCTTGCAGCGCATGCGGCGGATGTAAAAACGGAGATGGACCTGCTGGATTCACGGACGCTGGAAGACATCGTTCTTCAGCACGAGATCAGTCTGAGTGTCAGCGGTGCAAGCAGCGCTTCCCTGAGCGTTTTTCTGCAGGAACTGAACGCCATTCCGGCTGCTTTTGTGATCCGCAACATCAGCTCCGTCTACGACGGGAGGGAAGAGAACAATTTTATGGATCTTTCTCTCGTTTATTACGAAAGAAAATAATGACAAGAATTATCAGCGGGCGCTACGGTGGCTTGTCCCTTGGCAATCCCAAACATGCAATTCGCCCGACGACCGGAAAAGTTAAATCCTATATATTCAATGTGCTGGGCTCACTGGAAGGCTGCCGGGTCCTGGATCTCTTTGCCGGAAGCGGAGCCCTGGGGATCGAAGCGCTGTCCCGCTATGCAGTTCATGCCGTGTTTGTTGACAAAGATCCGCGTTCGGTCAAACTGATCCGCACGAATTTGCAGAACATCCGCGTGCCGGAAACGCAGTATGCCATTTTTTGCAGTGATGCCCTGCGCTATCTCGATCGCAGTGATACGCGTTTTGACATTATCTTTGCCGATCCGCCTTATGAACAAAGATTAAACGGGAACTTTTTTCGCTTGGCCTGCGCACATCTGAATGCGGGCGGGATCCTTGTACTGGAATACGGAATTCACGGGGAACCCGACAGCGAAGCATGGGCGGCGGCACGTGAGAAAAAAATGGGGGATAGTTGCATCCGCATGTACAAGGCAGAGGACTCCCCGGCGGAAGAATAAAAATTTGAAAAAAATAAAAGGAGAAATCAATGAAAACAATCCGATTGTTCGCGATCCTGAGCGCCTTTTTTCTGCTCCTGGGATGCGGGTCCGATCTGGCGATCAACTATGAAAAATACAAGCTGGAAAACGGACTTGACGTGATCCTGCATGTGGATAAGAGCGATCCCATCACCGCGGTTGCCATTCAGTATCATGTCGGTTCCAACCGTGAACAACCCGGGAAAACGGGATTCGCGCATTTATTTGAACATATGCTGTTCCAGGAATCGGAGAACGTACCCCAGGATGCGTTTTTTTCCATGATCCAGGATGCCGGCGGCACTCTGAACGGCGGCACCTGGACCGACGGTACCGTCTATTATGAAGTGGTGCCTAAAAACGCCCTTGAAATGGTCCTCTGGATGGAATCGGACCGCATGGGCTATTTGATCAACACCGTGACGCCGTCCGCATTCACGAATCAGCAGAATGTCGTGGTCAACGAGAAACGTCAGCGGGTGGACAATAATCCGTACGGACACCGGGATTATGTCATCGGCAAAGCCCTGTATCCTGAAGATCATCCTTACAACTGGCAGGTGATCGGCGAAGCCGAGGATGTAATGAACGCAACGATCGAAGATGTCAAGGCTTTTTATGATGCGTATTACGGACCGAATAATGCGACTCTGGTGGTTGCGGGCGATATCGATATCAAAACGCTGAAACCGCTGATCGAAAAATATTTTGGCGAGATCCGCCCGCACGGTGATCCGGAAAAACTGGTTGCGGAAGCAGCGGTACTGAAGGAAACCAAGAAACTCTTTCACGAGGACAATTTTGCCCGTGCCGCACAGCTGACCCTGGTCTGGCCAACCGTGGAGGAATACCACGACGATGCTTATGCACTGGGTTATCTGTCCCATATGCTTTCCGTCGGGAAAAAAGCACCGCTTTATAAGGTACTGGTCCGGGACAAGAACCTGACCTCCTCCGTTTCGGCCTATAACTATGCCAAAGAACTGGCCGGAGAGTTCTACATTCGTATTACCGCAAATACCGGACAAAATTTGAATGACGTTGAGAACGCCATCATGGAGGCTTTTGTACTGTTCGAAAAGGAAGGGGTCAGCGACCGGGATATCGAGCGCGTCAAAGCCCGTCTGGAAACCAGTTTCTATAGCGGTATGAGTTCGGTGCTGGATAAATCTTTTAATCTGGCAATGTACAACACCTTTACCGGGGACCCCGGCTTTGTTGTCAAAGACTTGGAAAAACTGCAGTCGGTAAGCAAAGAAGATGTAATGCGCGTCTATGAAAAATACATCAAGGGCAAACATTACGTCGCTGCCAGCTTTGTTCCCAAAGGCGAAACGGACAAGATCGTCGCAGCCTCGTTGAGGGCGCAGGTGGTGGAAGAAGATATCCAGGATGCCGGAAGGGTCGAGCAGGCGGAGCAGGAAGATGAACCCATACAAAAAACCCCCTCCGCTTTTGACCGCTCTGTTCAGCCGAAAAAAGGCCCTATGCCTGAAGTGCCGCTCCCCGGAATTTGGAATGCCGAATTGAAAAACGGTATGAAGATCTACGGTATCCGACACAATGAACTGCCGCTGGTTAACTACGAGATCATCCTGCGCGGCGGACGCATGCTGGACAGTTTTGAAAAACCGGGTGTCGCCAACCTGATTACCGACCTTATGATGGAAGGTACCAAACACAAGACTCCCGAAGAACTTGAAGAAGCCATCGATCTGCTGGGTGCCAGTTACCGTATGTACACCGGGCAGGAGAGCATTGTTCTTGCTGTCAGCTGTCTGGCGCGCAATTTTGAAAAAAGCCTGACTCTGGCGGAAGAGATCCTCCTGGAACCCCGCTGGGACGAGGAACAGTTTACGCTTGCAAAGACCCGCACTATTAATGCCATCAAACGTGCAAAGGCGGATGCCTCCACCGTCGCCAGTCAGACATTCAGCAAATTACTCTACGGGAACGAACATATCCTGAGCATTCCGTCCAGCGGGACCGAAGCATCGGTTGAAGCCATTGGCATAGATGACCTGAAAGCTTTTTATGAAGCGAATTTCTCTCCCTCCGTCGCTTCCTTTGAAATTGTTGGAGCCGTAAAACCGGCCCGCGTAAAGCGCGCGCTGAGTAGTCTGGAACGGAACTGGGAAGCAAAAGAAGTGAACATCCCCGTTTACCCGCTTAAACCTGCTCCGGAAAGATCCGAAGTCTATTTTGTGGACATGCCGGGAGCCAAACAGTCCCAGCTGATGGTGGGATATCCGGCGCTGGACCGCAATCATCCGGATTTTTATCCGGCTACGGTAATGAACTATAAATTGGGCGGCGCTTTTTCCGGACGGATCAACCTGGTCCTGCGCGAAGAAAAAGGCTATACCTACGGGGCCCGTTCCGGATTCAGCGGTACAAAGACCCCGGGACCTTTCTATGTATCCACCAGCGTAGGATCCGCCACGACCCTGGAATCGCTGGAGATCATCCGCGACCTGATGAAAGAATACCGCGAAGGCGTTTCCGAGGAGGACCTGACCTTTACCAAGAACGCCATCCTCAAATCCAATGCGCGAAAATTCGAGACCCTTTCGGATCTGATGAGTGTGTTGTGGATGGTGGATTACTATGGAAAAGATGCGGATTATATCCGACAAGAAGAAACGATCACGCGCGAGATGACCCTGGAAGGGCATAAAGAACTGGCTCAGCGCTATCTCTGTCCGGAAAAAATGTACTATCTGGTCGTCGGCGACGCCGAAACGCAACTCGAACAGCTGGAAAAACTCGGATTCGGGAAGCCGGTGCTGCTGGAATTATGATCAATACAGGAATTCAAAAAAGGCGGCTTTGCCGCCTTTTTTGTTGATATGGAACATTGGAAGCGTTGGGAAAATGCATGTAGGGAACAGGCATCCCTGTTCCCTACACGCATACTAAATAAAATTCCGCTGACCTGCCTTCTTATCTTCCCAACTTCCCAACATCCCAACTTCCCAACTTCCCAACATCCCAACTTCCTGACTTCCTAAGTTCCCGGGAAGTAGCCCTTGACTTTTGTTAAAATTATTTTTACAATGTGCTGAAGTTAGGGGCGCTGCGGATTATACCCGACGGCTGAGAAGCACCCTGGAACCTGATCCGGATAATACCGGCGGAGGAAAACATGAAAAGGATCACATTGCTTGCCGCAGTCCTCTGGGCTGCGCTGTCATTTGCCTACGGGCAACACCATCTTAACGGGATTATCATCAATGCGGAGAGCGGCAAAGCGCTGCAGGGCGCTGCGGTCGTCAGTCTGGACGACAAAAACGGCGTATACAGCGATCAACACGGCGAATTCTCGCTGCGCGTCAGGGATTTCCCCGTCACTTTGAAAATATCCCACATCGGCTATGCCGAAAAAACGCTGGAATGCGGGGAAGAATACTGCCGCGTTACGCTGGAACCCGTGGTGCTGCATTCGGACGAGGTTTTTGTCACCGCGCAGCGTGCCCTTGAAGGCAAAACGCCGGTGGCGATGTCCGTGCTGGACCGCGAAGATATCGATCTGCTTTATCACCGGCAGGATGTACCGCTGGTACTGGAAATGGAACCCGGAATCTACGCCTACTCCGACGCCGGGGACGGTACGGGCTACAGCTATCTGAATATCCGCGGCTTTACACAGGACCGTATCGGCATTCTCTATAACGGCGTGCCCCTCAACGATCCCGAAGCACATGCCGTGTATTGGGTCGATCACGGCGATATTCTGCAGGATGCCTCAGAACTGCAGATCCAGCGCGGGACCGGCAATTCCCTGGCTTCCGGCGCCTTCGGCGGAACCCTGAATGTGGAAAGCGACATCTCCCGTCTGCAGCCGGGAGTACGTGCGACCCTGGGCTACGGCAATTATGTGGATGGCTACGGACTGAAGGCCCCGGGATCGAAATACAGTATCAGCTATGTCGGGAACCCTTTCCCCGAACAAGGTATCTCCTTTGCCTTCCGCTTTTCGGACCTGAACAGCAGCGGCTACCGCATCGGCAGCGGGACCGAACAGCAGGCGGCGCATGTGGCCCTGCAATGGGTACAGCCGACGCACATGACGCGCGCGGAATATCTCTGGGGCGACCAGGCGACCAATTTTTCCTGGGACGGTATCAGTCCGCAGTACGGTTTCGATCTGAACGATCCCGAAGACCGCCGCTACAATTTTTATGCGGATACCGCCTACCATAGCGGTTTTTCGGATGTGAACCGGGACGTTTTTACGCAGTCCGTCTATCTGGTCAATCATACGCGGCTCTTCAGCGAAAAGCTCAAGATGTACGCAAGCCTCTACCATATCGCCGGCAGCGGCTATTATCAGCAGTTCAAGGCGGATTCCGATCCCGCTGACTACGATCTTATCGGCAGGATCCCCAACGATTCCACGGATATCGATATCATGCGGCGCAAATGGCTGGATAACCGCTATAGCGGAGCGGTCTGGCACCTGCGCTATCTGTTGCCCAAACATATGCTGACCCTGGGCGGCGACCTGCGTTTTTACGGCTCCGAACACTACGGAAAAGTCGTGTATATCGAAGATTTCGGCGGCGCGGATTACACCTATTACCTGAACCATACGCGGAAAAATTCCGCCTCGATCTATATTCAGGATATGTTTACGCTCGGTGAGAAACTCTATCTGCAGGCGGACCTGCGCTATCTGACGCACCGCTTTACCCTGGATCAGGACAGCCTGGGCATCGTGGAGGATCCCTTCCATTTTATTCTGCCTTATCATTTTCTGGATATGCACGCCGGCCTGCGCTATCAGATCAGCGATGACTTTTCCGCCTTTGTGAATGTTTCCACGTCAAAGCGGGAACCTTCCAGCAACGACATTTATGACGACGGCGATCCTTCGCTGATCGCGGCGGTTGCGGATCCCTACGGCGGCAGTGTGACGGAAGCAGTGATCGATCACGAATCCCTTCGCGATCTGGAACTCGGACTCGATTACAGCACCGAGCTGCTGAAAATGTCCCTGAACCTCTACCGCATGGATTTCCGCAACGAACTGATCCCGGTGTATTACCGCTACCGCGATACCGATCAGGTCCTGCGCGGCAATGCGCCCAAAACATTACATCAGGGACTGGAATTATCGCTGGCGGCAATGCCGGGAAGATTCCGTCTTCAGGGAAATCTGAGCCTGGCGGATAACCGCTTTGTGGAATTTACGGCGGACTCTCTGGGCTGGGGCGGTTTCGGCGGCATTGCGGATTACGCCGGCAAACGGATCCCGGCGTTTCCGGCGCTGCAGGCCAAGTTCCGCCTTGCCTGGCATCACGAGCGTTTCTCTCCCTGGCTGAATCTGCGCTACTGCGGCAAACAATATATCGACTTTATGAATACGGAATCCGCGGCCATCGATCCCTATTGGGTGGCGGATATCGGACTGAATATTCCCCTGAATTTTTTGAAAATGAAGCATTCCGTCAATCTGCGGGTCAACAACCTCTTTAACACTCTGTACGAGACCTTCGGCTACGTGTACTATAACAGTCCGGAGGAACGCATTGACAATTACTGGCCTGCCGCCACCCGCAGTTTCTATCTGTCCTGGAGCTTGTTGCTTGGCCTCTGACCTTATCCGCGAAGGCCACGAATATCATCCACGAATTTCACGGATTTTCACGAATTAACATAAAATAATGCTGTCATCCCGAGCGTAGTCGAGGGATCTCCTCTATTGCAGAATGTGCATTTACATTTCCGACAGGAACAAAGCATTGACGTGCAAAAGAAGAGATCCTTCGACTGCGCCCTCTTTCAGAGGGCTCCGCTTAGGATAACAGTCCTTTAAATATTTGATGGCATTTTTGGATGGAAATTAGCTGTCAATCTTTCCGTGGATATAGATGACGAACTCCCCCTTCTGCGAATGCTCCTCAAAAAAAGCGATCGCCCCGGAAACGGTCCCCCGGAAAACGGTCTCATGCAGCTTGGTCAGTTCGCGGCCGAGCAGGATCTTGCGGTCGCCGAAATATTCCAGGATCTCGGCAAGGAATTTCATGATGCGGTGGGTCGATTCGTAAAAGACCACCCCGCAATCCATGTCCGCCAGGAATTTCAGGCGCGTCTGGCGGCCTTTCTTATGCGGCAGGAAGCCCTCAAAGTAAAAGTGCGTATTCGGGATGTGGGAGACAGAAAGCAGGGCCGTAGCGGCGCTGGGACCGGGAATAGGCTCGACGGTAAAACCGGCCCTGACAACCTCGGAGACCAGAAAACATCCCGGATCGCTGATGCCCGGCGTACCGGCGTCCGAGACCAGCGCGATGCTCCTGCCTTCCTGCAGATGCTTCAGTACCGGCCCAATGGTATCGGCCTCGCGGTTTTTATAATGGGGGAGCAGTGGCTTTTTGGGAATTTCATAGCGGGCCATCAAAATGCCAGTCACACGGGTATCCTCGCAGACGATCACATCCGCGTCTTTCAGCACCTGCACCGCCCGGTAGCTGATATCCTCCAGATTCCCGATCGGCGTTCCCACGATGTATAATGTTGATGGCTTGATTTCCATTTTATCATCCGCTTATTTTAATTTGAGGCAGGAAGGTATGTAGTAGGTAGTATGTAGTAAGTAGTTTTGTCTATTTGCACTTTGAACTTTCAACTTTGAACTTTGAACTTTGAACTTTGAACTTTAAACCTTGAACGAAATAACTCATAATTCATAACTCATTCTGAAGCATTTGCTCCAGGGTTTGCCGCTTGCGGATAAGGGTGGTTTCGCCGTTTTCCCGGAGCATGACCTCGGCTGCCTGAGGAAAGGAATTATAGTTCACCGCGCACATCGAAGCGCAGTAAGCGCCGGCGTCTTCGATCACCAGATAGTCGCCGATAGCGGCCTTTGGAAGTGTAAGGGTGTCTACGCCTTCCGAATCGCCGGGAACGGGGGTCAGGATATCGCCGCTTTCGCAGGCATGGCCGACGATAACGACCGATTCGCGATCTGCAGAGGGCTCGCCTGTCCGGGGCACATGGCGGATCATATGCCGTGCGCCGTAGAGGGTCGGCCGCAGGATCTCGCTCATGCCGGTATCGGTTTTCAGGAAGATATACCCTTCTTTTCCGGTATCCACTTTGTCGTCAATGGCGGTGATCAGCGCACCGCCTGCGGCGGCCAGCCAGGTACCGGGCTCGATCTCCAGCGCGATCTTTCTTCCGGTCTCGGCAAAAAATTGTTCGAACAAGGGCTTTACGCTGTCGCCGATGACCCTCAGGTCGGTGGTGTGCTCTTCGGGCATGCGTCCGATCTTGAATCCCCCGCCCATGTTCAGGACCGTGACATCCGGAAGCGCCCGGACGGCATCCAGGTTCATGCCCACGACCTTTTTCCAGACCCGGGGATCCGACCCGGAGCCGATATGGGAATGCAGTTTGGTGATACGGAGCCGGTATGTGTCTGCAAGGGCTGTCACGTCCTTAAGGTGATCGATCCAGATGCCGAAGCTGGAGGAGGGTCCGCCGACATTCGTTCGGTTGGAGTGCCCGCTTCCGATACCGGGATTGATGCGAATGCTGACGTCCCGGCCCGGACGGCATTTCCCGTAGGTCTCAAGCTGATGCAGGGAGCAGGCATTGAACAAGATGCCGCGTTCCACCAGTTCTTTCAGATCGGGAGCCAGTTCCTGCGCGGTCAGCTGAATGCGGGAGGGATGGACTCCGTTCAGGAGCAGACGGTGGACCTCATAGGAGGAACTGGCGTCGAAGTGGATCCCCATGCTATTGAAAAGGGACAGGATGGCTCCCGTGGAGTTCGCCTTGATCGCATAGCGGACCGTCAGTCCGTAAGCGTTCGGGAAAGCAAGGGCGGTCTGCGCGGACTTCCGCAGGACCGCTTCGCTGTAGACATAAAGGGGAGACCCGTAAGCGGCAACGATGCCGCGGACCTGATCGCATGTGAGGAATTTCAACGTATTCATAAGCTCCTTAAAATAGTGACCTTCAAGGCAAATATACGCATAAACGGGGCAGACCTGAACCCTTTTTTATGCGGGGAGGCAATTTATACTAACACATCAGACTGTTTGAAAAATGGGGGAAAGGTCAAAGAAGGTCACTTGAGGGGGTGTGCATAATTTTGTGTAAACGGTCTTTCAATCAAAGTTCCTCATACGCTCTTCAAAGAGTATAGCAAAGTGATTCAAGGCCGCCTTCCAGTTCCGGATCGGCAGGCTCCATTTCTTCGACG
>JAQVTR010000106.1 GCA_028699915.1 Fidelibacterota bacterium
GCGCGTAGTGACGCTTCTCCGTCTGGTATTCCACGTGCGCTGTCGCTATCGTAATTCCGCGCTCACGCTCTTCCGGCGCGTTGTCAATACTGTCAAATGAACGGAATTCCGCATTGCCCGTCTTCGCCAATACCTGCGTTATCGCCGCCGTCAATGTCGTCTTGCCATGATCTACGTGACCGATCGTTCCGATGTTCACGTGCGGCTTCGTACGTTCATATTTTGCTTTTGCCATTTGAAAATCTCCTTTTCTTCACTAATTGATTTTTTCCGCGATTGACGCGGGGGCCGGTGCATAATGATCAAACTGCATTGTGAACACAGCCCTTCCCTGGGTGATAGACCGCAAGTCTGTTGCATAGCCGAACATTTCAACTAAGGGGACATCGGCGTTTAAGACCTGTGCGTCCTGCCGTGGGACCATTCCTTTGATCTGGCCCCTTCTCGAGGTGAGGTCACCCATCACATCACCAAGATATTCTTCCGGTGTGATCACTTCCAGCGACATGACGGGTTCCAGCAGGATGGCTCCCGCCTTTTTCACCGCATTTCTGAAAGCAATACTGCCGGCAGCGCGAAACGCCATTTCGGATGAATCCACAGGGTGGAAAGCACCGTCAGACAGCGTAATTTTTACATCCTCAATCGGATAGCCTTTGAGCACGCCGGTTTTGCATGCGTCATGTATCCCGCGTTCAACGGCGGGGATATATTCCCGGGGGATCGCACCCCCGACAATCTTGTTCTCAAAAATAAAACCTTTCCCTGCGCCCGAAGGCTCAACCTCGATCACGACACGGGCATACTGACCTTTTCCGCCGGTCTGCTTTTTAAAGATCTCGTCAACACGCGCGCTTTGCGTGATCGTTTCCTTGTAGGCGACCTGCGGCTTCCCGACGTGTGCCTTTACCTTGAATTCGCGGCGCAGACGGTCGGCGATGATATCCAGATGCAGTTCGCCCATTCCCCAGATAATGGTCTGGCCGGTGCTTTCGTCGTAACGGACCTGAAAAGTCGGATCTTCATCCGCAAGCTTGATCAGTCCGTCGGTCAGAGCATCATGATCGGCCTTGCTGGCCGGTTCGATGGAAACGCTGATCACCGGATCCGGGAATGCCATTTGCTCAAGAATAATGGGATGCTTTTCATCGCAAAGCGTGTGGCCGGTGCGCGTATTTTTCAATCCCACAACCGCAACAATATCCCCCGCCACTGCGGTTTTAAGGTCCTCACGCTTATTGGCATGCATTTTCAAAATACGTCCGAAGCGTTCGCGTTTGCCGTTTTCCGCGTTCAGACGATAGGTCCCCGCATCGACGGTCCCGCTGTAAATGCGCAGATAGGTCAGACGGCCCACATAAGGATCGGTCATGATCTTGAAGGCCAGGGCACAGAATGGCGCATCGGGATCGGGATGGCGGAATTCCTCTTTGCCGGTCTTGGGTGAAATGCCCTTGACTTCCGGCAGGTCCAATGGAGACGGCAGATAATCCACCACGGCATTCAGCAGTTCCTGGATACCTTTATTCTTGAAAGCGGAGCCTGCAAGGACCGGGATAATATCGCCGCGGATGGTTCCGATACGGATCGCGGCTTTGATCTCGCTTTGGGAAAGCTCGGAGCCTTCCAGATATTTTTCAAGGAGCGAATCGTCGTAAGAAGCGACCTCTTCGATCAGATGATAGCGATATTCATCGACCTTTTCGGCCATATCCTTCGGAATGGGGCCGTATTCGAACTCGGTTCCCAGGGTTTCTTCCTTATAAAGAATGGAGTGGTTATTGATCAGATCAATAATGCCGGTAAACATATCGCCGGAACCGATGGGAATAAAAACCGGCAGCGGATTGGCACCGAGCCGTTTGCGAATCATGTCCAGCACGTTGAAAAAATCGGCGCCGGCGCGATCCATTTTGTTGACAAATGCAATACGCGGAACGTGGTAGGTGTTGGCCTGTTTCCAGACGGTTTCGGACTGCGGCTCCACGCCGCCGACACCGCAAAAGAGAGCGACCGCACCATCGAGGACGCGCAGGGAGCGTTCGACTTCGGCTGTGAAATCAACATGTCCCGGTGTATCGATGATGTTGATGCGGTGCCCTGCCCACTTACAGGTGGTCGAAGCGGATGTGATCGTGATCCCCCGCTCCTTTTCCTGTTCCATCCAGTCCATAATTGCGGTGCCTTCGTGTACTTCACCCAGACGGTGAGACATTCCGGTATAATAAAGGATACGCTCCGTTGTTGTCGTTTTACCGGCATCAATGTGCGCCATAATTCCGATATTCCGCAATTTTGACAGGTCTAAAGCCACGTACTACTCTTTTCCGTTTTAACGGCTGAAGTGTGCAAATGCCCTATTCGCTTCAGCCATTCTGTGCGTATCTTCCTTTTTCTTGACCGCGGAACCTTCGCCCTTGGACGCCGCCATCAGTTCGGCAGCCAGCTTCTGGGCCATGGTGTTCCCGGAACGCGCAGTGGAATACGTAATGATCCAGCGCATTGCCAGCGCGTAACGGCGGTCACGGCGGACTTCCACGGGAACCTGATAGGTCGCCCCGCCGATCCGCTTTGATTTTACTTCCAGTACCGGAGCAACATTGTCGAGCGCTTTCTGGAATACTTCCAGTCCTTTTCCGCCGCTCTGCTGATCCAGCACGTTGATCGCATCATACATGATCTTTTCGGCAACCCCTTTTTTTCCGCGCTCCATTAAATTGTTGACAAATTTGGTCACGATCCTGGAACTGAACTTGGGGTCGGGTAATACGTCGCGTTTGGGTGGCTTATTCCTTCTTGACATCGAATTTCTCCACAATTAAGATTTCGGCCGCTTTGCGCCGTAACGTGATCTGCTGTTCCGCCTGCCTTCCACACC